>JBDSEE010000185.1:0-38475 GCA_039920245.1 Ferruginibacter sp.
TGTTAAATTATTTATTTTATAATTAATTTTTGTCGAACCATACATGCGTGTCCTGAGAGTTTCCACCCATTCTTGTAATTGCTATAGCTAACTGAGATGAATTATTACTGTATTCATCCGGAGCATACGTATAACGACGTATGATCTGCTTTGTACTATTAGTAGCATTTACTGTGGGCTTCAATTTTGGAAATTCTGTTCTTCTCCAATTGGTCCATGCCTGCGTTCCATCAGGAAACCAAGCTATATATTGCTGTAACCAGATACGCTCTAAATGGTTATTTGTAGCTGCGGAAGAGCCAGGTACAGTTGAAGCGCTACCGATTGAAGCAACCCCTGCCCCTGCATTGAAATCAGCTGCGCCTGTAAGGTAACCCGCTGGAACCGTAAGGCCCCACTGAGCATACGAGGCTGTAATACCAGCTTCATAAGAAGTTTTAGCATCACCTGCAGTCCAGCCACGTTCCTGTGCTTCAGCAAGCGCAAGTAAAACGTGAGCTGCTGTTACGAAGTAAAAAGGAGAGTTTTCTGCCCTGTAAGCAGGGGCAAAAATACGTGCACCATTTGCAGGTGCGGCACTGGATAAACCATAAGCCACACCGCCTCCGTTTGCAGAAAATACTGCAATTCTAGTATCACCAAGACCTGACAATATACTACTAAAAGTTGTTGAAACTGCATTATCCAAGGTTTGACCCAAAGCAAAATATGGATTCTTAATATTACCTCCAGGATAAGTTAACTGGAAATTGTCTGCATTGGTATTTATATAACCCCCTGGAGCAGTAGCAGCCTTATTAAATTCAACTGCAGCATATTCCGTAGGACCAGGATAACGCTCTGTTAATTTTATCGAAAACAACATTCTTAATGAGTTAGCTAGCTTGACCCATTTGGTCATATTGCCACTATAAGCTATATCTCCCTTAATAGCACCCGCCCCTGTTGTCTTAATTGTTGTTGCTGCTGTAGTTAGATCAGCGATCATCGATTTATAAATATCTTCCTGTGCATCGTACTTGGGTTGTAGTACAGTAACTCCACCCAAAGCTTCTGAATAAGGAATATCGCCATAACGATCGGTAATATATGAATATTGGAAAGCCTTAAGGATCTTGGCAATCTGTATCTGGTTAGTATTATCACCATTAGCAGCGGATGCTTCTTTTCTTGAATCCGTATTGGCATTAATGATCACCTGTGCATCGTTCAAACTACCTACATAAGTAGCTGCTGAACTAAAGTTTGGGTCTGCGTATAAGGAAGTACCCGGATAAGTGGACTCAGCATAATACTGTGCATACAGGCCGGGAACTAAACTGGAAGTTTGACCCCCAAGGTTTGCCAGGATACTTGTTAGTAAAGCCCCTGTATTAACTGTTGTAGAACCATTTGGATTAACGTTGGTATCACCAAAGTCTTCCAGTTTTTGACAGCTTCCTAACAGGATACCTATAGAAAGTATCCCTAAGGCACTGTATAATTTTCTTTTCAAATACATAATAAATAATTTAAAACAGAATTAAAAAATAAGTTTAAGATTCACACCCATTGATCTTGTACCTGGAAATTGACCTTGCTCTCCAATGTTATTGGAAATTTCAGAAGGATCAAAACCCTTAGCACGGCTATAGATCAACCATGGATTCTTTGATACGATCGAGAAAGTGGCAGCCTGGAAAAATCTTGACAGCCCCATTCTATCAACCGGCAATTTATAACCTACACTTAATTCACGGAGTTTAACAAAAGTTAAATCTTCAATATACGGCTCAGCTATGTTAGTTGTATAAGAAATATTCTGGTAAAAGCTCCTAGGATTAACATAATAGGTAACATCTTTTCCGGTAGTTTGATCTACACCATCTACTCTAAGTCCACCACCATCTACAACCCGGTCCCTGATGGGATTTCCCTTATCATTATATCCCGCAGTATAATCATATAAGCCCGTTCCTGATCCATAATATTTAGACAAAGAGAAGAACTTACCGCCTACTGAATAATCAATATTGGCGTTTATTACGAAATTTTTGAAAACTGTTAAAGTATTCTGGAAACCACCCGTATATTTTGGAAGCGCAGAACCTAGGTTAACATCTTTTTGTTCTACATAGTATCCATCACTTGACAGGATTGGTTTACCTGCAGCATCTCTCTTTATTGCTGTACCCCTTAATTGACCCCATGTAGCTCCAGAATCTGCTACTAAACTTACACCGCCGTTACCAGCAGCCTGCATGGTTAGCCTTGGAATACCCGGTGCAACTGAAATCACTTTATTCTGAAGTATGTAGCCCCAGTTTGCAGTAAGCCTCCAGTCAAGATTAGGACTGCTTACAGGTACTACGAATACTTGTAATTCTACACCTTTCTTTGAAATTTCACCTACATTTATTGATTTTGAACTATATCCTGAAGTTGAAGAAATCGTGGCATTGAAAGGGAAATCTTTATTTGTTCTATCCCAATAAGTAGCATTGAAACCAAACCTGTTCTTCAGGAACCTCATTTCTAAACCGATCTCTTTTTCTGTTTGAGCAGCGCCGTGTAAAGCGGGATCAGGAACCCCGTTTGGCTCTGACATTAAGAAATTACCGTTCCATTGGTTTGCTCCAACTGTATAAACCACACTGTTCTGGTATGGATTTAAGGTGTTCAGGATCTGTCCATAGGAAGCCCTGATCTTACCATAAGAAACACTTGGGCTTTTCAACAAGTCGCTGAATACAAATGAAGCACCAACTGATTTGGTATCGATTGCATAACCCTGAGCCTCCGTTGAACTGTAGTCTTTTCTATAAGTTCCTTCCACAAAAAGCATATTGCGGAAACCTAGATCTGCCCTTGCAAATACAGCCCTGCCTTTTCTATCTTGAATTGGAGTACCCGTAAAGTTTACCGGGTTTACCGAGTTGGTTAGATTAAAGAAATCCTTAACTAATAATCCACCCATAGTATGTGCCTGAAAATTCTCATTATTTTGTTTGGCTATAGCCATACCTGCATTCGCATTCAATTTAAAATCTCTACCGAGATTTTTTGAATAAGTAGCAATTAAATCATAATTCTGGCGGATATTGGTTGTGAATCCCCTTTCATAATATCCCCAAACGGCCGAGCGACCAGATAATAATTCGAAAATATTCTGACCGGCGAATGTTGTACCTGCACTATTTTCAACATTCTGATATTGCCTGTTATCTATTTTAGCATTGAATTGCTCTCTTCTGTAAGTAAACTTAAAACTAAGGTCGTTATTGGCTTTATATGTTAAGGCCGCATCTCCATATACCCTGTCTGTAATAGTAGAGTTTTTAAGGTTATCCGCATAAGCATAAGGATTCATCCAATAATAAGCACCATAAAAAGCTTTCTCGTTTGAAGCGCTATAATTTTCAGGATTGTCATGGTTCCAGCTTGCTAATACACCACCTGGTGTTTTCAGACCCCTTAATTCCCGAAGAATATTCACATCAATATCCCTGTGAAACCACTGGTTGAATGAACCAGTAGAATTATTAGAATACGAGTCATCATTTTCTGCATTACGCTTAGTGTTTACATAGTTGACGCTAGCTGAAACTGTGAAATGATTACTAAGGTTAACTGATGAATTAACATTAAAGGTATTTTTCTTTAACCATGAATTTGGCAGCAGACCTTTAATATCAAGGTTTGTGTAAGAGACCCTTATATTAGTATTATCAGTAGCTTTCGTGAAATTAATATTATTGATTGTGGTAACGCCAGTACTATAATAATCTTTAATATTATTAGGCTGAGGAGTCAGCAAAGCTGTTTTATAAGATCTTTCATGACCGCCATACCAGGCATACCAAGGAATATATTCCTGGCCTACCATGCGTGGACCCCAGCTTTCATCTTCTGTATATTCCGGATAGTACTTACCATCCAGTGCTTTCCAGGCTTCTGGTTGGCCAGCAGCCCAATGATATTGGGTCAGCTCTCTTCCGAATTCACCATTACCACCAGCATAAGTATTCTGGTAATTTGGCAAAATATATACTTTATCAAATTGAATTGTAGAGTTTACTTCAATTCCTATATTCTTAGAACCCTTCCTTGCTTTTTTAGTAGTAATTACAATAGCTCCATTAGCACCTTCAGGGCCAAACAAAGCAGCCGCAGCTGGTCCCTGTAGTACGTTAACGTCTTCAATATCGTCTACGTTTATATCACCCGAGTTTGAGATAACGGTACCATCCACTACGTATAGTGCGCCGGGCCCGATACTTAAAGAGTTTTCACCCCTAAGTCTTACAACAGAACCTGCTCCAATTTTGGCAGCAGACTGGCTCTGAACCTGAATACCTGCTACCTTTCCAGATAGGGCATCATTCACATTCTGTTGGCGAATAGTATTAAGTTGATCTGAGCTTACCTGCTGAACATTAGAAGAAGTACTTCTAGCTGTACGCTTAATACCAAAAGCGCTGGTTACAATTACTTCAGGTATGGTATTTTCTTTCAACGTAAGTGTTGTAGAAATAGAAGTCATAGAACCCACACCTACTTCTACCGGGCTATATGAAGCCTGTGAAATCTGGAGAACGTCCCCCGGATTAACCCGGATAGAAAAGTTACCATTTGCGTCTGAGGTAACTCCGTTCTGAGTACTTTTAACTGTAACTGAAGCAAAAGGAATTGCTTTGCCATTTGCATCTGTAACTGTACCGGTCACCAGCCGGCTTTGAGCAAATGCCAGTACCCCACAGAGCATCAGCATTGTGAACAGTGATAAGAATCTTCTCATTTGCGATTAATTAAATGTTTTATGAATTGTAAAAATAGGGAAATTTGCATACCGTCAAAAAATTGTTAATTTATTTTTACGGAAAATTGAACTTTCCCCCTCAGAAATAAGACATATATGTAATTCATTCTGCTGCATAGAATTTAAATTTTGTTAGAAGCGGTACAAAATCTGTATCCGGGCTTCTGTTTTTTGAGCACCCTTTATCTCGTCCAAACCTGAGCCTATAATGGCTTTCTCCTTATAAATATATTGAGACCATTTAATCCAGAAGGCTAGTTTTTTGCTGATATCATAATTTAAATTGAGGTAATAACGGTACCCTTTCCCATAGAATAAAGGAATAGCAAAATAATATAAGACATCGTTCTCATAAGCATATAAACGGCTATTATACCCGTCTGTTTCAAAATACTGTAACCTTATATTGCCGGAATAGGGCTTCATGACCGGCTTATAAATCAGATCAGCATACATTAAAAATCCCTGCTCTGCGGCGTCCCCTCTTTTATCAAACCAAACTGTTTCCGCCCTGCTACGCAACGTGAACTCGGGAGTCAATTTATAACTTACCTGCAGACGCAAATCCTGCTTTGGCTGTGGTATCACGGGATGGAGCGTTAAAGAAAGTGGATCATAATTGATGGACTTAGTCTCAGTTTTGAACCTGCCATAAATCTCCACCTGCTTATTGGGTGTATAAGTGAGCTGTAAGAAGTAGTCTTTCCCCGAGCTGGGAGCATTTACCCTGAACTTAAGCCATGGAAACTGGTAGATATCGGTATAAGCATCTACCCTCCAGGTAGGCATGGGCCTTATGGCTATACCGGCAAAAAAGCCTTTCTCATTTGTAGGAAAGGTACTTTCTGTAAAAGCAGAAGTATAGAGTGACTGGTAACCTGGAGAAATATTGCGGTAAAAGAAGCTCATATCAATATTGGAAGCTGTGCTTATCAATAACCCATTCACAAAAGCCGGGTATTTCTTGTCTGTCATAGCTGCTTCGCCGAAAAAATGCATGTTCTTATATGTATAACTATAGTCTGCACTGTAATTTCCAAAATTGCTACCGGATAAGGCATACAGGTTATAAGGATCATTACCTTTTTGGAGGGGGTATTTGAATTTATATTGAATAGCATTCAGGCCGGTATGCCATCTTTTAAAGTTATATGATAAATTACCCCCAAAAGCCAACTGGCGTTGAATGCCTTTATCTGCCGCTTCTGATTGGGTGCGGTGATAGCCTGATGATTGCAGCGAACTCACATAATCTTCAACTGTTTGTGAAGTATCTCCAATAAAATTTGCGTCAAGGTGACGGTATGAACCAAAAACAGTGGCCTGCCAGCCATTTTTACCAATAGTTATACCAGCTCCCCGGTGAAAGAATATTTCCCCGGCAGAATTGTAGGGCCTTAATACAGATGCCTGCCTTTTAGTGGCAAGTACATCAGGTCCTTTTTTAAAAGCCAGGCTCATCCACTGTGTAAGACCCTGACCTAAATTGATGGTAAAATCTCCCAGAGCAAGTGCTTTTATAATTCCTGCATTACGTATGAAAAAATGCGCACTGTAAAAATCGAATCCCTGCTTCTGGTTTCCTTTAAAAAATTGTTCACCGGCATCTTTCTCTCCAAGAAACCCGTATTGCAAAAGATTCTTATAAACGTGTTTGTAACGAAAAAAAACTTTCTGGGGCGATCCGGGGTAAAAGTTCTTTGTTGTACTGGAATCCAGGAGATAACCCCTTGATCGTTCAAGCGTTTGAGAAACCCTGACCAACAATGTGTTCTCACCCTCAGTGAGCCTGGTTCCAATAGTTGCAAACAAGCCAGGGTCATTACTAACGGTTATATATGGCCGGACCTTCCTTATTGTATTTAAATCCCAACCGGGTATAGCCTGCAGCTCATAAATATTTAAAAGCTTACCCAGCAAACTACGATATGAAATTAAGTTCTGAATTTGCATAGGACTCAACACCCTAAGCTCTTTGAGTAAAACTTCATCGGCTGTATTTATATTCACGGGGTTCCTCTGAAACTGCGCCATTTCCTGCAGGAAACTATCATCTTCTGTTTCAACATCCTCGTTGTTCTCAGTGATATTTTCAAGTTGCTGCTCCACAATAATGTTCGGCAACTCCTGGGCATAGAGGCAATTTGCAATAAGCCAACCTACCCATATGAGAATCAGTTTCCTCATTCTGCGCTGTTCTTAAAGTTTACAATAAGCATAAGACCAGGTGAAAAACCGAGTTGCGGATGGTAACTACCGGTAACATCAAGCCGCAGGTTTTTCCAGCTAACACCCACACCACCGTAACCTGAGCCGGTCTCACTCATAAAGCCAACCCTTGCAAAAAACTGTTTCATGAACTGGTACCGGATTCCGCCAATGGCATTCACAGCTTTACCTTCTTCTTTGATCAATTCTGTACTCACAAAAAAATTATCAGATGCATCGTAACCCAGTCCGAATTTATAGGCGGCAGCCAGTTTTTCATCGCCAGATTTTCCCAGTTTTCCACCAGCTGGATTATAGGCATGTATCCCTGCATTCAGTTTGTCGGATATGTGCATAATGGCTCCGATCTCAAAATTGATAGCAGATGCATTTCCGTAAGCAGGTACCCGGTATCCGTAATAATTAAACTGAACACCAAGGTCCAGTTTGGAACCGAGTGATCTTGCATAGGCAAGGCCGATCTTATTTTCATTAAAGTTGGCAAAGCCTGCATAATTTACAGATAACCCGATATTGCCCAAACTAGTTGGCACAGCAACAGCTACGCCGTATGCGGAGTTTTCCGCCAACATAAAACGGCGCTCCCCATATACACCTGCTCCGGCAGCTTTTGTTTGTGCCAGAGCCGCCTGGTTATTTATAAATGAAAAAGGATCCTGCTGTTTTGTTGTGTATGCTCCCAAGCTAATATATGGAAGCGCAACCTGGTATCTCAGTGATTGTGAGTACGAACAGATGGAAACAAAAAGAAAAACACTAAGCAGCGAAAGAGGCAGTAAATTTTTTCTCAAAGCAGGAATATTTTTATTAGCATGCCAAGATAAATAAAATAGGTATGCAACCATCACTTGGGTAAAACAATGCCGTAATTCAATACTTTTGCAGCATGCAGTTGTTAGATGGCAAAATTGTTTCCAGCCAGGTAAAAAATGAGCTACGGGAAAAAACTTATCTTCTGAAAGAACAATACAAAAGACCCCCCCATCTTGTGGCAGTATTAGTGGGCAATGACGGTGCCAGTGAAACTTATGTAGCCAGCAAAATAAAAAGTTGCGAAGAAATTGGTTTTAAAAGTACCCTAATTCGTTTTCGTGCCGATGCAGATGAAGAACAAGTCTTGTCGGGCATACGTACATTAAATAATGATGATGCAGTTGATGGAATCTTAGTTCAGCTGCCTTTACCCAAACATATTTCTGAAGAAAAGATCATTAACCTGGTAGATCCTGATAAAGATGTGGATGGATTTCATCCGCAAAATTCCGGCAGGCTCATGCAGGGGCAACCTACTTTTATTCCTGCTACTCCTTATGGCATTATGCTAATGCTGAAACATTATGGCATAGATACCACTGGCATGCATGCAGTAGTGATTGGCAGAAGCAATATCGTAGGAAGGCCCATGAGTGTTTTACTAAGCCAGAATACAACCCCCGGAAATTGCACCGTAACAATATGCCATAGCCGAACTAAAAATCTAAAAGAACATTGTCTGAATGCCGATATAATTGTAGCTGCACTCGGCAAGCCAGGTTTTCTTACCGCTGATATGGTAAAAGAAAACTGTATCGTCATTGATGTAGGTATAACCCGGATTGAGGATGCAACAAAAAAATTGGGATATCGCCTGGCTGGTGATGTAGACTTTACACACGTAGCCCCTAAATGTAATTACATAAGCCCGGTACCTGGTGGCGTGGGGCTGATGACGATCGGGGCTTTGCTGATGAATACCTACCATGCATTTATACAAAAACAAATAAGGGTCAATAATGACTAACGTGGCAGCCATAGCGCAACAACTCCCGGTAATGGAGCATTTTTATACAATCCAGGGAGAAGGATATTACCAGGGCTATGCGGCTTATTTTATACGGCTTGGAGGATGTGATGTAGGCTGCAGCTGGTGCGATGTAAAAGAAAGCTGGGATGCTTCTGCCCATCCGCTGAGAACGATCAGCCACATAGTATCAGATGCAGATAACAATGTACCAAACGGCGAACATAAACTGGCCGTGATCACCGGCGGAGAACCACTGATGCATGACCTTGAAATGCTAACTACCGCATTAATGAAGCAAGGCTTTAAAACCAATATTGAAACATCCGGTTCTCATCCTTTATCAGGTAAATGGAACTGGGTATGCCTATCTCCTAAAAAATTTAAAGCTCCGATGAAAGAAGTCATTGACGTTGCCAATGAATTAAAGATCATCATTTATAACAAATCAGATTTTGCCTGGGCTGAACAATATGCTGCGCAGGTGTCTCCTTCCTGTAAACTTTACCTGCAAGCTGAATGGAGTAAAGCAGATGCCATGATGCCACTGATCATTGAGTACATTAAACTTCATCCACAATGGGAATTATCGCTGCAGATTCATAAGTTTATAAATGTGCCGTAAAGCCAGGCATTCAAGATCTAACACCCGATATCCTATATAAGGCATCAGACATACCTCATCCCGTTCATATTTAACATACCAGGATTAGATACTAAATCATTTCGTTTTATCTTCATTTTCCCAAAGAGATATTATGAACAAACCACTTGGCCTTTACATAAAAATATATCTAGCCTTATACATTTTATTTTCACCCTTCATATCCCAGGCACAATGGTACGACCCGGACAAGGTAAATAAAAAAGCAGGAGATATTTACGCAAGTGCGTATGAGCAGGCAAAGGATATGAAATACGAGGCTGCGTTAAAAACCCTGGACGAAGCCCTGAAACTTGAACCCCGTTTTGTAGATGTGTATCTATCCCGTGCGGGAATTTATGCTGATATGAAAAACTACGCTGCCTCTATCAGAGATTTTGAAACAGCATTGAACATGGACTCAGTATATTCATCTACTTATTTACTTCCATATTCTATATCACTCGCAGGCACCGGGAACTTTAAGAAGGCGCTGGAAAAAGTAAATCTTTTTTTAGCAGAACCAAAGCTTAACCCACAAAGTATAAAAGCTGGTAATTACAGGAAAACAGCTTATGAATTTGCGATAGCGTATGAACAACAAAGGCCTCTGGGCAATTATGTTTTTACAGCAAAAAATCTTGGCAGCGGCATCAATTCAACAGCCCTTGAATATTTCCCTTCGCTAACTATTGATGGATCAAAAATGATCTTTACCAGGCGTGTAAACAATGATGAGGATTTTTATGAAAGTAATTTCATCAATGGTGAATGGTCATCAGCTAAACCTATCGGCGGAAAAATAAATACGAATTTTAATGAAGGCGCACAAAATATTTCACAGGATGGAGAACTGCTCGTATTCACAGGCTGCAACTATCCCGAAGGACAGGGAAGTTGCGACCTGTACATTGCGCACAGAAATAACAGCGGCGGATGGACAGAACCTGAGAATATAGGGCCAATAGTAAATACGGATTTCTGGGAATCATCGCCTTCTTTGTCACCAGATAAAAAGGATCTCTATTTTTCCAGCAGTATGGCTGGTGGATATGGTGGAAAAGATATCTGGGTAACCCATCACTCGCCAACTGGAAAATGGAGCAGGCCGGTAAACCTGGGGCCAGACGTGAACACCATAGACGACGAAGGTTGTCCTTTCATTCATGCAGATAATCAAACATTATACTTCAACAGCAATGGACATCCGGGTTATGGTTTGACAGATCTTTATTTGTCAAGAAAAGATGACGAAGGGAAATTTACTAAGCCTATAAACCTTGGATACCCTATCAACACAATAGATGACGAAGGATCTTTGATTGTTTCTGCCAATGGAAAAACAAGTTATTATGCAAGTGATGGAAAGGATACAAAGGGCGGGCTGGACCTGTTTAGTTTTGAATTACCGGAAGGCAGAACTGCCTTGCAAACAAGCTGGGTAAAAGGTAAAGTGTATGATAAAAAAACAAAGGAGGGTATTCCATCTACGGTTGAACTAACGGACATCAGCAGCCGGAGAGTGATTTCAAATTTACAGACAGATGAAGATGGTAATTACCTGGTAACATTGCCCAAAGGAAAAGATTATGCACTTAATGTAAATCGTAAAGGTTATTTATTTTATTCCGATAATTTTTCCATGGAAACATCCATGCCCGATTCACCGCTGGTGGTAAATATTCCCTTACAACCGTTGGAAGCTGGTGCTAATATTGTGTTGAAAAATATCTTCTTTGAAACAAAAAAATATGAGCTGCAGCCCGCATCTCTGAGCGAACTGGACCGGGTGATTACGCTTATGAACGAGAACCCAAAACTGACCATACAGATCAGTGGCTATACAGATAACGTCGGCAAACCTGCGGACAATCTTATACTGAGTAACAACAGGGCAAAAGCAGTTACAACTTATTTTACCAGTAAAGGGATTGCAGTTCGCAGGCTTACCGCCAGAGGTTATGGGGAAACAAAACCAGTTGCGGACAATTCAACGGAAAGCGGAAAATCTTTAAACAGGAGAACGGAATTATCAGTAACCAGTAATTAATTTCTATCTTTAAGCATAAATATTTTTTATGGATACTCTTCTAAAAACAACAGCCGCTGAAATTAACAACAGCCTGATTGATTTTATAAAAAAATCATTTGAAGGAAAAAAAATTGCTGTTCATATTTATGAGATGGAGGAAGATGACACTGAATTCCTTTTGAGCAATCCTACTACTAAAAAAAGGCTTTTAGAATCTATTGGAAATGTAAATAGCAACAATAATTTAAAAGAGTATTCGATAGCTGATATTGAAAATTTTTTAAATGATGCTGGGGAATGAAAAATATTTTATTGGAAAAGAATGCTATTGAAGACCTTAATTTTTGGAGTAAATCTGATTTGAAATTGCTTAAAAAAATCGCAGAACTTTTATTGGCTATAAGTAAAGACCCTTTCAACGGCATTGGGAAACCCGAAGCGCTAAGGGGCGATTTAAAAGGATATTGGAGTCGAAGAATTAATGATGAACACAGAATTGTATACACTATCCTCACAAATGAAATTATAGTAATTTCTTGCCGCAGTCATTATAATATTTAAAGGAATATTTCCTGTTTTTTTATGCATTCAGACCTTCTTTACCAGGTTGCCCTCACGCTCGTGCCTAATATCGGGGATGTCCATGCAAAGACATTGATCAATATTTACGGCGATGCTGCTGCTGTTTTTAAAGCCAGTAAAAGACAACTAGAATCCATTGAAGGGATCGGAACCGTGCGGGCAAACTCGATAAAATCCTTCGCAGATTTTGCGGCCTGTGAAGCTGAAATTGCATTCATTGAAAAATACAAGATACAGGCTCTGTTCATTCACTCAGAAAAATATCCAAAGCGATTATTAAACTGTTATGATAGCCCCTTATTACTTTACTACAGGGGAAATGCTGATCTTAACCATAGTAAGATCGTATCGATTGTAGGCACCCGTCATTTTACCGAATACGGCAGGAATGCCTGCGACAATCTCATAGGGATTCTATCTGCTCAAAATATTTTAATTGTAAGCGGCCTGGCATTTGGGATAGACACGATTGCACATAAGGCAGCATTAAAAAACAATCTCTCCACTGTGGGCGTGCTGGCACATGGGCTTGACAGGATCTATCCTGCTCAAAATAAAACCCTTGCAAAACAAATGACTGCACAGGGCGGATTGCTTTCTGATTTCCCTAGCAATACTACTCCTGATAAACAAAATTTCCCTAAACGAAACCGCATCGTAGCAGGTATCTGCGACGCACTGATTGTAATTGAAAGCGGCAAAAAAGGAGGCTCTCTAATCACGGCAGAACTGGCCAATAGTTATAACAAAGATGTCTTTGCCATACCTGGGAGAATAACAGATAGTAAAAGTGAAGGTTGTAATTATCTTGTACAAAATAATAAGGCTGCTTTAATCAACAATGGAAATGATTTCCTGGAAGCGATGAACTGGAATATCACTGCACAAAAGGAAAAGAGAAAACAACGGGAACTGTTTATTGAGATGAGTGATGATGAAAAAAATATTGTTGCCCTTTTGCAACAACAGGAAGCAGTTCAGATCGACCAGATATTCATGCATGCCGGATTAAGTAGCAGTAAAATAGCAGCAGCACTACTCAGCCTCGAGATGCAGGGAATTGTTGCCTCTTTGCCTGGGAAAATATACCAACTACTATAAGCATCCTTATCCCGTTTTTGTTTTTAAGACCAAGAGCATATCTTTGCACATGGCAACAATAAAAAAATCTCCCCGCAACATTTCCTCTAAATTTTTTGGCGAAGGACTCACTTTTGATGACGTATTACTTATGCCTGCATATTCACAGGTGCTGCCCCGGGATGTTGACATCAGCAGTTTTCTAACCCGTTCCATCCAGTTGAATATTCCCATGCTAAGTGCCGCCATGGACACGGTAACAGAAGCACAGTTGGCCATCGCACTGGCCAGGGAAGGTGGCATGGGTATACTGCACAAAAACATGAGTATAGAGCAGCAGGCTGCCGAAGTAAAAAAAGTAAAACGCAGTGAAAATGGTTTGATACTAGACCCCATTACCCTAAGCCCGGATGCCACTATCGGCGAGGCATTAAGACTGATGAGGGAAAATAAGATCGGTGGAATCCCTATTGTAGATGCAAATCATATTTTAGTAGGAATTCTTACTAATCGTGACCTCCGCTTTGAGACAGAATACCGCAACAAAGTGAGCACCGTAATGACCAAAGAAAATTTAATTACCGCTCCCGCAGGAACCAATTTAAAAAAAGCAGAAGCCATCTTTAAAAAAAATAAGATTGAAAAATTACCGGTTGTAGACAAGAACGGAAAGCTAACAGGACTCGTAACTTTTGGAGACATATTAAAACTAAAGAGTCACCCTCATGCTATCAAAGACAGCTTTGGAAGACTGCTTGTTGGCGCAGGTGTTGGCATTACAAATGACACTATGTTGAGAGTAGAAGCGTTACAACAGGCAGGGGTTGATATTGTTTGTCTCGATAGCGCACATGGTCATACAAAGGGCGTCATCGGTATGCTAAAACAAATAAAAAAAACACACAAGAATTTACAGGTAATTGCCGGAAATATTGCAACAGCAGCAGGTGCCACTGCCCTCGCCGATGCAGGGGCAGATGCTGTAAAAGTTGGTATTGGCCCCGGTTCTATATGCACCACTCGTGTGGTAGCAGGTACTGGCGTACCACAAATAACAGCGGTGATGGAAGCTGCTGCCGCATTAAAGAACAGGAACATTGGTATCATCAGCGATGGTGGCATAAGATATACCGGCGACATGGTAAAGGCCCTGGCGGCAGGTGCCACCTGCGCCATGATGGGAAATGTTTTTGCCGGCACCGAAGAAAGTCCGGGTGAAACCATCATTTTTGAAGGACGCAAGTTTAAGCAATACCGGGGCATGGGTTCCCTGGGTGCCATGGCACAGGGTAGCAGCGACCGTTACTTCCAGGATGTGGAAGATGACATTAAGAAATTTGTGCCCGAGGGTATTGAAGGCAGGGTGGCATTCAAAGGAAGTTTGCGGGAGGTAACACACCAGTTTACCGGCGGGTTAAAAGCAGGGATGGGCTACTGCGGCGCTGCAAATATCCAGGCATTGCAGCAGGCTACATTTGTAAAGATCACCAATGCCGGTATGCGTGAGAGCCATGCACATGATATCGACATTACCAAGGAAGCTCCGAATTACAGCAGGTAAAATTTTGTCCGGGCTTTAGTGCTTGTAGCAGCATCGTTGCGTCGCACACTTGTGCGGCATAGCAGGAATCGGCAGGTAAACTTTTGATCACAATAAAAAGAATCATGGTTTGACAAACATGCAGGATAAACTAATTTGCAGAATGAACAAAAGATCCCCATTTACTTTTTTTACTCTATATACTTTTTTTACTCTTTTTACTTTTTCATACACCCACGCCCAGGACTCTTCCCGCATTCGCATTTCATTACTCACCTGCACACCCGGCGATGAACTCTATTCCATTTTTGGCCACAGCGCACTAAGAATTATTGATAGTAACAGTGTTACTGATATTGTCTATAATTACGGCACCTTCAGCTTTGATGATCCAGACTTTTACATAAAATTTATACGGGGCAAGCTGCCTTATTATATCAGCATTGCCCGTTTCGAAGAATTTAAATTTGAATACCAAACCACCAATCGTGGCATGACAGAGCAAATACTTAATTTTTCTGCAGAAGAAAAAATAACTATCCGACACAGGCTGGTAGAAAATTTAAAAGACGAAAACAAATATTACCAGTATGATTTTTTTCTTGATAACTGCACTACGAGATTAAGAGATATTATTGTAAAGAATAAAAAGCCTACACCCCAGCTCCCTGCTGTAATGCCCGTAACTACTACCTTCCGCAATGCCATTCATAAATACTTAGACGCAGGCCTGCAACCATGGAGCAAACTGGGCATTGATATTTTACTGGGAGCGCCAACAGATGCCGTGATGACTCCTTCACAGCAACAATTCCTGCCAGACAATCTTATGATAGCACTCGACAGTAGTAACAATACAACCGTTGTTGACTCTTCCAGCAATCTTTATCCTTATGAGCCGGTACATGAGAAACACTGGTTCACACCCATGATGTTTTCTTGTTCTTTATTGGCTCTCTATATTTTATTAAGCCTTTTAAAATCAGCAGCAGCAAAAAACATCCTGAATGGATTAGATGGGCTGTTATTTTTCATAACCGGCTTATTAGGATTGCTGCTCATTTTTATGATGACGGCAACAGATCATAGCATGACGAAAAACAATTACAATATTTTCTGGGCATGGCCCACACATATTTTTGCAGCATTCCTTCTCTTTAAGAAAAACCTTTTTGTAAAGTATTATTTTCTTGTTACGGCTGTTGCATTAGCCTTGTTATTGCTGCTTTGGTTCTTCCTGCCACAGCAAATGAATAATGCATTAATACCTGTTGTGCTATTATTAATATTTCGTTGTGCAAGCAGGTATTTAAAAATTTAGATCATGACTCCCATATGTAAATCCCTTTCATTAAATGGTGCTAATATTTCTTATCGCATTTCCGGTACGGGGCCTTTCCTGGTTTTGATCCATGGCTTTGCAGAAGACAGCCGCATCTGGGATAACCTGGTGACTGAGTTGGAGAAAGTGCACACGTTACTCATTCCCGACTTGCCGGGAAGCGGAAAATCTGGTATGATCCCGGGATCCCCTTCTATTGCGGATTTTGCAGATTGTATTCACGGCATATTTGTAAAGGAGCAAATTGATTCCGCAATATTGATCGGGCATAGTATGGGTGGATATATCGCACTTGCTTTTGCAGCAAAATATGGAGACAAGCTTTTTGCACTTGGTCTTTTTCATTCATCTGCATTTGCAGACGATGAGGCAAAAATAGCTACCCGTAGAAAAGCAATTTCGGTCATGAAAGAAAAAGGAGCCATGGTTTTTCTTAAAACCGCCATACCCGGCCTGTTCTATGATAAAGAAAAAAGCCATGCAGATATTGAAGACCTGGTAGAGAAAGGCAGCCAATTTACGGCTGAAGCATTGATCCAATATTATGAAGCCATGATCAACCGGCCAGATACGACTGATACTTTAAGAAACTTACCCATCCCCCTTTTGTTGATCCTGGGGAAACATGACCCGGCTGTACCATTAGACCAGGGTCTTAAGCAAACACATCTCGCTGCCGAAACGCATTTACACATTCTAAAAAAAAGTGCCCATATGGGCATGCTGGAAGAAAAGGTGACCGCCATTGAAATATTATTAAAATTTTTGCATTTGCTAAGGCATAATTTAAATTGAGAGACAGCGTTTTATATTACTTTACGGTCTGTATTATGCTAATAAGATGAAAATAATTTGTTTATTCGTTGGGCTGTTTTGTTTTTCACAATTTGTATTTGCCAAGCATATTACGGGAGGTGAGATGCTCTATGAAACATTGGGAGATGGCTCAACTCCGGGTACCAGGGCTTACCGCATTACCTTAAGATTATTCCGGGATGAAAACTGTACGGGTTGTGCCGCTATGCCAGTTACGGTAAGTTTTGGGATATTTAATAATAACAATAATGCACAGGTGGGAGGATACATCTCTTCTTCACTTTTAAATACAGAACAGGTAGGACTAAATGCATTGCCTTCCTGCATAACCAATCCGCCAAACCTTGTATATTTTGTAGGCTATTATAGTTTTAATATAGACCTTCCGATAAATGCAACAGGCTACACTATTGCTTATCAAACCTGCTGCCGCATAGATGGCATTATGAACGTAGGCAATTCAGTTGGCGCAACTTATACTACCGTTATTCCTGGTACCAACCAGATTGGTCCGAATGCTATTGACAATAGCCCCAGTTTTTCAAAAGGCATTTCAGTGGTTTGTTATCTTAAGCCTTTTACGCTAGATTTCAGTGCTACGGATGCTGATGGCGATTCACTTGTGTATTATTTGTGCGACGCATATGATGGGGGTGCTGCAAGAGATGCAAGCTACAGCACACCAGGCAGGCCGCCTTATAACTCTTTAGGATATATTAATGGTTATAGCGGTGGTCAACCCCTGGGCTCGCAGGCATTTATCAACCCAAATACCGGTATCATTTCAGGCATTGCACCAGATGCCGGTAAATATGTTGTATCTGTTTGTGTGGCTTCCTACGACCGCACTACTGGTGTATATAAATCCACGCATAGAAAAGATTTTATTGTAACGGTTGCTCCCTGCGATTTTGCCGGCGCACAGCTTGATCCTGTGTACACAAGCTGTGATGGATTTACGGTGAATTTTCAAAACCGGAATAACTCCCCACTGAATATCAGTTTTTACTGGGACTTTGGTGATGGCAGTACCTCTACGGCCACGGCCCCTTCTCATACCTATGCTGATACAGGCGTTTTTACTATGAAGCTTGTTGTGAACCGTGGAGGCGCTTGTTCCGATTCTACTACTTCTCTTGTAAAAGTTTTTCCGGGTTACTTTCCTGCATTTATTGATAACTCCCCCACATGCAAAAGCGTGCCTGTACAGTTTCATGACAGGACAAATGCAACCTATGGTTCCGTAAATTACTGGCGATGGGATTTTGGTAATACTGCTTTTTTAAATGATACCAGCCGCATAAAAGATCCTGTATATACTTATAATCAGACAGGCACTTACACCGTAACGCTGGAAGTGAAAAGTGATAAGGGTTGTGAGGCCATCATCACAAAACAAATAACCATATTGGATAAAGCCCCCTTTAATGTTTTCCCTAAAGACACATTGATTTGTGCCATTGACACGCTTCAATTGAAAGCCGTGGCAACAACCGGTGGTAATGTAACCTGGAGCCCGAATTATATGATCAATAATGTTAACAGCTTTACGCCATTGGTGAGCCCGGATATCACCACAAAATATTATGTTCATTATGCTGATAGCTTTGGTTGCAATGCGGATGACTCCATTAATGTACGGGTAGTGAGCCAGGTAAGTCTGCAGGCAATGGGTGACACTATTATTTGCAAAACCGACAGCATAACATTAAGACTGACTACGGATGCGTTGTATTTTACGTGGACACCAGTTACCGGCATCAATAATACAACCGTTTTCAATCCTAAAGTTTCGCCTGCTTCTACTACAACTTATCATGTGGTTGCATCTATCGGAAAGTGTATTAAAACAGCAGATATAAAAGTTACGCCGATACCATATCCATTGGCGAATGCAGGAAAGGACAGCAGTATATGTTTTGGTAAAGATGGTCAGTTGAATGCAACTGGTGGAAGCATCTATGTCTGGACCCCTTCTGTTTACCTGGATGCTTCAAATATTCCCAATCCAAAAGTGATACAACCACAACGAAGTGTGAGGTATATCGTGATGGTTAAAGATGTGTTGGGATGTCCAAAACCTGTATATGATACGATGTTCCTGGAAGTGGTAAAAATAAATGCTAATGCAGGGCCCGCTGATACTTCTGTAGTGCTGGGCCAGCCCTTACAATTAAATGCAACAGGGGGCGAGTTCTATTTCTGGACGCCATCGACCTGGCTTAACAGGTCGGACATTAGCAATCCTATTTCATTGCCACAGGATAATATAAAATATACCGTAATAGTGAGTGATGCAAATGGTTGTACGGGCACAGATACCATCCGGGTAAAATTATATAAAGTAGATCCGAATTTGTATGTGCCTACTGCTTTCAGCCCTGGCAATGATGAACTGAATGATGTGTTCCGGCCCATTGCGCTAGGCATAAAATCATTAGAGTCGTTCAGGGTTTATAATCGCTGGGGGCAGCTTGTATTTGCTACAACAGAGATCGGCAAAGGGTGGGATGGCAAATTCGGGGGCCAGCCACAGGCCACTGGCACCTTTGTATGGTATGCAGAAGCAACGGATTACCTGGGTAAAAAGATAGCACAAAAAGGCACCGTAGTTTTAATAAGGTAAAACCATCTCGCACAACTTCATTCTGCTGCTGTAGTTAAAACAGCGGTTTTTTCAATATCTTGTAAGCCGCTAGAGGTATGAAAAAACAATACATCATTATTTTCTTATTGGTTTTAAGCTCTTTAGATAGCCTTGCAACACATACCAAGGGGGGCTGGATGTACTATGAATACCTGGGACCAGGATTACTTGATCCATCAAAACTCAGATATAAGATCGGGCTGAAGTTCTATATAGATTGTAATTCAAGCCTAATTGATAACCCGATCAATTTTTCTATTTACCAGGGAAGGTTTCCATTCAATTTTATACAGGATGTTTCCGTAAGTTTATCGACTATTTCAAATTCCCAGAATTGTACTAGTGCATCATGCTATCCATGTATAAGTTTCATACCACTTATCTGTTACCAGATCATTACCTACGAAACGATTGTAGAACTTGATAATACATCTACCGGTTTTATTATTTCCAAACAAAGATGCTGCAGGATAAATAATATCAGCAATATTGATCCCCCATCAAACGCTGTGGGTGCTACATACTCCATAAAGATCCCGGGAGCAGCCTCACAAATTCCAACTTCTCATATCAATACTAGTCCTAAATTTATTTTCAATGATACAGCGATCGTATGTGGAAATAATTTTTTCTCTTTAAACTTTGGTGCGACAGACGAAGACGGAGATTCTCTTTCTTATTCTTTTTGTGATGCATATACAGGCGCAAGTAATTTGGATCCTGCTCCTAATACTGCATCGCCACCACCTTATAGTTTTATTCCATATCTATTCCCTTTTTCAGGAACCCAACCATTGGGTTCGCTTGTAACTATAAATCCATCTACAGGCATCACGAGTGGTATCGCACCTGCTCCAGGAGAATACGTAGTATGCATTTGTGTGAAAGAATTCCGGAATGGAATTTATTTTGCAGACAGCAGGAAGGAACTGCATTTGAAAGTTGCATCCTGTAACCCGGTGAGAGCCACGCTTGACCCCACGTATCTTACCTGTGGTGACCTGACGTTATCATTCAGCAATCAAACTGATAACCCTTCTATTACAAAATGGTTATGGACGTTTGGTGATCCAAGTACCGGTATTTTAGATACCTCAAATCTTCAAACTCCATCACATACCTTTAGTGCAGCCGGAGTTTATACCGTAAAATTAGTTGTGAATAAAGGCTTAGGCTGCACAGATAGTACTGTACAACAGGTGAGTGTTTTTCCTGGTTTTTTCCCTGGCTTTAAGTCAAATGCGCCTTATTGTGTAGGAAGGCCGGTTCAGTTCAATGATACCACCCGTACCAACTATGGCACAGTAAGTAACTGGTCCTGGAACTTTGGGGACCTTTCTACGCTGGCAGATAGCAGTCATTTACAAAACCCGACATATACTTATAACACTCCAGGAACTTATACCGTTAAACTAAAAGTTGGGAACAGTAAAGGTTGTCTTGACAGCCTCACACACAGCATTGTTATCAATGATAAACCTGCATTAGTAGCAGCCCCATCAGACAGCAGCTATTGTGCTTTGGATAGTATCAACTTAAGAGCCCTGGGCACTGGAAGTTTTGCATGGTTGCCGGCAACCAATATTATCGGCGCCAATACCGCAAACCCGCTTGTGTTTCCCACTTCATCAACAAAATACTATGTAACACTCACTGCAGCTACGGGCTGCAGCAGCAGGGATTCTGTTAGGGTAAATCCAATAAATGATCTTACCAATAATATTGTTGCAAATCCTACCAGCATTTGCCAGGAAGATAGCGTGGTACTTACCGGCAGCAGCAATCATACCGGCGTGAGCTGGCAATGGACACCAGCCGCAACATTGAGAACACCGGGGCAGGCCCAAACTATAGCTGTTCCGAATGTAACAACTACTTATACCCTCCGTACACAGTGGGGCAATTATTGTATCATAAATAAATCTGTGACCATTCCTGTTACGCCTTTAGCCATTCCGAATGCAGGTGCCGATAAGAACTTTTGCCTAGCACAGGATTCGGTTCAACTGAATGCAAGCGGCGGACTAACGTATACGTGGACACCGGTTACAGGACTTAGCAATCCAAATATTGCAAATCCAAAAGCTGCACCCGCCGTCACAACAAAATATATAGTATTCGTTGGCGTAGATGGTTGTTCAAAAACCAAGGCTGATACGGTGGAAGTTTTTGTGAAAGCAAAACCTACACTCGCCATGAGCCCGGACACATTGATATGTATCATTGATACATTACAAATATTTGCAAACGGTACAGGGAGCGTATTGTGGCAGCCCAATTACATGATCAATAATGTAACCAGCCCCAGCCCATTGGTGAGCCCGGATGTACCCACTACTTATAAGGTTCGGCTCACTGATAATTTTGGTTGCTTCTCTGACGACTCCGTGTTTGTGGATGTGAAACCTTTTGTCTCTGTAAATGCAGGCCCAGACTCCAGTATTTGTAAAACGGAAGGATATACATTAAGAGCAAGCGGGGATGCATTGCGCTGGAGTTGGTCGCCTGCAACAGGTTTAAATAATAGCCTTGTAAAAAATCCTTTTGCCCGGCCACTGGTTACCACTACTTATACCGTGATCGGGAATATAGGTAAATGCCAAAGCAGTTCACAGGTTACCATAAAAGTTGGACCATTTCCTCCTGCAAATGCGGGCAGGGATACACTGTTGTGCATTGGTTTTGATGCACAATTACTGGCAAGTGGGGGAAGCAGTTATTTGTGGACACCAGCCACCTTCTTAAATGATCGCAGCATTGCAAATCCTACCGTAATTAAGCCAACAGCAAGTATCAAATATATTGTGGCGGTAACCGATACTCTTGGTTGTACCCGGGTGATTCGTGACACCGTAATTGTTACGGTAATCCCACGGTTCACTGTTAATGCAGGCCCGCAGGATACCAGCGTGGTAGAAACAGAACCTTTGTTATTGTCTGTTTCGGGTGCAACTACTTATTTATGGACACCCGGCACCTGGCTCTCATCCACCACCTCAAGAACGCCGGTTGCTTTGCCAAGAAATGATATTACATATTATGTTACCGGTACCGATACGCATGGCTGCCAGGCCAGCGACAGTATCCGGGTGCATTTATATTTGTTTGATCCTGATATGCTGGTGCCATCAGCTTTTACACCAAACGGTGATAATAATAACGATGTTGCCAGGCCCATACTTATCGGAATGAAATCGCTGACTTATTTCAGGGTTTACAACCGTTTTGGTGAACTGATGTTTGCCACAAGTGAGATTGGCAAAGGCTGGAACGGGAATTATAAAGGGAAGGCACAGGATGCCGCTACTTTTGTATGGTATGCGGAAGGTGTAACTTATAAAGGCGAGGTAAAGAAGAAGAAAGGTTATGTTATCCTTATTAGATAATTAATGATCATAAAGTAGATGTTACCTGGACAACTTTAAAACCGTTTCCGGGAAATAAAACCATGATGTTTAATTCATGTTAATCGCGATATTTCTTGTAATAAAAATTCCTCCATTGGCCCGAATCAAAGTTGACCTTCACGACATTTATAATAACAGCGCTGCCATAGACAAGGCTTTGCAACAGGCATTTAATGACGCTATTGATAAAAAAATAAGAGAAGTTGAGATCATCCCTGGTAAAGGCAGCGGGCAGCTTCGTAAAAAAGTAGAGCGATTCTTACAACAGCCGCATATTAAACCTATGTATCATCGTATAGAAAACGACAGCAAAAATTTTGGCAGGCTATTCGTGTATTTCAAGTTTTAAATGCACAAGCAAATCTATTCCCATATCAAAAGGGTCGTAGGCAGTACCTCGCTGTCCGTGCTATTGCTCATTATTTTGTTTATATCATGTCTTATCGGGCTATATGCCCTCGTGGATATGGTGTTTGAAGACAACAGTTATGTTTTTGATAAAGCTGTATTTGCAGGTATAGCTCCCTGGTACAATTCATTCAATACCTCGCTGATGCAGGGCATAACTTTTTTTGGATCGCAATATTTTTTGTTGCCGGCAAATATTCTTTTAATTCTGATCGTTTTCTTTAAAGAAAAAAATAAATGGAACTGGATCAAAGTAGCTGCCATAGGAATAAGCAGTACAGCCGTAATGTTCCTTTTAAAATTAATATTACAAAGACAGCGGCCTGAAGTACCACTTATTGTAAAAGCACATGGCTACAGTTTTCCCAGCGGGCATACATTTACAAGCTTATGTTTTTTTGGTATGCTGATCTATATCGTGTATAAAAAAATACAGCAGCCTTTTATTAAATGGCTCCTCATTGCATTGATGATTATGCTTGTATTGCTAATAGGATTCAGCCGTATTTATTTAAAACTTCATTATGCAAGCGATGTTATTGCAGGACTTTGCCTGGGAACGATCTGGCTTTTACTTGCCAAATGGCTTTTATTTAAAACAGAAAAGAAAATAGAATCAACACATGTTACGTCGAAGCTATAAGGCCAATCATTTTTGAATGAATTACAGCTTCTGCACTATGCTTAAAATAGCAGTACTTAACTCCGGCTTTTTCAATCGTAGTCAATTTCAACTGTACAGCATCTTTGGGTAACTGGCCTACCATCCTAATGTAAACACAAAATATTTGCTTCGGGAAATGCTCCACAATTGATGCATAAATATTTGGATCTTCCTGCGTATCATCGCCTAACAAAATAAATACCTGTTGGGGAAATGCTTCTAATATTCGGACAATCCGCATGAATTTTGTCTTGTGGTTATTCTGCCCGGTTTTGAATACCTGGGTGAATTTTTTTATCTGGTTTAACAAGTATACTCCTTCTGGTAATTTGTTAAGGGCAGAAAATTCCCTGATGTAATCATACAAATTCCACTCGCTGCTGGACACATAAAAAAATGTATTGCTGGTTTTTTCTGCAGCACCTGCACAACTAAGTAAGTTGTAATGATTCACTACTCCTTCAAAAGGTTTCCTGCTACGGGCATTCTCAGTAAGCAATACAAATAACCGCTTGCGGAGATTGGATGAATGAGATATCAAAAACGTATCGTCAATGTCGGAAATGAAAGCAAACTGATTTGTAAAAGGAATGATAAGGTGCGTACCTGCAGTGGCCATTTTTTGGCCATTAATCATATACCATGCTTCTATTTCATAACTGCCCGGATCCAATGCTGTAACAGGGTTCCATTCAAATTTAAAAAAGCCATCTGCCTCAGTTAAAGTGTGCATGAGTTTGCCTTCCCATTGTAATTGCACGGTAGCGTTGGCCACAGGTCTAACCATAAATAGTCGGAGTACCGCCAATGTATTTATTAAAAAAATATTACGATATTTTTTTCGAGGCAATGGACCAAACGACAATACATGGCCAAAAATATGGCACTCTTTTCCATTGCCATATCCCCGGTATAATTTTATGGCAGGACTATTGGATAATCTTAAAACAGAAAAAAACCAGCGCTTTATTCTTTTAAAAAAACTTAGTTTAGTTAGTACGCCAGTTTTATTATCATTCATCACTGTAATTTAAGTAATGGGAACAGGAGAAAATTATAAAATTCTTTTTGTGATAAACCAGGGAGCCGGAACCAGTACCGGCACACAATGGCAGGATATCATAAACAAATATTTTACCGGAAAAAAATGGGTGCCGGAATTTTTCATGCTTCCTGAGAAGCCAGATATAAATATATTGAGATCTTACATCGAAGATAGTAAACCGGATCGTGCGGTGGCTGTGGGTGGTGACGGCACTGTTGCAATGCTGGCAGATATTATTGGTGGCAGTTCAATTTCATTGGGTATCATACCTGCCGGTTCGGCCAATGGTATGGCCAAAGAATTAAAAATACCACAAGAACCGGAAGAGGCACTCGGAATTATTGACGCTGGGATTATTAAATGCTGTGATGCTATACGCATAAATGATAACGAAACGTGTATCCACATTAGCGATATTGGTCTGAATGCCCAATTGATTAAATATTTTGATGAAGGAAAACTGAGAGGGAAAATGGGCTACATAAGGGTTATATTAAAAACACTCTGGTTCAAAGAAAAAATGCAGGTGATCATTCAAACAAAGGGTCTCGAAGTAAAAAGACATGCTTTTATGGTCTTACTTGCCAACGCCAGCCAGTACGGTTTCGGTACAGTTATAAACCCGGATGCACAGCTTGATGATGGATATTTTGAAGTAGTAGTAGTTCGAAAATTATCGATCCGAAGCCTATTAAAAATGCTTATCAAGCCCGGGCGTTTTAATCCAAAACATATAGAGATATTTCCATCAACTGCTGTTTCCATCAACACACTTAAGCCAGTACACTTTCAGCTTGATGGTGAATATAAAGGAAAGATCAAAAAGATATCAGCAAGGGTTTTAAGAGGCCATATTAATTTTATTTTGCCTGCAATAAAAACGACTTAATAACTACCAGTGAACATTTTTGCTGCAAGCGGAGTATCATGATTATAGATATCATCTGCAAAATGTAATTGACCAGCATCATCCACCCATGCTGTGTAATAAGTAATCAGTACAGGGATTGACTTTTTTACTTTTACATATTTTTCCACACCTGCATTCATAGCGTCTTCTATTTTTGAAGGCGTCCATTCAGGATCATCCTGCAATACATAGTTTGCCATTTTAACGGGATCGCTTAGCCTGATGCAACCATGACTGTAAGCCCTTTTATCATTATTAAAAAGACTCTTAGATGGGGTATCATGAAAATAAATATTAAAGCTATTAGGAAATAAAAACTTAACCCTTCCCAATGCATTCTTATCACCGGGCAATTGCCTGATTGAAGGCAGATCACCATCCTGGCCATTTATTTCCATTTCCTGGCTTGCAAGGTAATCCGGATTAGATGCCATCTTTGGCAACAATTCATTTTTTACTATACTTGCTGGTACATTCCAGTATGGGCTGAATACAACCTGGTTAAGGTTTCCCGTAAACATCACGGTATTGTGGCCATCCTTTCCCACCACTACATTCATATCAAAATCCTTTGCACCATCTTTTGTAACATGTAAAATATATTCAGGAATATTAACCACAATCCGGCGGCCGGAAGGGTTGGTAACCATCCATTGCATACGGCCCATATTAATCAGGATCTGTTCAATCCTTTTGATTACGGGCACATTCATATCTTTTAATTGAGCATCAGTAAGCTTACCATCTGCGGTGTATCCATGCCGTTGCTGAAAATTCATAATGGCGTTTTTTAAGCTGTCATTAAATACAGCGGAAGTATCTATGCCGGGCATGTCACCGCTTAATTGCAATCTTTTTTTCAGTAAAGCAATTGCTGCACCGGTTTTAATCTTTTTTACACTCACATCCATAACCGGCCATCCGCCTGCTTTTTGTATACCCACGTATTGCTCCATTACTGCTTTCAGTTTTTTATAATTTTCATTTACGTCCTCGTAATATTTATTGTCCTTATGTTTTTTTGCAAGCAGGCTATCGGCCAGCATGATAGGATCTTCTTTACGCCGTGGAATAAACCTTTCCATCTCTTTTCTTTTCAGATAACCATCTTCAATATTATTAAGGGCATATAGAATAAAGTGCTCCGTAAGTGTGAGTTCGGTTTTCAATATTGATTTATCGGAAGCACTTACACTGAATTCATCCTCTATCAGTCCATCCATCTTCTTTTGCAATACTTTATCCTTAAGCGCAGAATCGTTGGTATACGTTGTATGATAACTATGCATATTCCAGAAACCCCTCGCCTGTTCAGTAAGTCCGTCTGGCGAAAACCATGCGTACTGGTAATTACGTGTATTGTAAAAGCTCCTCATCCTCCTGCTGATGGAGTCGCTTACTTTCTCTTCTGTAATAAATTTTTCAAGTGCAGAACTATCGAAAAAAAGATTATTGTATGCATTCGAAGCATTGATACTAAAGTCTCTTTTTGAAATCTTTTTGTCTTTTTCAGATTTTGAACTACTACTACTGCTGCTTTCGCTTCCATCACTATTTGTACCGTTGTTGTTGCAGGCTATAAGCGCAGGTATCAGTACGAGGGCAAAAAATAATTTTTTCATCATGAAGGATGATTATGCAAATGCCATGCCTTTACTTTTTACGTAGAGTTTATACAACAAGTATTTGAGGGCCAAACCCTGATCAATGATAAATAAAACTACTTTTAAATAAACTATCCAACTGCAATAAAGAGATAAGACTCTACGTTTTTTGTAGTTATTTTACTATAGTTTTGAAATTCACTTATATCAATTCATTTCCAATGAAAAAATCTATACCACAGCTACGGGTTGTGATGTTGCCATTAACAGTGATAATTATTATCGGCCTATTCTGCTTTCAATACAACTCTACTAAAAACATTAATAACGCTGATGATGTTGAAGCCAATGAAAGTCTTCAAAAAAAACGAAATATTGAAGAAGCTTTCAAACAGGAATTCAACAGAACAAAAGATCCTGCTACTAACACAGTGCCCAGGGAACGATTAATGACTGCAGCCGAACAGGCAAAACAATATTTTGAGAATCTTCCAAATGCAGCAATTAGTGGAATAAGCTGGCAAGAACATGGACCAGCCAATGTTGGTGGCCGTACCCGTGCATTGGTATTTGATACAAGGGATGCAACTAATAATACGCTGTTTGCAGGCGGCGTTGCCGGGGGAATCTGGAAATGCACCAGCCTGAGTAGTACACCTGTCTGGATGAAGATGAGTGATATCCTGGATAATATTGCTATATCCTGTATTTTACAGGATCCAACTAATTCAAATACATTTTATGCTGGCACAGGAGAAACCTGGGGCAACTCAGATGCCCTGCGTGGACTTGGAATCTGGAAATCAACTGATGGCGGTGTGAACTGGGTACAAATTCCCTCGACCAATAATTCAGCGTTTTATTACGTCCAAAAAATCATTATTAATTCAGCTGGAAATATTTTCGCTGCCACAAGTAGTGGCATAAAAAAATCTACCAATGCCGGTGTATCCTGGGCCAATGTATTAACAGGAAATATCGCTGACATGGAAATTGCAGCAAATAACGACCTGTATGCATCCAATTTTTTTGGACGGGTTTATAAATCCACTTCTGCGAATGCAGGAGGCCCAGGGAGTTGGACAGACATTTCTCCGGCCGGGGCATTTAAAAATGTAGAAATTGCTACAGCACCAAATGATGCACAGCGTGTTTATATTTTATGTGAAGGACCTGTCAGTTCTGATTGCGATGCAATTTTCAGGTCAGAAAATGCAGGCGGTTCCTGGACTTCGTGCCCCATTCCTACTATCATAGACCAGGGAAGTAATTCAGTGTTTACCCGGCAACAAGCCTGGTATGATTTAATTGCTACAGTAGATCCTAATAATGCCGATGTAATAATTATTGGAGGAGTGGATGGCGTACGTTCAACAACAAAGGGGGCTTCATGGCAACAAATAACTACCTGGAGTTTGTTTAGTGCCACAGGATTTACTCAAATCGTTCATGCCGATCATCATGCTGCAGTATTTGCGCCTGGCAGTTCCTCCCGCTTTGTATGGGGAACTGACGGCGGTGTATATTTTTCTGATAATGTAAATGTGGTGGTAACAGGTTCTGTAAAACCTACGGTCGTTGCAAAAAACGATGGTTATAATATTACCCAGTTTTATTGCGGTGCCATACACCCTGCTGCAGGTAACAATTCTTTCCTGGCAGGTGCACAGGATAATGGCTCTCAAAGATTTTCGGGCGCAGGAATTGTGAATACAACGGAAGTTAGTGGTGGTGATGGCGCATTCTGCCATATCAATCAAACCAATGCCAACTACCAGGTAACATCTTATGTATATTCTAATTTTTACCGCAGCACCAATGCAGGTAGTTCATTTTCGCAGGTTGTGAGTGATAACAATGGTTCATTTATAAATCCTACTGATCTTGATGGAGCCAATAATATCCTGTTTGCCGGATATACTGCTGGACAATATTTTCGCTGGCCAGTGGCGGGCAACACTACCAAGGCAGTAACCGTAACTAATTTTGGAACCGCCATCGTAACTAACGTTTATGTGTCGCCCAACACAAATGACCGTGTTTATTTTGGCCTGGATGATGGAAGTGTTGTATTTGTAGATGGAGCAAGTACGGGTAATGGACCGGTGACTAAAACCGGCACTATCATCAAAACCGGTATTGGGTCTGTATCATCTATTGCTATTGAAACTGGCAACGAAAATCATATCCTTGTTACTTATAGCAACTATGGAGTTACAAGTGTTTTTGAAACTACCAATGGCGGAACTGCCTGGACAAATATAGAAGGTAATTTACCAGATATGCCTGTCAGGTGGGTAGTGTTCAATCCATTAAACAATACACAGGCTTTGCTTGCGACTGAAATGGGCGTGTGGACCACCACCCAACTGAACGGAACTTCTACTGACTGGACCCCAACAAACCAGGGTCTTGCTAATACAAGAGTTGACGTATTAAAAGTGCGTTCATCAGACAATACTATCCTAGCGGCCACACATGGCCGTGGATTATTTACAACTACATTGAGCAATACCGTTTTACCTTTTACTTATTTTGCAAGTGCAAAAAATACTGCTACAGAATCTGCGCCTGGTACATCATGTGCTTTAGGATTCACCGATATCCCTGTAAAACTTTCCATCAGCGCAGCACCAGCAACTAATGTTAGCATCGGGATAAATGTGGCAGCTACTTCAACAGCAACAGATGGTAGAGATTTTACCCTCAGCACAAATACTGTGACCTTTGTTGCAGGCAGTACTGCGTCCCAAACCTTCAATATCCGGGTATATGATGATAATGATTATGAAGGCACCGAATCTGTTGTGCTCAATTATACTATTACCGCAGGAGCTGCCTCGGCACAAAAAGGAAACACATTACAAAACTTCCAGTTAGATATACAGGATAATGAAACAGCTCCTGCAGGGCCATCCACCGCTCAAATAGCAAGTGGTGTATTTGCCACCAACCTGGGACCATCAAGTCCTTTACAATCTACGGTAAGCGATAAGCGTTGCCAGTATTTATACAGGGCAAGTGAATTATTAGCAGCAGGGCTTAAAGCAGGCAATATAAGTTCATTCAATTTTTCTGTAAGCAGTAAAGCAAGTACACTTGCATATAATGGCTTTACAATAAAACTGGCTACGACATCTCTTACAGATTTAAGCGCAGGATTTGCAAGTCCAACGTTCACTACGGTATATACAGCACCAGTGGGCGGCTTTGTTCCCGTCATGGGGGAAAATGAATTTACATTATCATCATTTACCTGGGATGGAACCAGCAACTTAATCTTCCAATTCTGTTATAATAATTCGGCTAACGGGGCAGCTAACACAGATGATATTATTGTAGGCGAGCAAGCCCCTGGGTATATATGCCAGCAAAGAGTCACTTCAACAACTACATCAAATGACGGATGTGCATTGACAACTCCAAATGCAAATAACAGCTTCAGACCGTTGCTAATATTCAGCCAACCAGTTGCAGCCACCGGCATTGCCACCGCTTTAAGTACAACAAAGCAAGCTTCTGTCGGACCTTTTGAAACGGTACATTTTTATGATGGAAGTGGAAATATTATTGCTACAGTTCAGAACATGGATAATTGGAATTATGGCTGCACAACCATTGATATAGACAGGGCCGGCACCAGTGCAATTCCTTTCTGGAGTAACACCGCTTCTGATTTTATAGCATCCAAGACGATCAGGATTGTACCCACTACAGATAATCTTTCCGGCAATGTAGCGGTAACGCTTTATTATACGGCTGCTGAAAAAGCCGGTTGGGAAACTGTTACCGGCCAGACCTGGAATACTATCGGAATGGTGAAAGTAAAAAATGCCCGAATAAATGACGTAACACCAGGTAATCCCATGACAACCAGTGTGTACTTTGGAACAGTTATAAACCGGGGAACAATTGGCACCAATTACACAGTAACAGCATCATTCAATTCTGGCTTTTCCGGATTCGGTGTTGGTAAAATTTCCGGACCTGTTGCCATCACTGGCCTGACCTTTACCGGTAGAGTTATAAATAGTTATGCATCCTTAAGCTGGACCACCCTAACGGAAACAAACAGCCGTGATTTTGAAATTGAAAGATCGGATAATGGTATTTTCTTCCATAGCATTGGCTCCGTTACTGCATCAGGAAATAGTAGCAGTAGCAAACAATATTTCTATACTGATCCTGCACAGATAAATGCTATACAGTATTACCGTATAAAACAATATGACATCTTGGGTAATTTTAGTTATTCGAATATTGTTCATTTACAGGTAAGCAAAATATACAACAATGTCTGGCCAAATCCATTTACAGATAATATAAATGTTCAATTTTCAGAAAATGTAAATAGTACAGCAACAGCAACGCTAAGTGATATAAGCGGACGAAAAATAGCTTCCGTAAATAAACAGGTTGCTGGTAATAACTGGAATATTAATTTCAGTAAAATAAATTTACCAGCTGGTAATTACATGCTGCAGGTTAGTGCAAATGGAAAAACAAACAATTATAAAATTGCGAAAGAATAAAATATTTTAGATGCAAAAGAGCCACCTTACTGAGGTGGCTTTTTTATTTGCCCAAATCGAATTTCCACAACTTTATATACTCATGAATATTAGGAAAATTTTTTCTTCTACTTATTGCTTTTCTATTTCAACAAAATAAAATCTATCTCATGCCCTTCATGCCAATGCTGGTATTATTTTATTTTAAATCTCCAGCCAGCATAAAACATCCTTCCAGTTACCGGCCCCCAAACAAGTGATGCATCAAAATATGGGCTAAATGGCTGATCAGCGGCAACGATCACATTTTTTTGAAAATAATTTCCAATATTTTCTGCGCCGACATAAAAATCTGTCGGGTGTTTTTTAAATACGGTCTTGCTGATCTGCGCATTCATCAACAGGAAAGCGGGAGCGTATATTCCCATTTGGTATTGCACAGGATTTATTTCAGTTCCGGGGATTCTTTTTCTGCCGTTGTAATTAATTGTGTAGTCAAACTTCCAGCTACTTACCGCATAAGCTAAATTTGCAAAAGCCCTATGGCTTGCTATCAACGGGCGTTGTAGTAATTTACCGCTGTAGGTAGTCTTCACGTCAAAATACCTGTAAGCAAAACGCACTTCCAGTTTTTTTATCGGCTCAATATTCAATTCTGCTTGTAAACTGTTAGAAAAAGAACGCCCTTCTAAATTGTAAAATTTTATTTCACGTGGATTTTCCAAATCAACAATAACCTGGTTTTTAAAATCATTTCGGAAATAATCTATACTAAACATTGCTGCCTTGCTGAAAAGCTGAAATTTCTGATCAACACTGATCCCTTTATTCCATGCTACTTCAGGATCAAGACCATAAGCCCTTCCTGCTTTTGCATTCATAATATTCACCTGCCTGGAACTTACCAGTACGCCATTATTTTCTGCAAATATATTGGCAGTTCGCTGTCCTCGTCCTGCACTTACCCGAATGGTTGTACCGGTGATTGGTTCATAACGAATATGTAAACGTGGCGTTGCAAAAAAACCATTCCCATTGCTAGCAAAAAGACTATTGTGATCTGTCCTTATTCCTGCTATCATGCTCAATTTTTCATTAGGAGTAAATGTATACTCAAAAAAAGCTCCCGGTACAGTTTCTGAGCGCTTATAGTTTATGGTTTTAAAATCTTCATTGTATTTATCATACAAAAAACTAATGCCGGTCCTGAACTTATGAATAGTGGTATTAATAATGGATTGATAGATCAGATTGGCATATAAATTTTGCTGCTTCGCATTATATGTTGCCAGGCCAAAATAACTATCCTGCTTATGGTCTATTGCAGATAACTGTAGTCCTATACTTTTATATTTTTTGCCGGGAAACACAAAACCAATTTTTGCAAATGCTTCGTATCTGCCTGTATTTATTCCTAAGCCATATTTGTTTGTCGTATTCTTATCAGCGTCAGGATCAAAACCTACTTCACCACCGGTTCTTTTATCGTTAAATAACTTTAGACCCAATTGCACAAGAAAGCCTTTTTCATCATCATATTTCCACCTGTTTATCAAGTTAAACTGGTTGCCAGTTGGTAAATCCCTGAACCCATCTTTATTAAAATCAAGTTGCTTGTTGGTAAAAAAATCATCATGCAGTAGCAGGCCTGTAGCCCATTTCTTACCAATTTTTGCTGAGAGATTCAGGTTCAAATCAGTTTTTCCAAAATCATTTACATAAACATTTGCAAATAATTTTTCACTATTGCCTGGCTTTTTTAATTCTACGTTAATCTGCCCCGCAATACTTTCATATCCATTTGCAACAGATCCTATGCCCTTGGTAAGTTGTATAGATTCTACCCATGGACCAGCAATAGAATTTAAACCTAGCGGAGTTGCTATACCCTTGGGGCCAGGTAGGTTCTCAACTGTAAGCTGCGTATAATTTCCGCTCAATCCCAATAATTGAATTTGCTTGGAGCCTGTTACTGCATCATTGTATGATACATCTACAGAAGGATTGGTTTCAAAACTTTCACTAAGGTTGCAACAGGCGGCTTTAAAAAGTTCTTTTTCTGTCATTACCTGGGTACGAATCGGGTTCAATGCAGACAGGTAAGTAGAACGTTGTTTTGAGTTAACTACTACTTCACCTAACATTTTATTAGCCGCTAATATAATTTTCAATTCATTCACCCCAGCTATGAATAAAGTATCAGCCTTATAACCCGAATAACTTACTACCAGCTGGTTGCTGTTGCCATTATGTTGAATATTAAAAACGCCTGTGCTGTCTGTGAAAGTTCCATTATTTGTATCCAACCATGTAATGCTAGCACCTTGCAATGGATTAAATATTCCTTTATTATCGGCTTCTAATACTATTCCTTTTACAACCTGGCCATTCATTGAAGGCTCTGAAAGTGCAATGAAAGATGTTACAACAGGTACTGGCAGTAATGGTTCGATAACATCGTTGTGCATCGCTGATGCAATCTCACGATAATGACAACAGGCCGGCAACGCATTGTAAACTTTATCCTTTGCTTTTTTATTCTCAATATCGTGCCCTACTGCAACGATCTTGTCCTGTATTCTATCTAATGTTATTTGCAATGGGTTATACACCAGCGAAAGTTGCTTTGTATCTACATCCCAACTGGCAGACTTCACGCCTTTTATTTTCACTGCTGACTCGATACGATCTTTGCATTGTATACAGGCGCCAAATACTTTGAATGCGGTGCTGCTATCGCCAGGGATCTTTTGCTGTGCATAAGCGCTGGCAAAAGAGAAAAAAGCCAGCATAAGCAACATGCTATATTTATACTTTTTCATTTAATAATTTTTTTTGAATAAGATTAGAAATGCTTACCTGCATCGATAGCAGTAGCAGCAGGTAGAAGCCTGCTCAAATTTGGGATGCAAATCAGATAAGGTAAGTGCAGTAGTAAATGTAATGATGAACGCCACTATGTATTGGCGGGGCATGGCTTGCATTGGCGACAGTCAGTGGCTCATTGGCAAGCGTAATGAATTGAAAAGAAGGGGTAAATAAAGGAAGGTTTGAAAACTGTTTTACAGGGTTGTTTATTGCATCTGCAGCTATATGGCTGTCTTTAACTTTTAAACTTTTAAATTTTGTTTTGCAACAGCCACTCATGGCATTATCCATTCCGCATTTCTCTTTTGCTTCACTTACAAAACTGAGAGAGGACGACTTTAATTTTCCACAGCAATAAAACTCCCTGATACCCACGCCTAATGTAGTGAGGGCATAAACCGATATCAATAATATGAGTACAATTCTTTTCATTGATCCTGTAAAGTTACATAATCCCTTTTTCATTTGTATGTTGGAGTGTTCTTAACTTTATGAACTTCGTCATATCAGTAACCATTGCATTACTTTACGATACAGGAAATCAAAACCTAATACTGACAAAGGTTTCAGTCAATTTGGCAACAAAATAGCAACAAGTTTGAGTTTTATTTTGTCAACAAGTGTAAATAAAAGAAACCTATTTATTTTTTTTGACTTCCACCAAAAAGCGAGCTTCTCCAAAAACAAAACTTGGCTAAAAAAGAAAAACATGGAATTATTAAATTTTAGGATAAATGTTTTTTTACATCAAATATTATGAAGATTTTTTTTGCTCCTTTTATAATGCACAGAAAGAAAATTGACCTCAATTTATATTAATCATTCTACTGCTTACAGTACAAATCCAAAATTTATGATCCCTGATTATTTTTATTTGATGTTAATATGCTTCAGGAACTGATCATGTTTCTTCTTAAACTCCTCGTATTTGTACCTGCCCTGAACCGGATTTTCATTTTTCAATGCGGCTTCATCTACCAGTTTATAATAGGCCTGCGGTAGTTCATCTGAATAAATTCCCGGTATCAAGCCGGCTTTATTAAATCCGACATAGAGAGAGAATAATAAAAAGAGAGCGACAAGGATTATAGAATGATCTTTGAAATGAGTGACCATCTTAAAGGGAGAAACAACTTCAGCTCCAACCAACAGATCCATTTTGAAAAGTGCTGTTATTATAAAACTCAGAAGTAGAATAAAGGCCATAAACCCTGTTATGTCTGAAATTTTTTGTGAAAACGGAACAATTACTAAGGAAACAAGAAATAAAATTATACTGAGATGAAATATAAGTATAAGCGTTGCCAACGTACTGTTTTTGGGTCTCAAATTCCAGTAGCCTATAATCATTTTTCTTGTATAGATCAATATTAGCACGGCGCCGGCAATCACAAATAATAATTCTACATAAGAAAAATATATATAAAATACCCTGAAACCAAAAATGACTGAAAGTAAAAGAAGACATACTGGTTCTATTAATTTATATATATCCTTTTTGCCTTTTTCCTGAAGTACAGATATAAATTCAATAAGGAAAAGCAATCCAAATACAAAAGCCACAGCTCCCATTATCTTTAATCCATAGCTATTCTGTGCCATAGAGGCAAAGGCGCCCATCACCAGCAGGATAAAAAGTAAAAAGTATATCTTGTTGAATTTTTTCATTAAATGGGCAAGTAAAATATATAATTGAAATCATGTGTTAGAAATTGATCCATTGCTTTCCATTTTTGCTCTCCTCCTTCCAATTCCTTTTTTCGGCAAGCCTGCCATATAATGAAGGCACGGGCAGTTAATTCTTCTGTTTCAGTTAAGGTATTGGGTATTGCCATTTTGGCCCGGTAAAAATTACCTTCTTCTGCAACACCATACACCCTGCTATAAACAGCGGAAGATTTATTCTGTTCAATTATATTGGCGAAGAGTTTATCGGATAAAACATTCAGTTGCCTGCCGCCAATGCGTGACATCATTAATATCCAATTGAACCGGGAATCAATGGCTTGTAATGAGCCAAAATTAAATTGTGAATAATCAATTTCTTTAGACTTGGAAAAAACAGAATCCAGGTAAACAAAAGCGTATGGATCCGTTTTATTCAAATACAGTTTTTCCGCCATAAAAATATATGCATACAGCTTCTCATTATCATTCCCAAATTTCTCGGCTAATGCTGCAGCTTCTTTGTTCTTGCCTGCCAATGCAAGGTTTACACATAGATCTTTGAGTTGGTTCAAAAAGAAAGTCTTTTCAATGTATTCATATTTATCCCGTGAAGCTGAAAAATTTTCTTTATCAAACTGCTGATAAAATTTCATTCCAGCCTCTACCTCTTTTCGGCCAAAAGCCCTGTTGGCCAACAGGAGAATAATTAAATTTTTATCAAGACCTTTTCCCTGGGGATGGGTTTCTGCTAATGCAAGTATTCGTTCAAGTGTTTTATCGCTTAGCGGATAGTAATTATCAAAAGCGCCACCTTCCCCAATAAAAGGTTTATGCTCAAATGCCTTGGCTATCCAAAAATGAATAGTCCCCAAGTCTGCCGGGGTGCTATAAAACTCTTCAAACAAATTATTTTTATCAATGAATTTGAAAAAAAGATCGGAATGATAGGTTCCGCTAAACCAGCCCTCCATATAATCAGGATAAATAAACAGGTGCTTGCGTTTATAACTGCGCTGGCGTACACCATCAGTATAGTACGGCAACGTCACACTTACCATTGCTTCAAGAGAATCTTTACTTACTAACCTGTAATGATCAACTGCTTGCTGAAGCAGTCCATTTAAGTAAACTTCATCAGATGGCAGCCCCCTGTCAAATTGATATTTGCTTATAAACATAGCCCTTCGCTTTTTATCCATAGCCAGCAAATAATTTCTTTCAGAAGGGTCTTTGATTTCCGATATTAGTTTTTCATAATCATCAGCCAGCGTATTGAATACTTCCCGTTTGGCAAGGCATAGGTTTGGGAAAAAATAACCCTTGTAAGACCGAAGGATATTTTTTTCAATATTTACCCTGTATAAATGGCTTATATATCCTGCACGGATAATAGAATTACGATAAATGGTAAGTGGTGTGTTGGTTGGGTAATTAGTTCCAAGCCATTTCACCACACTGCCTGTTTTGTCGCGATGCCCAAACTGGTAAAATAAAGCCATGATGTTAGTGTAATTATTAAACAGGCTGCCGGTAAAATAATCATTCTGCCCCGATTGCCTGACCGTTTCAAAACACTGAAGTACTTTATCTGTATCACCTGATGCTGCATATAAAGAAGCAAGTGTATGATATCCTCCATTATAATCATTGGGAATACGACCGTTGATTTCATAACTTCCTTTCGGATAGAAGATACTAAATATTGCCTGGCCACCAGCTTCTTCAACCGGAGAGAAAAGCTGTAGCAATCTATTTACTTTTTCATCATTAACATGGCCAAACGTCAGCCATTGTTGAATACCATAATTCAATTCATGCGGTATGGTAGCCTGGAACAAGGCTTTCTGTTTAAAGAAGATTAATACCAGACTATACCCTTCATCTACAAAATCGCGAAGTAT
>JBDSEE010000186.1:0-24218 GCA_039920245.1 Ferruginibacter sp.
CAGGCTGCCCTACCGTTATGAACTCTTCTCTTGGTAAGAGTAACCCTAGTTTTTCTTTACGTTTTAGTTCAGAACTAATAACAACAGCAGCTACCACAAAGGCAATTGCAACCATTAACCCGAATGTGTTTAGAAAACTTAATGCATGCCACTTTACTCCAAACCAGTCTTTAAAAACATAATATAAATTGGGATACATGCCAGTGTTTTAGGATAAATAAGATTGCAATATAGAAGGAAATGAAATAATCGCTTGGATAAATTACACGGAAGGAAACAAAAAAAGCGGCCGATTAATTTCAGCCGCTTTATGAATTAATTACAATGCGCCTCAAATGCATTTGTAAGATTATCAGCAATCATTTGGGCGCTTCGGCCCTCAATCATGTGACGTTCTATCATATGAACTAATTGACCATCTTTGAAAAGAGCAATTGCAGGAGAAGATGGTGGATATGGCACAAGGTGTTGCCTTATTTGGTTTACTGCTTCAATATCAAAACCAGCAAAACTGGTAGTGATATTGTCTGGCTTTTTATTTCCATTCTTTACAGCCATAATAACCCCTGGCCTGGCCGTACCAGCGCTACAGCCACACACTGAATTTATCATTACAAGGGTTGTCCCTTTTTCTGATAGTGTTGCGTCAACATCACTTGCTGTCAGCAACTCTTTAAAACCATTCTCTGTTAATTCTTCTTTCATAGGAATTACTATCTGTTCAGGATACATTTCGTTATATTTTTAATGATTAAGTGTACAAAATTACATATAAATACCCTTCTGGCATTTATGAATAAGGTAAATAAAAAATTGGTTGCGTTAAATAATTTAGATAAAATAATTCAACCTCAGAATAAATTCTCTTTTGATATTATGCTATTTTCTATATTTTCATTACTCAATAATGAAATGATGATGAACAGAAAAATTTTATTGCTTGAGGCCATTCTTGCATTGATCGTCGTACTTGCTTTTAAAGCCTCAACTAAAAAAAATACTGACCTTTCTGTTATTAGAAAGCAAATATTTCAGCGACGGTCCATCATGCAATGCTCCCCCGATTGGTCAGTATTAAATACAGACAGCCTGGCTCAAAAAATTGGTGTACTCCCTGGATGGGGAAATTATAAATGGAACATCAATAGCAAAAGTGATAGCGCCAGGTTTTATTTTAACCAGGGAATAAATATGTATTATGCCTTTCATATCATTGAGTCTATGGCATCATTTAAAAAAGCCCAAACCTTTGATGACAACAATGCTATGCTTTATTGGGCTGAAGCATTGGCATTTGGCCCCAATATAAATGATGTAGAATATGATGCAACCCCAGGTGCATTGGCCGCTGCCAATAAGGCCATAGGCCTTTCTGAAAATGCCAGTCCAAACGAAAAAGCATTGATCAATGCTATGCAGGTTAGGTATAGCGCCGACAGTAGCATCAGTCGCACTACACTTAATGATTTATATGGAAAAGCAATGAAGTTGGCATATAAACAATTTTCTTCGGATGCAAACATCGCTGCTTTGTATGCAGATGCATTAATGCTTCAGCATCCCTGGATGTATTGGAAACATAATGGAAAGCCTGAAGCATGGACAACAGAATTACTTTCTGTTCTTGAAAAAAACCTGGCGGAACATCCCATGCATCCCGGAGCTAATCACTATTATATTCATGCAGTAGAAGCTTCTCCTACTCCAGGCATGGCACTCAAAAGTGCTGACAGGCTTGGCTTGATGATGCCTTCTGTATCTCATATGGTGCACATGCCTTCGCATATTTATATTCGCACAGGATACTACCAGAAAGGAATTGATGTAAATAAAACGGCCATCAAAGGATATGACATGTATCGTGAGTTGTTCCCGGATGTTTCTAATAATGCACCGTTATATCTTATTCATAACCTACACATGCTAACGGCCTGCTCCATGATGCAGCCAAACTATTCAGCCAGTAAAAAAAATGCGGAAGAATGTATAAAAAGTTTTGACACAGCTTATATGTCTTTACCACAACCTTCAGGAAATTTTATCCAGTACGTTTATATGGTACCACAAATGGTAGATGTGCGTTATGGTAAATGGGAATCGTTATTGAAAAAACCAATCATGAGTAAAAATTATGCTTATGCATTTGTACTTTCTCTTTGGGCCAAAGGCATGGCACTGGCAAATACCAATCGCATAAAAGAAGCTAAAGAAATGCTAGATCAAATGAAAGTGGCTATGACAAATAAAGACCTGGAAATGGTAATGTCACCTTTCAACGCAGCTATAGCGTCAGCAAGAATTGCAGAAAATATTTTACTGGGAACTATTGAGCAAAATGAAGGAAATTTAAAAGGCGCTGTTTCACATTTTGAAACTGCAATAAAGTTTGAGGATGACCTTATCTATAATGAACCCCGTGATTGGCTAATACCTTCACGGCACTATCTTGCCAATGCATTGATCCATTCGGGCCAACGCACAAAGGCACAACAAATATTAAATGAAGATCTGCATCAAAACCCACATAATTTTTATGCATTACAAGGGATGAGTTCAATTCTAAAATCAGCGAAATATAAAAAAGAATTGTATGCTTCATGGAAAAATTCAGATATGAAAGAAGCGAGACTCATTTATTGAATTTTAAAGAAGATATTTTACCCTGTACTACAGCACCTGGAACATCCTGGAATTTTGTTGATCATTATCAAGCCCTTTTTATGATACGTTTGAATATCTTTACGCTTCAATAATTAGAAGGTATGGATCTTGATCTGAAAGGAAAAAAAGCACTCGTTTGTGGAAGTACACAGGGACTTGGCTATGCAAGTGCAGTTGAACTTGCATTGTTAGGAGCAACTATTATTCTGGTAGCCCGTAACGAAGAAAAATTAAAAGAGGTTGTAATGACATTGGATACAAATACTGGCCAGCAACATCAATACCTGGTTGCTGATTTTTCCGATACAGATTCACTTAAAAAGGCTATCACCAAATATATCACGGACGGAGGCATGGCACATATTCTTGTGAACAATACGGGCGGACCTGCTGGCGGTACCGCATTAGAAGCAAAAGAAGAAGATTATATTAAAGCCTTTAATAGTCATCTTATCTGTAACCAAATACTTACCCAGGCACTTGTTCCAGGAATGAAACATGCAGGATTTGGAAGAATAATAAATATTATTTCAACTTCTGTTAAACAACCCATTGCCGGGCTTGGTGTAAGCAATACTATAAGAGCTGCAGTAGCAAATTGGGCTAAAACACTTGCCACAGAATTAGGGCCATTTGGTATAACTGTAAATAATTTATTACCAGGTTTTACCAATACAGTGCGGGCAGATTATGTAATTAAATCCAAGTCTAATGCCACAGGTAAAACAGAAGCACAAGTGATGGAAGAACTTGTTTCGGAAATACCTGCTAAAAGGATCGGCCAGCCTGAAGAGTTTGGTGCAGCTGTGGCATTCCTCTGTAGCCCTGCTGCTGCCTATATTAATGGAATAAATTTGCCTGTTGATGGAGGCAGGCTAAGTACGCTCTAGTCGTTTTATTGCAACTAAAATTATAACAATTGAAAAGTATCGTTCTATTTGGTGCGGGAAAATCAGCCACAGTATTGATAGATTATTTATTAAAAAACGCAAATGCTAATAACTGGCAGCTTGTTGTTGCGGATGCAGATAAAACTTTAATAGAAGAAAAAATAAAAGGTCACGAGCGGGCGAAAGCTGTTGTCATTGATATTAAGGATGAGCAAAAACGAAAAGCGTTAGTAGAATCTTCAGACTTAGTAATATCAATGATGCCACCTGCCTTGCACATTCTTATAGCCAAAGACTGTATTGAAAAATCAAAACATTTACTTACCGCATCTTATGCAGATGATAATATAAAAGCCCTGGATAAAGCTGCAAAAGAAAAAAATATACTCATCTTATGTGAAATGGGACTTGACCCAGGGATTGACCATATGAGCGCTTTGAAATTACTCGGAGATATTAAAAACAGAGGTGGAGTTGTTCATTCATTTAAGAGCCATTGCGGTGGACTTGTTGCACCAGAAAGTGATGACAATCCCTGGCATTATAAAATAAGCTGGAACCCAAGGAACATTGTTAATGCAGGAAAAGCAGGAGCTAAATTTATGGAAGATGGCCAAGTGAAGGAACTAAACTATCTGGAACTTTTTGATAATAGCCTGTTAGTAGAAACCGGCATTGATGAAATTGGATTACTTGGCTATTATCCAAACCGGGATAGTCTTTCTTACATTGAAATATATGGATTACAAAAGGCAGATACTTTTGTTCGAACCACATTGCGTCATCCGGATTTTATGTATGGCTGGAAGAATATTGTAGAATTAAATCTCACCGATGAAACAACTGATGTTGAAACTGATGGCCTTAGCTTTCATGAATTCTTTAAAGCACACCTGCACAAAAATGGGTTTGGTGAATGGCTGCAGCAAAAGTTGAATGAGAGTTTTACTCAAACAAAATCATTGCTGGATAACCTGATGAAGTTAATAGAAGCGGAGGAAGAGGCCGCCGAAGTAGGGGAAGAAATTCCTGATAATTTTATGATGGTAGATGAAAGCGGCGACCTGAAAGACATTGAACTGGATGCCATTAAAAACAATGCAGCAAGTACCGTTGCTTTGAAGATGCATGAAGCAAATCTTACACTCAAGCAGTTATTTTACCTTGGCATGGATGATAAGGAAACGTTTATTAATAAAGGTTTGCAAAGTCCAGTGGATATCCTGCAACAAGCAATGGAAACGAAACTGGCATTGTTGCCATCGGATAAAGATATGATTGTGATGTTGCATGAAATACAATATGAAATAGATGGAAATAAAAAATACCTGCGTAGCAGCTTGGTTGTAAAAGGCCAGGATAGTCAACACACGGCAATGGCAAAAACAGTAGGTCTTCCGTTGGCTATCGCTGCTGAATTGATCTTAAATAATAATTTAAATCTCACCGGTGTGCACATCCCTATCTTGCCGGAAATTTATACGCCTGTGCTTAAAAAACTGGAAGAAATGGATATTCAATTCTGTGATTTTGAAAAATAATTTTTTTATACGTATAAGTTTAATATTTTTGTCGTATAACTTATTTTATGGATGCAAAAATCACATTAAGCTTTAATAAGTCAGTAATAGAAAGAGCAAAGGAATATGCACAGAAAAACAATATGAGTCTGTCAAGGCTCACAGAATTTTTATTAAATAAAGTTACCAATGGCCATTATTCTTCTCTTGAAGATTACCCCATTTCGGATTGGGTAAGCATGGTTTCAGAAGGCGAAGCCGTTTATAGTGCAAAGCCACGCAGCAAAAAAGACCTTAATAAAGAATATTTCAAATCGAAGAAATGAAAATTTTCCTGGATGCAAATATTTTGGTTTCTGTGCTCAATAAAGAATATCCACTTTATACGCATACTGCAAGAATTCTCAGTCTGGTTGACGATAAAAAATTTACGGTTTATACCAGTCCTATTTGCCTGGCCATTGCATTTTATTTTTCAGAAAAAAAATCAGGTACCGCAGTAGCCAGGAATAAGATGGCTATTCTCGCCAATAAATTATCCATTGCTGAAGTGAACCAAACTACTGTACAACTTTGTATTGCAAATAAAAAGATCAATGATTTTGAAGATGGGCTTGAATATTATGCAGCTGAAAAAAACAAATGCAAAGTAATCATCACAGAAGACAGAAATGATTTTTATTTTTCAGAAATTGATGTGCTTACTTCCAAAGACTTTACCGAAAAATATTTATTGAAGTGATTTTAATAAACGTTTTAAATCCTGGATACCTTCAGTAGCCGGCTTTTCAATCTTGATTATGTTTGGTATTTCTGATACTGATGGAATTTTTTTATCTATCACATATTTAGGTACTTCTTTTCTCACATAATGAATCAGCCCTGCAGCAGGATAGACTTGTAAAGAAGTTCCGATTAACACAAAGATATCTGCGGCTCCCATCATTCTTGCAGCAAATTCTATCATTGGTACGGGCTCTTCAAACCAAACAATATAGGGACGTAGTTGTTCGCCATCTTCGGCTAAGTCACCCAGGTTGATATCGCCCCTTATTTCTTTGATCAATAATTCATCACGGCAGCTTCGCATTTTAAATATCTCCCCATGTAAGTGATGAACATTTGAAGATCCAGCTCTTTCGTGCAGGTCATCTATGTTTTGTGTTACGATAGTTACATCAAAGTATTTCTCCAGGTTTGCCAGACCGATATGTGCCTCATTAGGTAAAGCTGATGCAACATCCCTTCTTCGCATATTATAGAAATCCAGCACAAGCTTTGGGTCTTTTTTAAATGCACGTGGTGTAGCTACATCTTCAATATTGTATCCCATCCACAGTCCATCGCTATCTCTAAAAGTTTTTAATCCACTTTCAGCGCTGATGCCTGCACCGGTAAGAACAACAATATGTTTTTTGAAAACCATTGCACAATATTACTGGAAATTTTATTTCCCAAAATCTTCGTTTACTTGTTTGACAAGGCTTTTTGTTTATCAATCCTGCAAGCAATAATTACGCTTATTTCATACAAAATTAAAAGTGGGATTGCTACAATAATCTGGCTTGTCCAATCAGGCGATGGTGTAATGATTGCTGCAAGGACTAAAATAAGTATGAAGGAATATTTTCTTTTTTGTTTTAGAAACTTTCCAGAAATAACTCCAATCTTAGCAAGCACAAATGCCAGTACAGGCAATTCAAATGCAATTCCACAAGCAAGTATGAGTGTATTAATCGTATCAATATAATCATCAAGTGTGGGCATATATTTATAAGCGCCCTGGCTACCCAGGCTGAAATTGGCGAGGAAATTAAATGTGAATGGTGCCAGTAAAAAATATCCAAAAGCGGCTCCTGTAAAAAAACACAGCGATACCCATAAAATACTGGCACGTGAATATTTTTTCTCTTTTACAGAAAGTGCAGGTTTTATAAAACGCCATAATTCCCAGAAGATATATGGAAATGAAAGTATTAAACCTCCTATCATGGAAATAGATATAGCTGACATAAAAGGCCCGCTTACTGTATTTCCCTGCAAGGGAATATTTACCGGGGGCATACATAATGCTTCTCCCAAATGCCATGAATGACCAAGGTTGCATAAAAATCCGTAAGTGATGAAGCTGGATTTTGCAGGTGCATAAATGATATGATCAAAGACCCAGTCTACATGTAAGAAAATAATAATAACAGCCACTAGCCAAACTATAATAGAACGTACAAGATGCCAGCGAAATGCTTCTAGGTGATCCATAATGCTCATCTCTGACCGGGTGCTATCTGAAGTGGCTTTAAATTTGCGTAGAAATCGTGTGGGAGAATATATGGATTCAGACATGAATAGAAATTGATAAGAGGTTAAAGAAATATTTACGAATAAACGCTTCCTTTGGTTTATAAGTTTAGAAAACCAGTGACTGTCTTTTATCGTAGATTACTGAACAGGATATATTTTCCTGCAATGCATAAGTCTTAAAAAACAATTATATGATAAGCACATCAACAGGATTCACATTAATGTTATCAATGCCAGGAGGTTCAGAATGGATATTGATCGTTTTAGTAATTTTATTATTTTTTGGCGGAAAGAAAATTCCTGATCTTATGCGTGGTATTGGAAAAGGTGTAAGAGAGTTCCAGGACGCTAAAGAAAATGTAAAGAGTGAATTTGAAAAAGGAATGAATGACAAGACAAATAAAGAAGTAGTAACACCTGTTACTCCAGTTAATTAAATTTACAAGGCCGGTAAATTAATTTACCGGCCTAATTTATATTTTCTCTCCTGCCATTTGCAACACTTGCTTCCATTCTTCGGGAGTTACAGGTTGCACTGATAATCTTCCTAGTCGTATTAATGCCATCATTTTTAGGTCTCCGTTTGCTTTTACATCTTTGAGGGTTACTGATTTTTTCAACTTTTTTAGGGGAATAAAATTCACAGTTACCCATCTCATATCCTCAGTTGTGGGATCCTGATAAAATTCTTTTTCCACTTTTGCAATACCCACAATTTCCATCCCTTCATTACTGTGATAGAAAAAAGCTTTATCACCTTTCTTCATAGAACTTAGATGTAAACGGGCAGCATAATTGCGCACTCCGTCCCAACTTGTATGCTTATCCGCAACGAATTGATCCCAACTATATTTACCAGGTTCTGATTTTATCAGCCAATAATTCATTGTGCAAAGTTAATATTACTCACCTTAAAGTTACCTGCACAAAGGTTTTTTTGATAAAAAAACCAACTGGGCTTAATATTCGTAATTAGGAATACGGCAAACAACAAAGGAGTACCTAATTATTGTTTACCAGTTCATTTTTAAACTAAAAATAAAACAATCATGAAAAGACAAGATTCACCCCCACTACAGGAAAAAGGTATTTCTGCGTATGGATTGCAACGTAGAAATATGCTGAAGTTTGCGGGAGCCTCTGCAGCGCTGATTACAATTGGCAGTGCATGTAAAAAAGACGACACTACTTCTAACGGAGGCATAAACCTTGGAAGTGGCGATGTGGGAATTTTAAATTATGCGTATGCTCTTGAGCAATTAGAAGCTGCATTTTATAGTAAGGTTGTATCCAGTCCATACGTAGGTATGTCAGCTTTGGAATCAGAGTATATGACAGATATCAGAAATCACGAGGTAGCTCATCGTGAGTTTTTTAAAGCTGCAATTACAGCTGCGGCACCAAGCGCTATTATACCAGGATTAGAAGTGAATTTTGCTTCTATTGACTTTACAAGCCGCACCAGTGTTTTAGCAACTGCAATGGCTTTTGAAGATCTGGGTGTAAGTGCTTATAACGGGGCTGGACAGCTTTTAACTACCTCTGGTAATGGAACTGTTTATCTTGGGCTTGCAGGCAAGATTGTTTCTGTAGAAGCAAGGCACGCAGCATTAATACGGGATCTTATCAGCAACGGAACTTTTGCCGATAGCACTGATGCTAATGGATTAGATGTTCCTGTTCGTACCCCGGCACAAGTGCTTGCTATAGCCAGTAACTATTTAATTTCAAAACTTGATGCAAGTAATTTACCATCTTAAAAAATTAAAATCATGAACATACAAACTATAATTTCAGAAATAGAAAAGGTAGACCCTGAGATACATGACAGGTTGGATACCCGCAGAACGGCTATGAAGCAGTTTGCAAATTTTACGGGGAAAGTAGCACTTGCTGCAGTTCCTGTTGCACTTGCATCAATGCTTACCAAAGCTTATGGCCAAACACCTACCACAGTTACAGATGCATTGAATTTTGCATTGACACTTGAGTATCTGGAGGCAGAATTTTATACAAAAATTGTTGGGTCAGCAGGATATCTTACTGCTTCAGCAGCAGCTCAGGGAGCTCTAACAAAAATAAAAAATGATGAAGTAGCACACGTTGCTTTCCTCAAAACTGTATTGGGTGCAGCTGCAGTTGCAAAGCCGAATATAGACTTAACAGGCGGCAAAAGTGCAGCAGGCACGGGTCCATTTGCTGGTTATCTTGGTAATTATGCAGTACAACTTGCCATGGCCCAAACATTTGAGGACACTGGTGTAAGAGCCTACAAAGGACAGGCAGGTAATTTACAATCAAACAGGGCATATCTTACTGCTGCACTTCAGATTCATTCTGTAGAAGCAAGACATGCTTCTCATATTCGCCAAATGCGTAGGGCATTAGATGCAGCTATTCCAGCAGCTCAAAAGCCATTGAAGCCTTGGATCACGCTAAACTACAGCGGTATTGACTATCCACCAGCACAAGCAAATATCAATTTGAGTTATGCAGGGGAAGAAGTTACTACCCAGGCTGGAGTTAACATTGTTGGATTAGGTGGCAATACCTTCATAGATGCTAAAGCAGCTTCTGAATCTTTTGATGAGCCATTGACAAAAGCACAGGTATTGGTGATAGTAGATCCTTTTCTTTATTAAAAAATTAAAATTTAATAACACAAGGCACTCTTTTAATGGGTGCCTTTTTTTATTTTTTTTATAACAAACCAGGAACGGAATTGAACTCGTATATTATGAATAATATTTATGTACAAACAACGCCTTAAGCGTTTAAAAGATGAAAAAGACTGCTGCATATTTTTTTCTTTTTACCTATGTTATTATATTATGTAAACCTATTGGCCCAGTTATAACTGATGCCATAGCACATGCATTTTATTATTCACAACATATAGCTACAGTGCATTATGAAAATGGGAAAATGCATGTACACAAAGAACTAATGGAAAAAGCGGGAGAAGAATCTTCATCAAAGGATCATTGCCTTATCAAAAAATGCCAGGCAACAGATGAATACTTTTCAGCAGGCAATGAATTAACTACATATCGAATTACTTCAATAAAACCATCTGGTATAACACTTCCTGGAGTTATTTTAAATCTGTCTCCACGCATTATAACACCTCCTCCCCGGCTCATGTAAAGATCAAAATCCTCCCATGATAGTGACCAATTTTTAAAGCCTCACTACATTAATACTATTTAATTTATAATTGAATTTTTATAATAATTCTGTTTTAAATAGAATTATGCCTACTCCTTTATATTAAAGTTTGTCTTATACATATTGAACATGAAATTAACATCTACATACTTAAAAAGATTTGGATTTTTTATGTGCTTTCTACTGGCTGCACCAGTGTTATATGCACATGATATTGAAGGAGAATTAGCAAATTTATCAGCATCTGAAGCAGCTGTTGTTTATTTAAGATTGGGATTCACACATATTCTTCCGCTCGGTTTTGATCATATACTTTTTATTCTTAGTCTTTACCTGCTTAGCCCAAAACTTAAACCAGTTTTATTACAGGCCACTGCTTTCACAATAGCACATTCCATAACACTTGGCTTATCCATGTATAAGGTGTTACTACCAATACCAGCAATTGTAGAACCTATCATCGCAATTTCAATTGCATACGTGGCATTGGAAAATATATTTTCACCTGAACTTAAAAAATCGAGATTGGTAGTGGTGTTTATTTTTGGTTTGATACATGGGATGGGATTTGCAAGCGCATTACGTGAATTGGGATTGCCAGCAAATGCATATCTTATTTCTGTAATACTTTTTAATGTAGGGGTTGAACTCGGGCAGGTGTTTGTAATTCTTTCTGCCTACGTTCTTTTTGGAAAATGGTTTGGCGATAAACCCTGGTACCGGCAAAGGATAGTAATTCCTTTGTCTGTTATCATAGCAATAATTGCTTTATACTGGACAGTGGAAAGATTATTTTTCTAATGCCTCTGAAGGAATTTATCCCCAGCCGCTTGCCAGCACATCGGCAATGTGCATTGTTTTTATGGGGAGTTGTTTGTTTTTAATTACACCATCTATTTGCATAAGACAGCTAAGATCGGTAGAGATAATGCATTCAGCACCTACCGACATAGCATTCAAAACTTTTTGATCGACCATGGCAACAGATATGGGTTCAAATTTTACCGAGAAAGTTCCACCAAAACCGCAACAAGTTTCATTGTCCGGCATTTCTACCAGTTCAAGATCTTTTACGTGGCTTAGTAATTTTCTTGGCCCTTGTTTTATATTACATTCTCTCAATGCTGCGCAACTATCGTGATAAGTTGCTTTCGTATTTAAAGAGGCACCATAATTTTCTATGTTTAATACCTCAGTTAAAAATTCGGTGAACTCAAATATTCTTTTGCCAAGATCTTTCACATGGTTATGAGCAGATCCATTGTCAAATAATTTGGGATAGTAGTTTCTCACAAAGCCTACACAGCTTGCGCTTGGAGCAACTATGTAATCTGCATTATCAAAATCTTTCAGGAATTTACCGGCAACAGTCCTGGCTTCATCCCAAAAACCTGCATTAAAGGCAGGCTGTCCGCAGCAGGTTTGGTTGGTATTATAAGCAACTTCACAGCACGCTTTCTCCAACACTTTCACCATATTGAAAGCTGTTTGCGGAAATAACTGATCTACAAAGCAAGGAATGAATAACTGAACCCTCATTACTAATTTTATAACTCTTTAAATGAATTTGAAATTGATATCATCTTAATGGCAGTATAAGCAGCTTCTTCACCTTTATGCCCATGCCGGCCACCGGTTCGTTCATTGGCCTGCACCTGGTTATCTACAGTAAGTACACCGAATATAATAGGAACTGGCAAGCTAAGAGTTAATTGCAGCACGCCATCAGTTACTGCTTTGGATACATAATCAAAATGTGGTGTGTCTCCCCTGATGATACAGGCCAGTGCAATATATGCATCCGGAGTTTTGCCCGCAATGTTTTGGTATTGCCTGATGGTAAAAGGAATTTCAAATGCACCCGGTACGTTAATGATTTTAAATCTGACAGCATGCTCCTCTAACACTTTGATCGCTCCTTGTTCAAGCAGATCAATAACATGAGCATTCCATTCTGTACGAATTATAACAACAAAGGCATCCTTTAAGTGGATGCCTGTTGTATTTAATATCGCTTCATCAACAATTGCCATTATTAATTTTTCTTTTGATGAAGATAAAACTTTTGTTCTTTTATTCTACTTCGCCAAGTTTTGCAAGATACTTATCTACCTCACCACTTTGAACAGAAGCATTTGTTGGGAATTTTTCTTTTAGTTTTTTAAATAAGCTTATAGCCTCTTTCTGGTTACCTATTGCATCAGCATAAGTTGCTGCAATCAGCAGAGCATCTGAAGCAATAAATTTATCTTTTTCATTTACGCTGGCAGCTTTCTTATAATAATCGAGTGCTTCACTTGTATTCTTCTGTTCTGCATACGCATGTCCAAGCATTACATAAGCACGGGTTTGCACCTGTGTTACACCATTTCCATCAAATTCTTTCAGGTATTTTATAGCCTTGCCAAATTCTTTTATATGCAGATAAGCAGCACCAGTCATATAATTTGCTCTGTTAGCCGCATCTGTACCGCTATAGTTTTTTATAACACTTAGCAAGCCTGTAACCTTGTTGCCATCAAGTTCTCCGCCATTCAATACAATATTTACCGAGTCTTTATTGAAACCCGAAGTACCCATTTTATCAAAAAGGTTTTCTGCGGGGAAGATCAACTCTGCAGCTTTTTGTTCTTTGGGAGCTAATACAAAATTCTGGTAAGCATACCATGCTCCTATAATTATGATAATTGCAGAACCGATAAAAATTATCGGCTTGCTGTAATTTGCCCAAAAGCCCCTTGCTCTGTGTATTACCGGATGGGTATCAGCGTGAGTACTAGTAACTGTTTGTTTGTCTGCCATTGTTTTATTAATGTTTTAAAAAAGTTGCTTTGTATTGTATTAATCTTTTATAAATGGATAGTCTTGTTGAATATATACGTCTTTCAACAGTTCATCATCAGAAGGCAATGGGCTTTCTTCGGCAAATTTTACAGCTTCTTCTACTTCTTGTTTTACCCTTTCATTGATCACTTCTACTTCTTCGTCCGTTAATTTATACTGCTCTTGCAAAACCTTCAGAGTATGCTCAATTGGATCTTTTTGTTTATATTCTTCAAGTTCTTCTTTAGTACGATATTTCTGGGGGTCGCTCATACTGTGCCCCTTATAGCGATAAGTTTTAATTTCCAACAATGTAGGACCTCCCTTTTCTCTTGCCCTGTTCACTGCTCTTAAAACGGCATCATGAACCTTCTCAGGACTCATGCCATCAACCGTGTCCCCAGGCATATCATAGGCATCAGCTAATTTATAGATGTCTAAAGTTTTACTTGTTCTTGCTACTGAGGTTCCCATAGCATAATTGTTATTCTCACAAATAAAAACTACAGGCAGATCCCAGAGCATAGCCATATTAAAAGTCTCATGTAAAATACCCTGGCGGGCAGCACCATCTCCAAAGAAGCAAAGCACAACATTTTGTGTATCCCTGTACTTTTCTGCAAAAGCCAGTCCGGCACCGGTTCCGATTTGGGCACCTACAATACCATGTCCACCAAAGAAATTTTCTTTCACTCCAAAAAAGTGCATACTCCCTCCCTTTCCTTTGCTGCAGCCCGTGGCTTTGCCATATAATTCAGCCATGCAGCTTTTAGCAGAAACACCTTTAGCGATAGCTAATGCATGATCCCTGTAAGCAGTAATAAATTTATCGTCCGGGTTGGTAGCAGTCATGCAACCAGCTGCCACTGCTTCCTGCCCAATATAAAGGTGGCAGAAGCCCCGGATTTTTTGCATACCGTAAAGCTGGCCGGTCTTTTCTTCAAAGCGGCGCATCAGCAGCATCAATTCGTACCAATAGAGATAAGTTTCTTTAGAAAACTTTGTAGCCAAGGCGTTAATTTTAGGCGGCAAAGATAAGGGAGAAACGGGAAATTAGAATTAGCTGTTGGGAATTCGGAATATGTGTGAATAATCACTTGTTGACAAACAGTAAAATCAACGGATTTCATAATGTGATGGGTGAACTTATTCCCGGACTCTGAATAAAATTGCGGCAATCCTCAATTTTCAATTTCCAGTATCTTGCATTCCAACATGCTACGGTTAAACAAAATAACACTTACACATTTTAAAAATTACGATTTCACTTCATTTACATTTAATAAAAACGTAGTAGGAATATCTGGCTTAAATGGTAGAGGAAAAACTAATCTATTGGATGCAATCTATTATTGTTGCTTTACCAAAAGTTACTTTAGTAATACAGATGCTTTAAATATTAATTTGAATAAAGATGGCTTTAGACTTGAAGCAGGCTTTGAACTAACCGGTGATGAACAGAAAGTTATCTGCATTCATAGGGGAACATACAAGAAAGAGTTTTCCTTAAACGACATTTCGTACGAAAAATACTCAAAGCATATTGGACTATTACCTGCAGTGATGATAGCGCCCGATGATAGCGAGATCATTACCGGCAGCAGTGAAGGAAGGAGAAAATATATTGACACCATTCTCTGCCAGGTAGATTCAGAATACTTACAACAGCTCATGATCTATAATAAAGTGCTTTTGCAAAGAAATAGTCTGCTGAAAAAGTTTGCTGAGACAGGGAATACAGATGAACCTTTACTTGAGATATTAGATGAACAATTTATAATTCCTGCACGCTACGTTCATCATAAAAGAGCAACCTTTCTTCCAAAAATCATTGAGTCTGCGAAAGTTTTTTATAAGACTATTTCCGGGAAAGACGATGATGTATCCCTTGCGTATGAATCACAAATGAATACAATGCCAATAGAAAAATTGTTGCAACAAAATCGTATTAAGGATAAAATAATGCAACGTACAACCGCCGGTATTCACAGGGATGACATTGAATTAAAAATGAACGGACTGCTCTTTAAAAATATTGCTTCCCAGGGACAGCGAAAGAGTCTGTTATTTGCATTGAAGCTTGCAGAATATGAAATGATAAAACAGGTCAAAAATTTTGCACCATTACTATTATTAGACGATGTATTCGAAAAACTGGATAATGAAAGAATTCAAAATTTGTTGCACTGGGTTTGCCTACAAAACGATGGGCAGGTTTTTATAACTGATACAAATGCCGAACGTCTTGATAAGATATTTACTACGCTAAATATTTCTTACCAGCTTGCGCAATTGTAATAATTTATTTTGGTGCTGGTATAGTTTTATATACTTTCGAATACCAAAAAACTGCAACCAAATGATAAACGTCGTACTCCCCACCTTAATACACATTCCGTATAATTGTCAATTGTATAAAAAATAAACCCTCTAACTATGAAAAGAGTTTTTTCTTCAATGGTATTGCTTGCAATGACCATGATTGTTAATGCTCAAAAATCTGTCCCTTCATTTGGGAAAGTAGATATTGAAGATTTAAAAATGACTGAATGTTCATTTGATCCAGGCGCTGAAGCAATCAACCTGATAGATATAGGAAATGTTTGGTATGACAGGGGTGTTGCAAATGTGACCCTATTCAAAACGATGTACAATTATCGCACAAGGATAAAAATCCTGAAAGAAAAAGGAATGTCTTATGCCAACGTAGAATTGCCCTTTTACAGTTTCAAGAATGACGAGAGGATCGTAAGTATAGAGGCAAACACCTACAACCTGGATGAAAATGGTAAAGTGAAGATCACTCCTGTAAGTAAAAGTTCTATTTACACTAAAAAGATAAATAAGCGCATCAGCCGTGTGGTTATTGCATTTCCGGATGTAAAAGTTGGAAGCATCATTGAATATAAATACAAACTGGAACGGGAAACCTGGACTAATTTGAAGGACTGGTACTTCCAATCATCTCTACCCACTAGCTATTCAGAGTATCAATTTGAAATACCCTTGATCGTTCGGTTTAATGTAAAACCTACCATTGTAGATAATATTGATGTGAAAGAAAAGGTTAGAAAGGATTTTATAACAGTAAATGAAGGCTTGTTGGAAGTGAATGTACTCAAAAAGAATTTTGTTATGCAAAATCTTCGGGGCATTCGGAGTGAACCAAATAGTCCGGGTACCAAAGACTATTTACAAAGATTAGAGTTTGAATTATCTCAATTGGATTATGGAGATAATCATGTTGAGGATCTGCGGGTAACATGGGAACAGGTAGTTACCGAGTTATTGAAAGATGAGGATTTTGGGCAGCAACTTGACAAAGAAATATCAGGAACAGAAGACCTTCTTGCAGAAACCGCCAGGCTAAATACTAAAAACGAAAAAATAAAATATTTATATAACAGTGTTCGGCACCAAATGACTCCTTCTTTTGATGACGAGATTTATACCGATGCAGGAGTTGCAAAACTGTGGAATAAAAAAGAAGGCAATGCTGCTGAAATTAATTTAATGCTCATTAATCTTTTAAATAAAGCAGGAGTAAAAACTTTGCCGATATTATTAAGTACAAGAGAAAATGGAATACTTAACCCTTCCTTTACGCTTCTTAAACAATTTAATTCTCTGATGGCTTATGTGCCGCTTGACAAAGGTTTCCTGGTCCTGGATGCAAACGACAAATCAATTCCTTTTGGGCTAATGCCACGAGATATTGTAAACACCAAAGGCTTCATTGTATCGGCGCCGGGGGGACGATGGATTGACTTGATAGACAACCAGCATCATTACCAGGTTATGTCGGCTATACAGGAAACGATGGATATAAACGGGTTAATTAAAGGTGAGGCTACCATTACATTTGATGATTATGCCAAGGCAGAACACAAGGCATCTTATACCAGTCATCCTGAAAATTACAAAGCTGATTATTTTACAAAGCCATACACTGCCATACAGGTTGAAAAGATTGAGATGCAGAACGAAGGCAATGATTCGCTGTCCTTCATTACCAAAATTGGCTTCAACCAGCAATTAAGTAAAACAGGAGATTATTATTATTTCAATGCAAATGTTTTTTCTGACTTTGTCTCATCACCATTCCTGGAAGAAGAAAGGCAAACGGATATAGACTATGGTGTGCAGAAAAAATATACTACTTACACTTTATTGACTATCCCTGCTGAATTTGAATTTGAGAGTTATCCTAAAACCATTTCCGTCAGTACTAAGGATCGGGGTGTTTCCTTCACAAGACAATCTGATGTTAATAATAATAAACTGGTAATGAAAATTGACATCACATTTAAGCGTACTTTTTATTCACCCGATATTTATCCAGATTTTAAAGAATTCTATAAGACAATAATCAATGACCTTAATGAGCAGATCGTTGTAAAAAAGAAAAAATAATCCTATGAAATTTTTGGTCTATACCGTGTTAAGTTTTTTTCCTATCAATAACCTATTCGCTCAAAAAGTCAACATCCTTATACCTGCAATCCCTGCCATTTTAAAAGAAAATGCTCACGCCGTATTGTTGGAGAATCGTGAAGAATTTGAAATTAAATCCATCAGCAAAGCATCATACAAAGTGCATCAACTCATAACAGTACTTGATGAACAAGGCAAGGAGTACCTGAGTTTCTGGGGGTATGCTGATAAATTTCACATGTTAGACGAAGTGGACATCAGGCTCTATGATGGCCAGGGCAAAATGCAAAAACAATTCAACAAAAAAGATCTTATAAGTTTTTATGCTGGCGACGGACTGATAACAGATACTAAATTGTACTATGCAAAGTTTTCTACAAATAATTATCCCGTGACCGTTCAAGTGGATTATGAAATAAAATATAACGGCATCCTCCAATTTCCAGCGTTTGATATTCAACAACCGTCATTATCTGTAGTATCCAGTAGTTATACTTGTATAGTTGCCGCTAATATGGATCTGCGCTACATGTCTAAAAATATATCATTAGAGCCAGTAATAACTACAGAAAAAAATAATAAAATATACACCTGGTCTGTTACTCAATTGCCAGCATTTAAATATGAAGAAAGTACTGTCAGCGCAGAAAGCAGTTATCCAAAGATACTGCTGGCACCGAACCGGTTTGAACTGGACGGATATGAAGGTGATATGACGAGTTGGGAAAAATTTGGCGAATGGTATTATGCACTTGCCAAAAATGCAAGCAACCTGCCTGAATCAAAAAAGCATGTATTAAGGGAGATGGTAAAGGACGCCCCTACCGAGAAGGAAAAAGCAAAGATCATTTATCAGTACTTACAAAAGAATTTCAGGTATGTAAGTATTCAATTGGGTATCGGAGGTTTTAAACCTTTTGAAGCGTCTTTTGTAGATCAAAAAAAATATGGCGATTGCAAAGCGCTGAGTAATTATGCGCAAGCTTGTCTTGAAGCAGTGGGAATAAAAAGCTACCAGGCACTCATAAATGCAGAATACAATAAAGAACCAGTTGATCCTAATTTTCCAATCAATGGCTTCAACCATGTCATTCTTTGTGTTCCATTGAAAGGAGACACAACCTGGCTTGAATGCACCAGTAATACTAACGAGTTTGCAGTGCTGGGTAATTTTACAGAAAACAGGAATGCCTTACTTATTACAGAACATGGTGGGAAATTAGTTAGAACTCCCCCAAGTAAATCAAAAGACAACCAACTCAGCACACACACCATTGTAACACTCGCATCCTCAGGTGCTGGCGAAATAAAAATTGACCTTGCTCCTACTGGTGAATACAGGTCATTTACTATTGCAAAAGATACAAAGGACGATCAAAAAAAATATCTTGTAAATGCGCTTGGTTATATTGCTCCTGATAATTTTAGCCTCACTGAAAACATAGATAATAATTCTTTGAGCATGGATTTTCAGCAAGATAAAATACCTGATTTTGTTGCCGGCAAAAAAATGTTTTTAAATCCCAGGATGTATAAACTTTGGAAGATGGCATTGCCTGCGCCAGGCACAAGGACAAAGGATTTTTATTTCCCTTTCCCTTTTATTAAATCAGATACTACAGAATATAAACTACCACAGGGTTATACAATGGAAGCATTGCCCCCCAATAAAAATTTCTCCAACAAGTTTTCTGAGTTCCAATCAAGCTATCGGTATGACAAAGCATATAACAAGATCATTTGCCTTGCCCGGTTTGAGCTGAAAAATTATTTAATTCCTGTTGCAGGCTACAAAGAAACTGCACAGTTTTTTTCAGATGTAATTGCTGAATATGCAGAAAAAATTATTATAAAACAGGAATGAGCGTGGCAGGAAGGTTATTAAAAAAATTATCTTCACATCATGGGAGAAATGTCTTTACAGGAAGCCATGCAGCAATTTTTAAAAAACAGCAAGCTAAAGCAGGGAATTCAGGCCATGCAGATAGAAGAAGTGTGGGAAAATATCATGGGAAAGACTGTAGCGAAATATACAGATAAGATACAGATCATTGGCAGCAGCCTCTTTGTAACAACTTCTGTAGCTCCATTAAAAAATGAGTTGCTTTACCAAAAGGAAAAGATCATTGAGCGTGTAAATGAAGCACTGGGTGAAAAAGTTATTAAAGAAGTTGTTATTCGCTGAATCACTTGTTGTCTATCGGCCTTAAAGTATAACCTTGTTTTCTTAATAAATTAATAAGACCTTTTTCGCCAATAAGATGTCCGGCACCTACCGCAATAAAAACAGGTTGCTGCGGTAATATTGTCTTTAATTGTGATATCCAGTTTACATTTCTTTTGTTTACCAGAATCTCCTGGTTTTCTTCAATTCCAAATGCAGGATTTTTAAAAAGATCTTCCATGCCGGCTATGTCCTGTTCCTTATAAACCTTCAACATCAGGTTAAAGTATACCTTGTATTTTGAAATGCTGTCAATCGTATTCATAAGGTCTTTAGCCTGCGTACGGTAAGGAATGCTGTCAAACACTGACGCCTGGAATGCTGCCGTTTCAAAGCCAAGGATCTCTTTTTTATTTTCCTTTGCAATTTTCATTAATTCAGACTCCACCCCGCTCATGTTTTTACACGCAAGCATTTTTGGATAGATCAATGCTTCTAACAATGCCGGTTTCATTTTCTGAAAAAAATTCATTGACATTTGTAATGAGTCTGAAAAGAACTTATTTAATTTTTCAAATTCAATGGGGCTGTATAAATCTTTAATTGTGGTATCATTTTTCATATTCATAAAGAACAGTGCACCCAACGTATTACTTGCATCATCCAGATCCATTTCAAAATAAACCTTGTCTGCTGCCATCATTGCTTGCTTTAGCTGTTCACTAAAATGTATATCCTGCCTGCACATTAAATGAAAGGTTCCGAACAGGTAACTGTTTTTTGGTAAATTATTACCGCCGATCTCCCATAAAAGGCTTTTATTTCCAGAGCTGTATTTTACGTGGTGGCCAGTTTGGGCGGTGCAGGATTGTATAACTAACAGCATGCAAATACGGAACAACATTTTCATAAACTAAATGTAACAATTTTCTCTAACCATAACCATAGAGGCTTCCATTTTTCTGGAATAGATAGTCTACGGAACGTTGAATGCTTTCATCCATTTCAACAGGCGGTGCGTGATGAGGTTTTATTCTTGCATCCAATATACATGGGCCATTGCAACCCCAGTGTTTAAAACTTGTGAAGCTATCAATGCCATAGATATCATGTGAAGGATTGCAACGGGTGAATGCAACCCATAAAAAATTATTCAGGCTTTTAGAAACAAATGAAGAGTCATCGGCAACTATAATAAAAACGATTCCTGTTAAGTCTGTACTATTTTTTAATTGCTCGTCCATTGTAGTCATCTCCTCTCCTGCCCTGGCATAATTTGTAAATGCTCCAAGTTGTAATGCTACTATGCCGGGCATTATTATTTGTGCATTCGTGAATCCTGAGAGATCATTCAATATTGGTGGAATTTCTGTTGCAAGGGTTCGTTGAATTTCTCCATGTGCTGCAAAGACAACTTTACTTCCAGAATTGAGACCGGTACCAGAGTAATCAAGTGTGTCAATAGTGGTGTTGGTATAAAAATGAATATCACGTTGCAGGTTTATTCTTTGCAATAAAAAATAAAAGTATGATTCAATATTTTTTGTACTGATGTTTTTATTTTCATCTGCAATGATGAATAAGAACTTAGCAAGGCTTAATTGGCCGGTACCCAAAATATGATTTGCGATAGTAAGCAGTTCTGCTGGCTGTTTCGCCGGGGAATAAGGTGTGTACCGTTCGCTGCCGATGGCAAGTAGCAAAGGATGTACACCTGCAGCATCTACTGCATTTATCTCCTTAAGCCCATGTATTTCGTCCTGGATAGCATCACCTGTGATCTCATGGATCAAAGCGCCAAAACTTGTGTCTTCCTGTGGGGGTCTGCCCACAACTGTAAAAGGCCAAATAGCATTTTGCTTTGCAAAAATTTTATGCACCCGTAATACGGGGAAGTCGTGGCGAAGGCTATAGTATCCAAGATGATCCCCGAAAGGTCCTTCAGGTTTATTTTCTCCCGGGAACACTTCTCCCGTGATCACAAAATCTGCATCAGTACTTATACAATAACCGTCAATGTAGGCATAACGAAACCGCCTGCCACCGAGCACACCTGCAAAAGCCAATTCGCTCAGTCCTTCCGGTAATGGCATTACAGCAGCAACGGAATGTGCAGGAGGTCCGCCAACAAAAATGCTAACTTTCAGCGGCTCACCGGCAGCATTTGCTTTGGATTGATGCACGCCGATACCCCGATGCAATTGGTAATGCAGGCCAATCTCCTCATTAAGTTTGTATTCGTTTCCATTTAATTGAATTCGGTACATGCCCAAGTTTGCATTTGCAATACCCGGGTTATTAATATCCTCTGTATAAACCTGCGGGAGTGTTACAAAAGCTCCACCATCCATGGGCCAGTGTTTTATGAGTGGCAATTGAGAGATCGTAATTTCATTTGCCAGCACAGGTCTGCTAACGGGGTTTTTATATGGAAAAGCTTTTAAGGCTGCTAAACCAGCACCAATGTTTTGAAAAGGATGCTTTAGCGCAACCAGTGGATCTTTTTTTAATTGAATGAGTTGCTGAACCTGATGAAGTGTATGAGTAAAAATAAGTTTGCTTCTTTCCAACGTTCCAAAAATATTAGATGCCGCCCTGTATGGCGAACCTTTTACGTTTTCAAAAAGCAATGCCGGGCCACCTGCCTTGTGCACACGTAAATGAATGGCTGACATCCGGAGATCTGGATCTACTTCTTCTTTAATCCTTACGAGCTGTTTGTTTTTTTCCAGAAAAATAAGGCATTCTTCAAGTGTGCGGAAAGCCATTTAAAAATAATTAAGTGTATTTACCTTTAAACAAATACTTCATGCAAAGGTTAAACTCTAATGAAAAATAATCATTACAGGATTAAATATATGCTGAATAAAGATATGCTATGCAAGGAGTTCCGAAAAATCGGAATTAAGATAACACAATAAATATTGAGGTAGAAATTTTGTCTGCTAATAAAAAATTATTTCACCATGTACATAACTTCTTTAACCAATTTTACCGTCCTGGGTATATCGGGTAAATAAAGAGCAACAAGATTTGGTGCATAATGCATAGGAGCATCTACTGATGTAATGCGACGAACCGGGGCATCCAAATAATCGAATCCTTCTTTCTGTATGCGATAAGCAATTTCGGAAGATACAGAAGCAAATGGCCATTGCTCTTCCACTATTACTAAACGATTCGTTTTCTTAACGCTCTCCAAAATAGTAAACCAATCCAATGGCCGTATGGTGGCAACGTCAATAACTTCTGCTTCAATTCCTTCTTTAGCCAATTCTTCAGCGGCACCCAATGCAACCTTCATCATTTTATTAAACGATACGATGGTTACATCCTTGCCCTCACGCTTTATAAAACACTTGCCAATTGGTAACACATATTCTTCTTCAGGAACCTCTCCTTTCTCGCCATACATCACTTCACTCTCCATAAAAACAACCGGGTCGTCATCACGGATGGCTGCTTTCAACAAACCTTTTGCATCATACGGATTACTAACAGATATTACTTTAAGTCCGGGGATATTTGCATACATGCTTTCAAAAGCGGTGGAGTGTTGTGCGCCCAATTGACCAGCGCTACCATTGGCACCACGGAAAACGATAGGGCAACCAACCTGCCCCCCACTCATTGCCAGCATTTTAGAAGCGGTATTTAAAATTTGATCTAATGGCAGGACAGCAAAGTTCCAGGTCATATATTCTACGATTGGCCTCAGACCATTTTGTGCTGCACCCACCGCAATTGCGGTAAATCCCAATTCAGCAATGGGAGTATCAATGATACGTTTTTCACCAAATTCTTCCAGCATACCCTGGCTCACTTTATAGGCTCCATTATATTCAGCCACCTCTTCACCTATTAAAAACACCCTTTCGTCTTTCCTCATTTCTTCCTGCATCGCTTCCCTTAATGCCTCCCTGAACGCTATTTGTCTCATGCTGATTGGTTTGTATTTATTTAAGTAGGCGCAAATTTATTCTATCAGGGGCAGAATAACAAATCGCTTAAAAGAAGATATGATGTAAGGGATGGCACTATCTAAATATGGCTGAAGTGTCTGTAAGTGTCTTCAGAAAAGCAATGATATTATTTTTTTCATTTTTGCTTAAATGAAGTTTATCAAAAGGAAGGGATTGATTCTTAGGTGATATATGCATGCCTTTGCCGCCGCCATTATTATAAAAATCTACCACTTCGTCCAGGGTTTTAAAAACTCCATTATGCATATAAGGAGCAGTGAGTGCTATGTTTCGT
>JBDSEE010000187.1:0-2546 GCA_039920245.1 Ferruginibacter sp.
TGTGCCATAAGTCTTGTTTACGTCATTCGCAGTTATTGTTAGTGCTTTTGCACCAACAATGATATTACCATTCGTATAAGTAATGTTGTAGTTACTAGGATTGAAAGTTCCGCCTGTAGCTGCAGAAGGCGTTACGGTATTATAGGAACCTACTCCTGCTGTGGCGACAGCACCAGTACCATACGCAATACTAAGAGTACCAATAGTCTCTCCGTTTACTAGGCCACTGGATGTAAATGTTGTCTGTCCCGCACCAGGCGATATAAGGGCAGTACCATAGATTTTATTTACATTGTTTGCGGTGATAGTTAGCGGCTGCTTCGCTACTGCTCCTGAAACGGTGATTGGAATACTCGTTATCCCCCCGCCACCAAAGTTGATCGTTTCATTATAAGTTCCGGCAGGCAATCCTGTCTTTAAACGCACCCAAACAGTTTGACCAGCTATGCTACCACCACTTGCGGTTAAACTTGCAGTCGCCCCGAAACCCGTAGTTGCCGAAGTTGTAGATACCTCGTAGTTTAAAGAACCATTAATGGTTACCGAGGCATTAGCAGTAGTTAATCCATTTCCATTGACCTGAAAACTTTGTGCGGTCGATGGGCCAAAACTATAGATATATCCAAAACCGCTTAATGCAGTAGTTGACGAACCTAATATAGATCCATTAAAAGTAAAATCATTTACAGCCCAATCACGCCCTGAACCCGAAGATGCATTCCAACCGTATAGTCTGAAAGACGTAGACGAAGAAATGTCTGAAACAGATAATGGTATTGAAGTTCCAGTTAAAGAAGGTATACCGATATTAGTAGTGAAATTATTTGCATTTGCATCTGTCCTAAACGCAAAAGTTGATGGTTGTTTTGAACTCCCTGTCCCGGAATATACAAAGCTTGAAAAACTAATTTTATATCCTGTAATGGGAGCAACAGTGAAATTAAAGTATGCATTTAAGTCAATAGTTGTACTTGTAGGCCAGCTTCCAGTATTATAAGTATTTGTACTATTTGACGGAGTTAAAGTCACGCCTCTTCCAATACCCGATACAGTTAGGTTACTATTCACTAGAGCATCGCCAATCGTATATGGATTTGAATTGCCTAAATTAGTACCTGTAATAGGATTCGTCCATATAGAAACCGCTTGCCCAAATCCGTTATTAACGAATAAAGCCAAAACAACGATAAAAAGAATGGAGAAATAACTTTTCAGAGATTTTAAAAGACGTAAATCTGTTATCATACGAAATTTTTACATGGCTAAGCCGGTAAACAATAATGTCAATTACTGTAAGGAAGATAGTAGGTTCGTTGTGGTTATGTCTTCATGCGATGCATGATAAACATGTAAGCAAAAATTAAATGAGATGTTTCCTGAACAAGTTTAGGGGTTGTTACGAAAACAGGCTTGACCTGGAAGAGGATTAATAATTTTTGGTGGAAATTCTAAAGGATGGGAGGATTACCTTGGGTAATAAGATTGCACAAACATATAATAGAAGTTCCAGATAACCAACTGTTAACAAAAATAATTTAGATAATTTTTTCCCAATAATACATAATATATTGATTTTAAATGTATTAAAAAAAATGTAGCTAGATTAATTTTTTTATAAGAAGTCTCTCATTAACAAAAAATACGCCTATTACTACCCTTTCTGAATTGATTCTTTTATGAATCGGCATCCCGGATCGTATACCTACGAACACGAAAAAACCCAATGACTCTTTGCCCCTTTGCCCCTTTTGCTCCTTTGCGTGAAATGCCTCTTCTGCGCCTTTGCCGCTTTGTGTGCAATCCATCCTTGCTCCTTTCCTTCCTTAATGTCTTTGCGTGAAACCCCTCTTTTGCGCCTTTGCGTGAACCCTCATAACCGCATGAAAAAAGGGCGCCCTCACAGCGCCCCTTTATGGATTGTTCATGTGTAAGCTGCCCAAAGCAACTTACTGTTACTCTACAAAAACATTTATCATTGCCGGCGTTCCATCCGCACCCGTTACCTGTAGCTTGTAATTACCGGATGCCATAATCGATGGCAATTGTATAGACTTAATTATATTAGAACCACTAATAGCTATCGAATTACTGTACACCAACTGCCCCTTCGCATTAAACAATTGTGCCTGGTAAGATCCTTCTTTCATGCCTGTAAAATGTACCTGTATGGTTTTATTTAATACCGGGTTTGGCATCACTTTTATTGATGATGGCACTTTAATAGGTGCAACCTTTACAATCGCACTATACTGAACCTGTCCGCCAATGCTTGTTGCTTTAATGCGGTAAAAATTATCCCCGCTCACCGGGCTATTATCATATTGCAGGTAATTGGAAGTACTTCCGTTATTTGCAGTGGCGTTTGCTGTTGCTATTCCCAAAAACCCTCGGCCATCTATGCTTCTTTCGACGCTGTATTCCTGTATGTTGATCTCGTTCTCCACTTTCCAGTTTACGGCAATTTGATTTGCGTTGCTTCGTACGGCAGATATGCTGGTAAATGTTACAGGTACAACACCCACTTGGTTGAATACGATTAGGAAGCG
>JBDSEE010000188.1:0-7521 GCA_039920245.1 Ferruginibacter sp.
AGCAAATGGCGATATTGATCCATTCAGGTACCAGCTAACAGAAATTGTGGAAGGTAATGTCTGAAGATGAGAAACAGAAAAACTTACTGCATTGTTATTAGTAATAGAAAACGATGTGGTGGCAGGAAAATATTCATCAACCATATTTACTAGTTGGTGAATGCGATCAATGTACCTTTCAGTGCATACAGGACAGAAGGGATAGCCGAGATATTGCATCTTACAAAGCTGATGCGGCCTGAACCATAGTGCAGGATTTCCAGATGCACCATATGGATAAATGCCGACGCTGTTTATACCATACCATCTGTTCCATTTCACAGTTAAGGGATTATTATTTTGTGTCATGTTTGGTTTCTCAGAGGCATAAAAATCACCAGCCCAATATTCATCTGCTAAACCTGCAAATGAATGTCCAATTTCATGAATAGCTACTTCAGCAGAACTGGTATTTGTGGAAGCTGTGGCAAAACTGCCGCCTGAACCCCCATAATAAGGGGAATTAACAACCACAACTGCTTGGTCGTAATCAGGTAAGTTACTTGCTAATGCATTATATAGGGCTGTATTATTCTGGGGCACTAACAACCTGTGAATAGAAAAATAATCAAATGTACTTTGGAAATAGTTATTTGGATTAGCAATGGGCTGCCCTCCTGAGCTACCTTCATCACTTGCAGTTGCAGGATGCTTTGCGCCTGCTTCAACCGATGGCACCTGCAAGGCAAATGCATTGAAAAAGTTTTTATATTGAGTAAAAGGTGCCTGTACAAATAAGGCATTGTTTATAGTTGTAGCATTTGTAATGTAAGTGGTTAATTGACCTGAAAGATATCCGTCACTTAAATAAACAAGGTTTATGCGGTTTAATCGATCACCATTCCTCATTAGGGTATCTACTGTATAAACCTGGCCTACGCTTTCAAAAGAAAGAAAAGAAAGGGCAACACCTGTAGCAATAACAAAACTCTTAGTTGGATTAAAGTGTAGCATAGTAAATTCTTTTAAGTTGATTTAATGTTTTGCCGGTTTTATACAACATAATATATTTGGATCGCTCAGTATAATTGAAGCGCAGCATGAAGGAGCCGCTGTTGCTTATCATTAATTTCTTTCCCAACATATTCGTTTTCTCATCTGAATACTCATATACTTTCATTAGGGGATTTTGAACTTTAATAAGATCAATGCGGTTTTTGCCTTCATCAAGAATCTCACAGTAGATAATGGTTTGTTCATAGCTTGTTTCATCAGGGTAAAATTGTTTTTTTAACGTACCCGCTGCATACTTAACATCTGTTAGCCTAAATGCATATTGATCATGCAAACTATCTGCAAGCCGTATTTCTATAGTTAAGAAAACAATATTCCCGACTAGCCCTTTGGCTGGATTTAGATTTAATTGCTCTGATGGTAATTCTTTCCATGGAGTTTTTTGGGAGCTTGCCTTGGACCCGGCACAGCTATGTAATATAAACAGGCAGCAAAACAGAAAAAGGGATGGGTTGAAACGATTAAAGCAGTGCATAGTATCGTATGATTGATAGTTCCGGGTCTATCAAACAAAATAGAGAATAAAATCTGGATTATTAAAATGTTTTTAGAAGTTTTTTATTCATTAGCACCTAAGTTTTTTTACATTGTTTGCTTTGATCATTTCTTAACCCGGCAATTAAATGATGTTCCCGCTGCAAAAAATTATTCTTTACTATATAAAAGTTTGTCCCCTACTATTCTTGCAGGACTTGTATAAGGATGCTCTTCAGCTTTATTGGCATTCATAATGTGAATGACAGTCCAGCCCTCATGTTTAAGATAGTCAGCAACAAGTGAGCGATGGCAACGCCACCATAGGGATTCAGCGCACATAAAAGCTACCCGCTTTTTAACCCCTAATTTCTCAAGCGCTATAATTTCATTTTTGAAGTTGTCCGTTTCCATATAATCTGCATATCCTCTGAAAGCAGGCAATCGCCAGCCAGTATTTTGAGAGTCAATATTTGTTTTTCTTCGTCCTCCAAGTGCTCTCAAATGGATATATTCTATGCCGTTTTCAGGTAGCGAAATTGTCAAAGCTTCTTTATTAAAATGAGGGTAACGCCTTGAACCTGGATAACTCCTGATATCCGCAACCAGCTCAATGCCAAATGATTTCAGCATAGTTGTAAATACCTCAAGCGTATGAGTGGAATGTCCTATTGTCCAGATAATTTTTGTTTGCATATAAGTTGATTATAAAACGAAACTTTCCTTGAATACAAAAGTTAATCAATACGAAACTTACTGCCGCTTCATAAAATAGAAATTCATTTTTCGGGAAACTTCAAACCCAAGTCGTTGATAGAGTTCTATAGCTCTCCCGTTATCTTCCCGCACATGTAAAAAAGGATGCTGTTCTTGTTGCAGGATGAGTTGTAACTGGTGCTGCAATAGTATTCTTGCATAGCCTATGCCTGTGTAGTCCGGGTGAGTACATACTGCACTGATCTCAGTAAAATTTTCTACATGCAGCCGCTGACCTGTCATAGCTACCAGCTTTTCATGATCAAAAATTCCATAGTATGATCCAAATTTGATTGTTCCTTTTCCAAAGGGTCCTGGTTTGGTAAGTGCCGCCAGGTGTATCATCTGTTCAATATGCTGCTCCTCTAACGGCTGCACATTTTCGAATTCATTTTTAATTTCTTTACCTGCTCCATAAACAAATTGTAATCCTTTTATTTCATGCTGTAATTGCCAACCAGCGGGCTGGGTAACAGCAGCAGGAATTGCATACAGAATTTTGCGGCCGGAGGGAAGCAACTCATAGAGGTCGGAAAAACCTCTCTTATAATTTTCATTAAAGGCCACAAAGGGAGAAACCATTTCGTCAAAATATTTCACATCATCAGTACCAAAACTGAGCTCCTTATCCCCTGATAACAATGCATTAAAAACAGGATTATGCAGTAAATGTTTCACCATGCAAAAGTACCTGGTTTTGTGATTGTTAATTTTCTATGCATGTAATAATGAAAAACTGCAGTAAGAATGAATGCTAATATCATACGCTTGGTCCTGCATAAATAAAAGAGAATGTGACGACCAATAAAGCAATACACCTGGCACTTACCACTTTAAACTTTGGTGCTTTTACCTTCTTCATATACTTCCAGGACCCCGATGGCTTCAGGGTAGAAGCAAATAATGTTGCACAGAAATAAAAGTTGTGCCGTACAGGTTCATTAGGGTCATTACAATTAATTCAATTAATTGTGGGATAATTTGTCGAGCATTTCTTTTACCATGATCCTAGATTGAAGTTTTAGTTCAAACTGGTCCATAACTATCCGGGAAAGTTGCAGCAGCATAGACAGTTCCTTACTGTCCAGTGTGCGTGGTTCTTTATCTATGATACAAAATGTGCCCAGGTTATATCCCTCTTTGGAGCGTAAGGGTGCGGCGGCATAAAATTTAAGCCCCATAACTCCTGCTACCAAGGGATTGGCAAGGGTTCGGGCATCTACGCTGGCATTTTCTACAATGTATATATCATCAGACATGATAGCGGAACTGCAAAGACCCGGTTCACGGGTTATTTCATCAACTTCAAGCCCGTGTGCAGACTTGAACCATATCCTGTCTGCATCTACCAGAGAAACAATGGCAACAGGTACATTAAAGATTTTGGCGGCCAGCGATGTTATGTCATCAAAAAATCCATCAGGTGGACTATCAAGTATCTCGTACTTATATAAATTTTCAAGTCTGCTATCTTCGTGTGTAGGATGCATGACTTAAAGGTACAGAAAAGCTGGCCCTGATAAGTTTAAAAATATCCACATACCAGCAATCACCAGGCTGTACTCAGGGATTTAATTTTTGTTCCAGGTCCAGGTCAAATTTTCTAGCATAATCTTTTGCCACATCATAGCCGGCATCTGCATGTCTTATCACCCCCATTCCGGGATCATTTCTTAATACACGACTAAGCCTGGCCGCTGCATCATCCGTGCCATCGGCAACAATGACCATACCTGCATGAATGCTATAACCCATTCCAACACCACCGCCATGATGCAAACTCACCCAGCTTGCTCCGCCGGCTGTGTTGACTAATGCATTCAGCACCGGCCAATCTGCCACCGCATCACTCCCATCTAGCATTGCTTCTGTCTCCCGGTTGGGCGAGGCAACACTTCCTGTGTCCAAATGATCCCGGCCAATCACTATCGGCGCTTTCACCTTACCTGTGCGAACAAGTTCATTAAATGCAAGTCCCGCCTTTTCTCTTTCACCCTGTCCCAGCCAGCATATTCGTGCAGGAAGACCCTGGAAGGCGATCTTTTCTTTAGCCATCTGCATCCAGCGTATCATACCTTTATTTTCGGGAAACATATTCATGATCATTTCATCAGTAACGGCTATATCTCCTGGGTCGCCACTAAGCGCAGCCCAGCGAAACGGTCCCTTCCCTTCACAAAACAAGGGTCGAATATATGCAGGAACAAATCCCGGAAAGTCAAAGCAGCGGCCGGGGGTTGATATGAAAGTTGATACATTACTTTCGAATCCTGCTGTTTGGTTGCTGTTTTTATTCTGCCCACTTTCAACTGCCAACTTTTTATTTTCAAACTCCTGTGCCCTGGCTCTTATATTATTTCCATAATCAAAAGTTATGGCACCTCTATCCATCAATTGAAGCATGTATTGCACATGCAGGTACATACTTTCATAACTGAGCTCCAGGTATTCTGATGGGTTTTCTTTGCGCAGGATATTTGCTTGTTCGTTTGTGAGAGTATGAGGTAAATATCCGATCAACGGGTCGTGAGCCGATGTCTGATCAGTCAGTGTATCTGGTATGATATTGCGTACTATCAATCGTTGTAACAAAGCAACCGCATTACATAGCACCCCAATACTTTTGCCCACTCCTTCCTGTTTATACTTTAATGCTTTATCTATTGCTTCATCGATATCTGTAAATTTTTCGTCCAGGTATTTTGTTTCAATTCTTTTATCAATCCGCCATTCCTCTACCTCTGCTATCAATGCCACACCTTCATTCATAGTAATAGCCAATGGTTGTGCTCCACCCATACCACCTAAACCTGCAGTAACGTTTAGCGTGCCACGTAAGCTATTATTAAAATGTTTATCTGCAATAGCCCCATAGGTTTCATAAGTACCTTGAACAATTCCCTGTGAGCCGATATATATCCAGCTGCCTGCAGTCATCTGTCCGTACATCATCAATCCTTTTTTCTCAAGTTCATCAAAATGCTTCCAGTTGGCCCAGTTAGGTACTAGTTGACTGTTACTTATAAGTACCCTAGGAGCATCTTTATGCGTTTTTAGAATGCCGACGGGCTTGCCGCTTTGTATCAGCAGGCTTTCATCATTTTCCAGGATCTTCAAAGCTTTAACGATATTATCAAGTGCTGCAAAATTACGGGCTGCTTTGCCCCTGCCACCATATACAATCAGGTCATCTGGCCGTTCGGCTACTTCAGGGTTAAGGTTATTCAACAACATTCTTAAAGCTGCTTCCTGTATCCATCCCTTGCAGGAAATATTGCTTCCTGTTGGTGTCTTATATTTTACCGGATCGTAATGCTGTATTACTGTAGTCATTCTTAAAAATTTATATTCGAATCTGATAATTAAATATCATTTCAAATCTCCAAATCATAGGTCTGAATAAACTCCACGGCCTTCATCATATCATTGTGCAATACCCTGTCTTCCTCGTTAAAACTCACTTGCGTCCTGAAAGTTTTAATAATCTCTTCCAATACAGCCGATGTTCTTTGCGGTCTACGGAATTCTATTGCCTGGATTGCAGTAAGCAATTCAATGGCAAGAACTTTCTCAACATTGTCTACAACCCGCTTGCATTTTGTGGCGGCATTGGCACCCATACTCACATGATCTTCCTGGTTATTGCTGCTGCTGATGGTATCCACACTAGCAGGTGAACACAGTTGTTTATTTTCACTCACAATTCCTGCAGCTGTATATTGTGGAATCATAAGGCCCGAATGTAGACCTGGATTTTTTACTAAAAACAATGGAAGATTTCGTTGGCCGCTGATAAGCTGGTAAGTTCGCCGCTCACTGATACTGGCAAGTTCACTCATGGCTATACAGAGAAAGTCGAGTCCTAACGCCAGGGGTTGGCCGTGAAAATTGCCGCCGCTAACAATCAGGTCTTCTTCAGGGAAAATATTAGGATTATCTGTAACTGAGTTTATTTCCTTGATGAAAATGCTCTTTACATATTCGATCGTATCATTGGTAGCGCCATGCACCTGCGGGATGCAACGAAATGAATAAGGATCCTGCACCTGTGATTTTGTAGCTGCTGCAATACTGCTGCCATCTAACAAACCCCGAAGTTTTGCAGCGACACTAACCTGTCCATCATGGGGACGAATAGCATGTATATGTTCATTTAGCGGGCTTGTTGAACAGTCAAATGCATCCATGCTGATGGCGGCTATAGCATTCGCCCATTGCATCAGGCGTTCAGCACTTACCAGGTTGTATAAGCCATAAGCGCTCATGAATTGAGTTCCGTTTATTAGCGCAAGACCTTCTTTGCTCTTCAGCGTAATAGGTTGCCAATTCAGCATTGCAAGTACTTCTGCAGCAGGCATTTTTTTATACTGGTAGCATACTTCTCCCAACCCTATCAGCGGAAGACTAAGATGGCTTAGCGGCGCAAGGTCACCAGAGGCACCTAAAGATCCCTGCGTAAATATCACCGGTACTACATCATGGTTGTACATATCCATCAGGCGGTTCACGGTTTCCACCTGCACACCCGAATATCCATAGCTAAGCGACTTGATCTTCAACATCAACATCAGTTTTACAATATCACTTGGTACTTCTTCGCCCATGCCACAGGCGTGTGACTTCAGCAGGTTACTTTGCAATGCTTCTAATTGTGCATGATCGATCTGAACATTTTGCAAATACCCAAAGCCAGTGTTAATACCATAAAATAGATCTTTGCTGTTACTTAACTTCTCATCAAGGTATTTCCGGCAATTTATGATCCTTTCATGTGCATCAAAACTGATCGAAACGAGTTGTTTGTACTTCAACAAGTTTTTAATTTGTTGAAAACTCGTATGTTTCCTGTCGATTGGTAAGTAATTATAACTCATGAATTATTTTATGCGTTTGAGATACGACATTCTGAAAACATCGTATCTATATTTGCTTATTGTAACTTCTTTCAATTAAATCGTTTCAACTTTAATCAAAAATAATTAAAACAATAAGCATTAAGGCAATGGGCAAATATTTATTATCCATATTATCTATCCTGGCTACTCTTGCACTGTCGGCTCAAACCGTAAAAGTTATTAGCAGTGGAACTAAAACTTCTCTCCGGGGACTTAGTGTTGTAAATGACAGGACGCTTTGGGTAAGCGGCAGCAATGGTACCGTGGGCCGCTCATTAGATAGCGGCAACACCTGGAAATGGATACAAGTGAAGGGTTTTGAAAAAACAGATTTCAGGGATAT
>JBDSEE010000189.1:0-2936 GCA_039920245.1 Ferruginibacter sp.
CAGTTTACCCGACAGAAGTACGACGCTTATATGGAGGAAATTGAAGGCCTGCATGCTGGAGCATTGGATTTTAGAAATGCTGAAACACCTGTTTTTATTCCTGCTGATTTTAAGAACAAAATGTTACTGGCTTGTGAAGATATTATTGATGTAATAAAGGCGCCTAATTTCAAGTCTCTTACTGAAAGAAGCATTCCACAAAACCTACAGGTGCCCGGAGAAGATGAGCATCCACAATTTATTGTTTTTGATTTTGGTATTTGTGAGAACACTAACGGAGAACTTGAGCCGCAACTAATAGAGATGCAGGGGTTTCCTACTTTATTTGCGTTCCAGGCTTTTCACAGCGGCATAACCAGGAAATATGCTAATGTAACTGAGAACTATGATTCATACCTGAATGGTTATGACAAAGAATCGTATGTAGCCGCATTGAAAGATATTATTTTGGGAAATGAAGATCCTGAAAATGTGATCTTACTGGAAATATATCCCGAGCATCAAAAGACAAGAATAGATTTTTATTGCACAGAAATGTTGCTGGGTATTAAGATCGTTTGCCTTACTAAACTAAAAGCAGACGGAAATAAGTTATTTTACCTTGATGGCGAAAGGGAAATCCCTGTCCACAGAATTTATAACCGGTTGATATTTGATGACCTGTTGCAACAGGATATTCCGGAAGGTCATATTGACCTAACCAAAAAATATGATGTGAAATGGATACCGCATCCCAACTGGTTTTACCGCATCAGTAAATTCACCCTGCCATTTATCAGCAACCCGTATGTGCCTGAAACTTTTTTCCTGAATGAAATAAAGCAGCCGGTAAACCTCCAGGATTATGTGCTTAAACCGCTTTTTTCATTTGCGGGAATGGGTGTGGTGATAGATGTTACTCAAGCAGATATTGATGCGATAACAGATCCTGAAAACTGGATATTGCAAAAGAAGGTACAGTATGCATCCATCATTAAAACAATGGATGAACCTGCCAAGGCGGAAATTAGACTTTTTTATTTCTGGAAAAATGAATGGGACAGGCCTATAGCTATACATAACCTGGCAAGGCTTAGTAAAGGAAAGATGATTGGCACCAGGTATAATAAGGATAAGGAATGGGTAGGGGGCACAGTGGCCTATTTTGAAAAATAATATAACATTCCTGGTGACCAACCCGTTAATATAAAAGAACACAACAGTAAAAGCTAACATGAAAAAAGGATTTGTAAGATTTGATTATTTTTTAGATCAGTTGGAATCGCTGTTACAGCAATCATGTGTAGATGAGAACCCCGCCTGGTGGTTATATAAGAATAATGCAAGAACCCCATTATTCATGTTGGAATCGTTGTGCAGGATATATATGACAGTTTTGGAAAAGAAACCGTTCCAAAAATTACAGGACCAGTTCAAAGCATTGGAGGATGCCCTTGGCCGTGTAGATATGTATGATGGTTTTGCAAATGAATTCAGCCAGAAGCCGGCGATAGATGTACATGCCAAAGAATATTTTTATAAAAAAACTGAATTACATGTTGACCGTTTAAATGAAATGCTCCTGAAGGAAGGGTGGCTGGGAGCCGGTGGGAAGCGATTAAAAAAGATCAGGAAGAAACTGAACCAAATAGATTGGATAAAAGATAAGAAGGAAATAAAGGCTATACATTTTTTATTTGAAACGTCTGTTGAAGAAATAAAAACCTTTTTTGAAAAAAATAAGAATGGCTTTACCGATCTTGAAGACCAGTTACATGAATTAAGAAGAATGTTAAGATGGCTAAGCATTAATGGTCATGCGTTACGAGGAGCTGTGCAATTAATGGATACTGGTTTTAAGAGCGGTCTCACGATGAATTATATAACAGAAGCTGTCGAACAATCTCCATATAACAAATTACCGGAAGCCGCAGAGAATCGTTATGTGTTATTACTGGATAAGACTATTTTCCTTACTATGAGTGGGTTGATAGACCAGCTTGGTACATTAAAAGACAGTGGCTTGCGAATCTTGCTATTGGCTGAAGCAGTACAGCAAAGCCGCCAGTTGAACAGCAATCTTGCTTTGCTGGGTGCATATGAATTACTTGGCATTGATGAAGATGGATTACAAAAAATTTTGACTAATGCTACAAATGCCTGCAAACCCTTTTTTAACGAAGAGTTGTTAGACAAATTGGTACTAGGGGTTGGAACTACTACAGAAAATTAATCATCACACATTCAATTTTGCCAGCTACGGTGTAGCCTTTATATTTGCACTCCTCTGGGGGGTTAGCTCAGTTGGCTAGAGCGCTTGCATGGCATGCAAGAGGTCGTCGGTTCGACCCCGATACTCTCCACGATAAAGATTCACTACAGTGGATCTTTTTTATGCTCAGTTAGCAAGATCGTCCCGATTGCATAAAGATACTCTTCACGATAAAAATTCATATGAAGACTAGCTAAGACATAAAAAAGAGGCTACTTTTTATGGTAGCCCTTTGTATCGAGGAGCAGACTTGAACTGCAGTCCGCCGCGGCGGATATAAATCTAATGCTCAATGTTTTTTATAAGATCTCTTCCAACTCCTGTTTTTAGCCATTTTTCAAAAAATAAGGCCTTTGATTTTGTATTGAATTCTTTTGTAAAGATTAATTTCCATGGCCTGTACTTTGCGGTCCAGTCATTCCCCAATGCATTTTGCGAACGTATTCTTTCTTCCAAGTTAGAAGTATAGCCGGTATAGTTTTTTTTATACTGATCAGAATATAATATGTAGACTGTGTATTTCATTTACAGCGTATCCAAAAAATAAAAAAAGTCCAAATCATTTAACTGAGTTGGACTTTAGTATCGAGGAGCAGACTTGAACTGCCGTCCGCTGCGGCGGATATAAATCTAATGCTCAATGTTTTTTATAAGATCTCTTCCAACTCCTGTTTTTAGCCATTTT
>JBDSEE010000190.1:0-9429 GCA_039920245.1 Ferruginibacter sp.
ATAACATCACGAAACAATCACGTTTGTGTACTAAAATAAAAACTCCGTTAAATGTTTATTTATATGAGGTACTGAACAGGAAATAAAAAAGGAGAACTATATTATAAAGAGAAAGTATAAACCCCTGCTGCAACATAATTATACAGAAGCAGGGTAAAGATGTGCAATTCTATACCCGTTACTTATAATTACTAAAATTGAAAGTGCAGGTTATGGTTGGCCTGATGTTATTTCTTTTAAAAGGGATTATTCTCTATGCTACAACAGCACAATCTTTATTGCATGCTTATTAAAATCGTTATGATTCCGTGATACTTCCGCAATACTTTCTTTATTCCTTTGATAAAAAATATTTTTTCAATTAGAAAAAAAAATGAAGCACAAAAAATGCACAATAGAGTAGTGACAGGTACTAAAATGCAATTAGCCATTTTAGCACATCCATTCTATTAAAAAGGTTTCTTTAAAAATAACATTGCCCTTTTTATTAAAATATCAAACACTATGATTCAAACTGGAAATAGTAAATTTATGCTTAGCTACGAAGTCCCCGTTACCTGCGGCCAAAAAAATACTAATAGTAAGATGAAAAATATATTGATGATAGAAGACGATGCAAACATTGTAGAACTGGTAGGCATTCATCTTACAGATATACACTGCACAACTACCACTGCAAATAATGGCCAGGCTGGCATTAAACTGGCTTTACAAAAAACGTTCGACCTTATTATTCTCGATATTACCCTTCCCGATATTGATGGCATAGAGATCTGTAGAATATTAAGAGCGGAAAAAATATCTACCCCTATTATTATGCTTACAGCAAGATCGGAAGAAATTGATAAGATCATTGGGCTTGAAACCGGGGCTGATGATTACCTTACCAAACCATTTAGCATACGTGAATTTATTGCAAGGGTAAAAGCCATCCTTAGAAGAACAGAAATAAATAAAAATGCAGGGGATAGCCCTGAAGAAATAATTATTTTTGGCGATTTAATGGTAGATCCCCAAAAAAGAAAGGTGCTGATTGGAAAAAATAAAATAGAACTCACACCAAAAGAATTTGACCTGCTTTATTTATTTATGAGTAACCCTGGCAAAAGTTATTCGAGGGCAAATTTATTAACCCTTGTTTGGGGTTACGAATTTAGCGGTTATGAGCATACCGTAAACTCACATATAAACCGCCTTAGGGCAAAAATTGAAGAGGACTTAAATAAACCACAATACATATTAACTACCTGGGGCATTGGCTATCGCTTTACAGATGAAATTAAAACGAATGATTAAAAAAAGGTTCAATAATTTATTCTGGCGCATATCAGCCATTTTCTTTGTGCTATTAGTATGTACAGGTATTTCTTTTGTATATATAACGGTTCATTATTCAGGGCTTTATTTTGAAGAGATAAATCAACGGCTTAATAAAAATACTGCTGCCGATATTGCCGCACATTCCACTCCTTTTACCAATGGAAAAGTGAACAAAGATGAAATGGAAAAAATGTTTGGCCATGTAATGTCCATCAATCCCAGCCTTGAAATTTACCTGCTGGATAATGATGGAAAAATACTTTCGTTTTATGCGCCGCAAAAAAAAGTAGTGCTTCAGAAAATAGACCTTGCTCCTGTAAAAAAATTTATTGATAAAAAAGGAAATGAATACGTAACCGGCAACGACCCACACCATAAGGGTCTTGCAAAAATCTTTTCTGTAGCGCCCGTTATAAGCAACGGTGTACAGTCCGGCTATATTTATGCAGTGCTTGCAAGCGAAGAATATGATGCAATTTCTAAAAGCCTTACCCAAAATTATTTATGGCAGGTAGGCCTGCGTGGAATAATAATTACACTACTGGTAACATTATTGGTGGGCTTAATTATAATTCGTTTAATTACTAAAAACTTTTCACGCATACTGGAAGTGATGCAAAAATTCAGGCAGGGAGATATAAAAGCCCGTGTACAGGTGCAGTCTGTAGGCGATGTAAAACAGGTGGGTGATATTTTTAATGAAATGGCAGATATTCTATCGCAAAATATTGAGAAGCTGAAAGAAGTGGAAATACTGCGGCGGGAACTGATTGCAAATGTTTCTCACGATTTGCGTACCCCAATTTCCATCATACAGGGATATATTGAAACTCTGCAGATGAAAGCAGATACGCTTACTGCTGATGAGCTCAAGCGCTATATTGGGATCATATCAGAAAGTACCGGCAAACTGCAGAAATTAGTATCCGAACTTTTTGAATTATCAAAGCTGGAAGCCAACCAGGTAAAGCCGGTGAAGGAACCATTTTTTATAAGCGAACTGGTAAATGATATCAGCAGTAAATATCAACTGATTGCTAAAGAGAAAAATATATCAATCACTACTTTTTTATCAACAGAATTGCCACCCGTATATGCTGATGTTTCGCTCATAGAAAGGGTTATGCAGAACCTAGTAGATAATGCTATGAAGTTTACACCGGATGGCGGAAAAATTATTATTAAAACAAGTAAGGCCAATAACGATGTAGAAGTAACTGTTGCCGACACAGGCATTGGTATTCCTGAAAATGAAAGGGAACAGATTTTTGGTAGATATTATAAAGCCAATAATTTTACCGACCTTAAAAACAGTACCGGCCTGGGCCTGGCCATTATAAAAAAGATCCTTGACCTGCATAATTCATCCCTGGATCTTATAACCGAGGTAAATACGGGAAGTTCTTTTGTTTTTCGCCTTCCGCTTTACCAGGGTAAATAATTGCGGCAGTAATTTATTAAAAACGATATCATTTCGTGACCATTTCGTGATACACTATAAATAATTTTGTACCATCAAATTATTAAATAAGAAATCATGAAAATAAATCAAATGATACTGCTGGTAGCTTTAGCAATATCTACGGGCAGTTGCAGCAACGCACAATCAAGATCTAAAAAATCCACCAACCCCCAGGTTGCAACTTCCAAAACAGTTTATCCAATGCAACTTTCAGATGCTGAATGGAAAGCAAGGTTAACTAAAGAGCAATATTATATTTTGCGCCAGGAAGGAACAGAAAGACCTTTCACTGGAAAATATGATCACTTTTACCAAAAAGGAATTTATTATTCCGCAGCTTCATTGCAACCGCTTTTTAGTTCCGAGACAAAATTTAATTCTGGTACAGGTTGGCCAAGCTTTTATGCCCCAATTAATCCTGATGCTGTCAGGTTAATAGTGGATAATAGTTATGGCAGTACCCGAACTGAAGTTGTAGATAGTAAAACCGGGTCGCACCTTGGCCACGTATTTGATGATGGGCCTGCGCCAACCGGCAAAAGATTTTGTATGAATTCACCTGCACTTATTTTTGTTCCCGAAGGCGGAACTCCACCAGTAAAATCAAAATAAAATGAAAATACTTTCTGTAATTATTTCGATATTATTTTTCAGTTCATGCGCTCAATCGCAGGATCAAAAAATAAATTTCCCCATTGGCACTACAAGGCCAATGGCCAATGAAGCCGTTGCTACATTTTCCGAAGGATGTTTTTGGCATGCTGAAATTGTTTTTCAAAGCCTTGCTGGCGTAAGAAATGCAGTATCTGGTTATTCGGGTGGCACAGATACAAAACCGGATTACAGGAAGGTTGCTAACGGAACCACCGGCCATGCAGAAACAGTGCAGGTCTATTATGATCCTGCAAAAATTTCGTATGCAACATTGGTTAAAGCTTTTTTTGCAAGCCAGGACCCTACTACTTTAAACCGCCAGGGAAATGATGCCGGAACTGAATACCGTTCCATTGCTTTTTACCGCAATGAAAATGAAAAACAAATTATTGATGCCGAAATAAAGAGCCTTACCGCTTTAAAGCTGTACAAGCATAGTATCGTAACCGAAGTAGTGCCGTTTAAAAAGTTTTATGTTGCCGAAGCATATCACCAGGAGTATATTCATAATAATCCTTCAGCCAGTTATGTTCAACATGTTTCTATCCCAGACTTTTTAGAATTTAGAAAAAAATTCAAGGCGAATTATAAATAACATAATTTATCAAAAATGAAAAAAGGAATATTGTTATTGTGTGCACTTGTTACACTTATTACCGTTGCAGCTTATAAAACAACTCCGCAATTTCAACCTGTTGCAGTTATTGAGCTTTTTACTTCGCAAGGCTGTTCTAGTTGCCCATCTGCCGATCGCTTACTTACACAAACCATTAATGATGCAAAAAAGAATGGCAGGAAGATCTTTGCACTTTCATTTCATGTTGATTATTGGAATCGCCTCGGATGGTCAGATCCGTTTAGTGCAAAGGAATATTCGCAAAGACAAAACGATTATGCAACAAGATTAAACCTCAATTCTGTTTATACGCCCCAAATGATTGTGAACGGTAGTAGCGAATTTGTTGGCTCAGATAAACGTAGCCTTGATAATGCACTTAGTAAATCTTTAAATACTACACCATCAGCAGCTTTTAAAACACTTACTGCCAGCCTGCAAGCTGAAAATTTACCTAAAGTGAAATTTACATTAGATGGTAATTATTCAGGCTGCAATATAAATTTTGCCTTGGTTTCACTCAGCGAAACAACATCAATAAAACGTGGCGAAAATAGCGGCCTTACATTAAAAAATGAAAATGTAGTACGCCAGTTTATTTCAATTGCTGCCAAAGCAGAAGGAGAAATAAATTTTAAAAAATCGCCAATGCCTGCTAATAATAATATGGCAATAGTTGCCTACATACAAAACCGGAATGACTTAAAAATTATCGGCGCTTCTATGGCTGAAATAAATTAAAAACATCCATGAAATACATCTGGAATTATATACAGGCATTATAGAAAATGTATTAAAAGTGGGCAAACGCAATTCTGTAAAACTAGAACTACAACAAAGTGCCGGCGTTAATTTAGGATTGAATAAAAGCTTTAGTAAGCCTTTATTTTACTTTCTCCATAAACTCAATAATTTCCTTGTAGCGTTTATTTCCAGAATTAAAAAACTGGGTGATCATGGCAACATGCTTTTTACCTTTTAGCAAATGGAACGAGGGAGTGTAGCCAAGGTTTTTTAATGCTGACAAAAAATTTTCATTACCAGCTTTTATGGAAGGGTATGTTCGCTCTCCCTGGTATATGAGCATTGGCGCAATTCCATTGTGCAGGTTGTATAATGGTGATGCTAATTTCCAGTTTGCAGGGTCATTAGTAAATGTTTTTATATAAGTGTTGTCTTCCGGAAAATCTTCTTCTTTAAGGTAACCATACATATCTAATCCTGCGGCATCTATAAGTACAGCTCCTTTTATAGGATTGGTTATACCCAGTTTTTCAAAGTAACTATTGCGAACAGTGATTAGCGTAGCCAGGTGACCTCCTGCTGAATGCCCGCTGACGAATATTTTATTTGGATCACCGCCATACTGCAGAATATTTTCTTTCACCCATTTTACTGCAATGGCTGCATCTGTAGCCATTTCATCATATCCTGCCGTTGGGCTTTTGGGATAATCAATGATCACGGTTACTACATTCTTGCGGGCCATCCTGTTTCCAAAAAAACTATACAAGCCCCGTCTTCCTGAATTCCAGCTACCGCCATACAAAAAAATTAAAACGTCTTTTAATGAATCATTATGGTAAGGAGCAAAAACATTTAATTTTTGTGCGGCATTTTGTTTACCGGCATCAGCCTGCAGGTAAATAATATTTTTAGAACGGTTAACCCTTTTAAAAGCACAGCCAGGTAATAATAAAATAGAACTTATCGTAAATGAAACGATGGAAATTGTTTTTTTTAAGAAGTTTTTATTTGTCAAGAAGTTTTTTATTAAAGAAACATGTATAACTGCAATGCCAATATAAATACGAATGCTTTTGCTTAGCAGATTTACTTCAAAGAAATTGGTAGTGAAGCAGTCCCACTTACTGCAGTTGTGAATAGAAGTTGATTTTATTCTTTGTATTCTTAAAATAATCCCTGCCGGGTGTTTTGCCGCAGTGAATAGATTTACCAACATTGTACCCAAGCTTAAAAATCATTAACTCATGCAAATTAAATACAACTCAAATAACAACCGTTAACTTCGGTTTTATTGATGGATAGCACTTAAATTTTTAAACACGTGGTTAGTATTGAAAAAAACGGGGACAATTTTATTTTTGAAATAAAAGGCTTTCATAAATTATGGGCTTTGAAAAGTCGCCTTATTATCCCGGCGGCGCATATCTTAACTGCGTATGCTGACCCGGCAAAATCTGCATGGGTGTGGGGTTTAAGACTGCCAGGCACGCAAATACCAGGTATCATAACAGCCGGAACCTATATTGTAAAGGAAGGGACCATATTTTGTGATGTAATGGATGTATCAAAAAGCATTGTTGTAGAACTCGGGGACGAACATTTTAAAAAGCTTGTAATAGAAGTGGAAGACCCGCTGGCAGCCATTGAAATGCTGAATGCAAAATAGGATGTTAGCGGCCTATAAATACCCCGGGAGAAACATCGCTATGAAAAAAAACAAACCCCAAAAGCGTGGCGGTCGCATTTAAAATATGCTCAGATTATTTGCCTTACATAGTTATAAGTTAATTTATTATCGTCTATCCCCCACCCCGGGTTTAAAATCATTCCATGTAAAAATAAGCGGCAATGCTTTTTGTAAAAAAGAAAATGCATTGATGATATACACCTGGAAATATACATGGTAAAAAAAGCAAACCGCCGAATCCAGGATGATCCAGGTACCAAAGGCTGCAATTATTGCATTACGTGCCCAGGGTTCCTTATTTCTGAAAGGATGCCGGGCTATAAATGCCAGTAGTATATAACAGCAGGCAATAGTACCACCTAAAGGCGCATAAATAAATTTCCTGTATGCCTGTACTTGCTGTGGGGTATCGGCTGTATGCCAAAAGATGGATGCTAATGCCTTGTTGTATGGTGCAAATAAAGGATTGTCGCCAAAGACTGCAAATGCAATCCCGAACAATGCAAAACCAAGGCTGCTAGAACAACCATTGTTGCCAAAACCTGAAGCTACCTTTTCCTTTACTGTTCTGCATTGATTTTTTTAAAAATGATACCCTTAAACTGAGTTATGTTTTCATTTAAAAAAAAGTTGTGAACCGTGATCATTTACCTGGCAATGGAATTGTCTTCCCTGCTTTTTGCCATAATATAATTTGTTACGAGTGCTCTCTTATTAATGTCCGCCATTTTTGCTTTGTCAAACATTTTAACCAAAATAGGTTCCCATCGTTTTGCAGTATATTCTTTGGGATCATGCAGGCGGTGACATGCCGAACAGTTGGTCGCAAATATTTTATATCCTTTTTGCAGGTCGCTTAATGTTATACCGGGAACCCGTTGGCGGGCAACAGCAAGGTCGGCATCTGCTGGTTGCAGGTGTCCGGTGCTCGTACAAGCTGCAATAAAAAAAACTATCAACCCTCCGATGAATTTTATTTTCATATTTCTTAAAGTGATATCCCTACTATAATCCTTGCCTCGGCTCTTTCTTGGTCATCTAATACTTTTGAAAAAGGTGAAATAGTCGTTTTATGAACATTCACCCATTGTGGTAGATAATTGGCAATGATAAACCACCTGTTGTTCCGGAAATTTATCGTGGGCCCGCCAAAGAATACAGAGTTCTCCCACCCGTTTCCTTTTGCAATTCCATTGTGATTATGTATTTCAAACCCTATACCAAGACTTGGTTTAACCAAATACTGGTAGCCAAAATTAAATTCTACCGGTGCTTCCCAGTTACCTGATTCGACTTTGTTTCCACTCCATTCAAATTCCTTCTCGTATTCAACCGCGGCATTTAATGCCAGTATATTTTTTCCGATGATCTTATCAAAAATCAGTTTAGTTTCTAATTCCAGTTCATCCCCACCTTTAAGTCCCCATTCTCCATATAAAGCAAAACCAAGTTTGTTGGCTGTTGGATCAGATAATTTCCATTTCCACTCATTACTGAAACCCGTTTCGTTTGATACCACAGTACCATCTGGTGTTTCACTTGATCTTGTCTGAAAACGGTTAAAATAAAATGATGTCTGAACATTCTTTCCCAATCCGAATTCAAGTTCCATGCGTTGGTCCTGGGCATGAAAGAACTGGTCTTTATGTCCAAAACGGGAGGTGTGCCAGAACTCCAGGTCAATGGCTCCTTTTGGTAATACATTAGAAGTGTACGTCCTTGCAAAGTACCTGTCTTGTGCAAAAGAAGCTGACACAATCATCAATAGGGTAATAACGAATAGACTTATTTTCCGCATAATTTATTTTTTGCAAAGGTGGGTATGTAAGTTGTTTGGCAATGATATAATCCGGAAAATATCTTACGCTATCGGTAAAAACTAAGATGAGCCTGGTAATTATTTACAGCTCATCGCTTTGCTGTTTTTAATCTTTCACAAGTTTTTCAGAGTCGTTAACAGCCCAAAAGTGAAGCATGAACTAGCTGACACTGTCAAACTGCATGTGGTTGTGAAGGGTGTTAACGAAATATTTCTTCGGATATTTTTTATTTTAAAACCGGTTTAGCCAGATTCTTGTAGTGTGATTGTTTAAAAACAAGTATGAAGGGCGAAAAACTGGAGGTAATGCGGTTCCTGGCAAATTCTATTAATGATATTATAGATAGTTTTTTGAATAGCATCGAGACCAACTGGCAACCTGCTGATCTGTTACCGGTGAGCAGTGCTGAAAACTTTGACATAGAGCTGAAAGAATTGCGCCAGGAATGCAAAGAGCTTCCTTATGAATATTTAGCTGTGCTGATTGGAGATTTAATAACCGAAGAAGCGCTGCCAACTTACCAGAGCTGGTTAATGAATATAGATGGCATAAGCCAGTTGGACCCGCAGGGATGGAGCAAATGGGTAAGAATGTGGAGTGCAGAAGAGAACCGGCATGGCGACCTATTAAATAAATATTTATACCTGGGTGGCCGAGTGAATATGAGGCAAATGGAAACCAGTACTCAATATTTGATTGCTGATGGATTTGATATTGGTACAGGTACAGATCCATACAAAAATTTTATTTATACCTCCTTCCAGGAACTGGCAACTAATGTATCCCATCGCCGCACTGCTTCTCTTGCAAAAAGATATGGCAATAATTCGTTAGCAAAAATTTGTGGCGTTATTGCTGCTGATGAAGCAAGACATGCATCTGCATACAAAAGTTTTGTGACACGCATATTTGAAATAGATCCCAGTGAAATGATGCTCGCCTTTGAAACAATGATGCGCCATAAAATTGTAATGCCTGCACATTTCATCCGGCAGTCAGGAGAAAAGATCAGTGCTGCTTTTTCGCATTTTAGTGATGCTGCACAAAGAATAGGTGTTTATACAAGTAATGATTATACAAATATTTTGTCATCACTTATCCAGGAATGGAATATTGAAAAAAT
>JBDSEE010000191.1:0-3102 GCA_039920245.1 Ferruginibacter sp.
GTGTTGCAATCATTTTATTTGTTTTTAAAGTAAGTATTCCAGGAGTCAATAATTAAATCAAAATGCTGATATATTATTTTCTTTATCTCCTTTTTTGCTGATGGAGATAAATTAAATGAAAATGCTTGGCGTTCTACATAGTTTAGTTTTTAAAGGTTGTTACCAACCCCGGCTAAAAGATTAATTTTTAGACAGTTGCTTTCTTAAATTATTTTTTAAGGATGGAAAGGTCTGAAAAAGAATGTCAAGTGATTTTGAACGTAATTCATTCTTTGATTTATAGAATATCGTTTTAGGCCGGTCCATAAAATTCAGTTGGGTATTGTCTTTTAAATGAACAGCAAAAGTTAATAAAGAAAGCGGCGGAGATATTATATATGGTTGAATAATGTCAATTTGATCTGTATTTATTTGTCGTCCGTCTATAAAAAGTTCGCTATTAATAACGTTGAATTGTGAAAGCCGTGACTTACGCAAAGGTAATTTGTCAATAATAAAAACTATCCCAGACATTATCAGCATTGTAATAATTACTATGTGTATGCCCGGTTTTTTAAAAATATAAAAGATGGTTCCACCTATTAAGATAAAAGGAAGCGTTCCTAAAACAAATCTTTCAATATAATTTCCACTAACCCGCATTTAAAAATTTATTTTGTAAGTAGAAGAACGCTTGAATTATGCAATTTTCAATATTGAATATACTGAAAGATCTTCGACGATTAAAAAAACTAAAAAATAATATGAACTATATTTTTAAAAGTTTCAATATTGGAGAACTTCCTTCTGCCTGAGCCTTAAACAAAAAAATACTATAACCGATTTCCAGTTACCTAATGCCTTTTTGCGAAGTTTTTCCTGCCTTATATTTAAACCACAAATCTGCCAGTTATCTTTACAGTTACCTACTTACAAAATATATAAAGAATCAAATGCGTAATTAAAAACTTAAACTATTTTTATTTTTATGAATATGCCCGGCACTCCCATCATTAAAAGAACAACAACAGATGATCCTGATTTTATGGCTCTCATTGGGCAACTGGATCATGAACTCTGGGATGAACTTAATGAAGACCAGGCTACCTATGATCCCTTCAATAAAGTACCGCATCTTCCAACCGCTATTGTGGTATACGTGGATGATATGCCAGTGGCTTCGGGCTGTTTCAAACAGCAGGATGCGGGCATGGTAGAAATAAAAAGAATGTATGTTGCCAAAAGCCAAAGGGGTAAAGGCATTTCTAAAATGGTATTGAGTGAGCTGGAAACATGGGCAAGAGATCTTGGCTTTCAATACGCCGTGCTGGAAACCAGCGTACATTTTATAGTAGCCCGCAGCCTGTACGAAAATGCAGGTTATTCAATCACCGCTAACTATGGGCCCTACGTTGGTTTGCAAGACAGTGTTTGTTTCAGGAAGGCATTATAGAAAATATAATGATCCCCGCTAAAATTTCCTAGCACCATAATTTAGTTTTTTCTCTTCCTTGTATCTTTATTATTTTCTACCTTACAACCTTTCCTGTTTTATTGCGTTATAGATAAAGGGGTGAAAGGTAAATTCTGCATTTGCCCTCTCCCGCTTTCCAATCCTTCTGGAACCAACCTGGTTATACTTCCTGGAACTATAGATTTTCAACCCAAGTTTTTATCAATTAAAATTTACATTATGACAAAAAATTACCCGGGAGTAAAACTTTCGATGTTCTTTATGCTATTATTTTTTTCTTTGGTTTTCAGTAATGCCGCAAAAGCAAGTATTTATCCTTTCTCGCTAACTTATTCAGGAGCCAATGAAAACCCGCCCAACGCATCCACTGCAACAGGCACCATTATTGGCACTTATGACGATTTTGCCAACAAAATATACTTTACCATCAGCTTTTCAGGTTTAACGGCACCTGCCAGCGGGGCTCACTTTCATGCAGCAGCTGGCCCCACAGGTAATGCACCTGTTATCATTCCATTTGCTAATTTTCCTGCCGCCACTTCTGGCACCTATTCTGGTTCCGCAAGTGTTACAGACTTGCAGGAAACACAACTTTTAGCAGGCCTATGGTATGCAAATATTCATGATGCCGCTTTTCCTGGCGGAGAGCTGAGAGTGCAGGTAATACTGGGTGCTGCATCCAACAGCATTTACACTTTTAGTCATACCTACAGTGGCCTGAACGAAGTGCCGCCAAATTCATCCACCGCAACAGGAACGGTGACAGGAACTTTCAACACTGCAACCAACCGGATCATATACACCGTTAATTTCAGTGGCCTTTCTGCCAATGCAAGCGGCGCACATTTTCATTCACCCGCTCCCCCTACCGGCAATGCGCCTGTCATAGTACCCTTTGCTAATTTTCCTGCCGCTACATCCGGAACTTATTCTGGTACTGCCGTGGTAACAGATCTGCAGGAAACACAGTTCCTTAGTAATTTATGGTATGCAAATATTCATGATGCTAATTTCCCAGGTGGCGAAATAAGGACGCAGATAGTTCCCTTGCTTCCGCCAACAATAACCTGCCCGTCAAATATTGTAACGGCCAACGATGCTGGTCTTTGCTTTGCTTCGAAAACCTTTAGTGCCGGCAGCACAGGAGTTTTATCGCCGGTTGTTAGTTATAAAATCGGCACCACAACGATAACATCACCTTATGTTTTCCCTGTAGGAACTACTACGGTAACCGCGACTGCCAGCAATTCAGTGGGCACAGCCTCTTGTAGCTTTACCGTAACCGTTAACGATATGGAAGCGCCCGTAATACATAACCTGGCGGCTAACCCTACCAGTCTATGGCCTCCCAATCATAAAATGAAAGATGTTGACGTTAATTATACCACAACTGATAATTGCCCGGGTGCAATAGGCTGTGTAGTTACCGTTAGCAGCAATGAACCGGTAAACGGCACAGGAGATGGGGATACAGCACCCGACTGGATAGTTGTGGACGATCACCATGTGAAATTAAGAGCCGAAAGATCGGGTGAAGGTACCGGCAGGATATACACTATTACAACTACCTGCCATGATGGGCTTGGTAATACAAGCCATAGCAGTACCACCGTTACAGTAGCCCTGGGCGGAATGAATGCTGCCATCAC
>JBDSEE010000192.1:0-7637 GCA_039920245.1 Ferruginibacter sp.
TGAGAACTGTTCTTTGCAGCTATGGCTAGTTTTTCCGGGCTGTCGTTTTTATGCAGGAAGGCATCCAGGCGGGTTGCATCCAGGTTATAAGTCACGGGCCTAAGTTTGCTGATGAAGGCAAGGCCAGGTACGTTTTCCTGTACATTACTTTTAAACCTGCCATCACTAACGTTTGACCATCCTGCCCAGCCACCGTAAGAAGCCGTAGCAGCATTCCCAAAACGTGCCGTGCTACTGCCGCCTACCACAGTGCCCTGTCCCATGGAGATTACGTTGTAATAACCGGCGCCATTTACATCTGAGTTGGCACCTACAAACACGTTATTATAACCATTGTTGTAAGTGTCTCCCGACTCTGATCCCACAGCAGTGTTATAGTTAGAAGCACCCGTATAATAAAGGGAATGATAGCCATTAGTTGTATTATAACTTCCTGATCCGCTATAGTAAAATGAATTTGTACCAGTTACTGTATTATAGGAGCCCGATTGGTTTGCAAACATGGTATTGGAGCCTATGGAAATATTGTTAATACCCGTATTATTAGCTACAATACCTGAACTATAAAGTGCATAAGTCCCAATGGCAATGTTGTTTGTTGTAATATTAGCAGTAGTATTGTCGGCATAGTTCATGGCTCCATTTCCTATCGCTATCGACCCACTCCTGCCTACATTATTCGCTAGCACACTCTGGCCGATAGCAATATTGGAATAACCCGTAGTATTACTAACCAGCGTTAGATTACCAATTGAAGTATTAGCAAACCCGGTGCTGTTCTTATTAAGCGATTTATAACCCACTCCTGTATTTCCATTTCCTGTTGTGTTTAATGGCCCTGCACTTCCTCCCAAAAAGGTATTTTGTAACCCACTTGTATTACTATTTCCTGTTTCAAAGCCAAGAAAAATATTGGCCTGGTTATCTGAATGTAAACTAAGTAAAACAGTACCAGCTTTAATAAATGAAAGCATTGGATGGTTATTAGATTGTACTGAATAAGCTTCTATTACTAACTGGTTTACGTCTGCTGTTCCCTTTACATGCAGTTTACCTGCCGGGATATCGGTTCCAATGCCTACATTCTGTGCCGTGGCAAAAAAGGGTAGCAGGGTAAATACGATTATAAAATGTTTCATACGGGAATGATTATGATAGTTTAAATGATGAAAAAAGCAGGACGCATTGTCCAATCCTAAATGAATATATTACACTATCCCGATGCAATAGCTGCAATTGATATATAGGCGGTACCGATTTAGCCTGCGGCAGGGTATTGTATTTATAAGGATTAAATTTCAGAATGTCAATCCTTGAGCAAGTCAGCGGTTTTGCATGGGAAAATATCTGGCGTTTTTTTACTCAAACACATTTGAACCTTGAACTTTAAACTGCTCACTCCATTTAACCTTGAACTACCCACTACCCAATCCGGCCAAGAAAAATAAAGCGTTAATAAAAGTAATTAAATACTTTTATTACTCGTTCTTCCCTACCTTTGCTTATTAATTCATTTCTAAAATCTTCATATGCCTACCACATTAACAGAAAATATCCTCAACGTAACCTTGCTTGAACCAAGGCAAAAACATCCCACCATTTTTGTCCGTTTTGATGAACTGGCAGAAGGGGAAAGCCTTACCATTCACAACGATCATGATCCAAAACCTTTGTACTACCAATTGCTGGGAGAGAGGGGAAACATTTTTACCTGGGAATACCTGGAGCAGGGACCAGAATGGTGGATCGTTAACATATCAAAACGTATCTCGGGGGTAGCGGATGAAACCCTCGGCCAGATTGCCGCCAAAGATCTTCGCAAGGCACAGGTATTTAAAAACTATGGCCTGGACTTTTGTTGTGGTGGAAAAAAAACCGTCAAAGAAGCCTGCGCAGAAAAAGGACTCGATGTAACAAAGGTTGAACAGGAGTTGCAGCAGGCTGACAGGATGCCCGCTTCACGTCCCATACCTTATACAGATTGGAGCCTGGATTTCTTGGCTGATTATATCGTGAACACGCATCATAGCTATGTAAGAAAAACCTTACCGGATATTTGTATGTATGCCTTGAAGGTAAAAAAGGTACATGGTAACAGTCACCCGGAATTAGTACGCATCCATCAATTGGTAGACGAAATTAATGCTGAATTATCGGCCCATATGGTTAAGGAAGAAAAAGTATTATTCCCCTACATTAAGGAACTCGTTGCTGCAGAAAATAAAACAAAAACATTGCATGCTGCACATTTTGGAACGGTTCAAAATCCTATTAATATGATGGAGATGGAACATGAACTGGTGGGAAAAAACCTTGAGGAGATCAGGAAGATTTCTAATAATTATTTATTGCCGGATGATGCCTGTGCCAGCTATAGTTTACTGTACCGCATGCTGGATGAATTTGAAGAAGACCTGCATTTGCACATTCACCTTGAGAATAATATCCTGTTTCCAAAAGCATTGGAAATAGAAAAACAATTGTGAAAACCATAAGCTCCTGGAAATCATTTAATCGTAATATTAAAAACTATGAAAATAATACTAGCGCTCTTAGTTGTAACAGGATTCTTGTTTGGATGTGATACTAAAAAAGATACAGCAACAAGCAAAGGCCAGCCTGTGATAGAAGATCACAAGGCAATTGAAGAGAATGCAACCGGGCTTGTTTTAAATAACGGCGCTAAATGGAAGGCGGATTCAACTACATTATTGAATGTGGCCTTACTGCACCATATAATCTCGGGCGCAAAGAAAGAAACCCTTGAAGACTACCTTCACACATCCACGCAGTTGGAGGCGGGATTGAATAAAATGGTTACTGAATGCAGGATAAAAGGCGCTGACCATGAGGCCCTGCACCATTGGCTGGAACCACTGATTGAAGAAACAAAAGAGCTGAAGAGAGTATCTGCCATTAAAAATGCTTCAAGAATATTTAGGGAAATGGAGACACAGGCTAACCTGTTTCCACAATACTTTGAATAAAATGACGATCAATGCAAATACTAAAATTGGCAGCTTATTAAAGCATAATCCTGCGGCACTTGAAGCAATTGTAAGTTTATCAGCAAAGTTTATAAAATTGAGAAATCCAATTCTACGAAAGCTGGTCGTTGCAAGAACAACTATAGCAATGGCTTCAAAACTCGGTGGTTGCAGCGTGGAAGACTTTTTTAATAAGCTGCAGCCAATGGGTTTTAATATTGATAAAACCGTAGTGGCAATTAAAAAAGACAATGACCCTAAAGCCGTTCCGGGGTTTATGAAAAACATTCCTGCTGGTAAAATTATTGAGTTGGATGTACGCCCCCTAATTGAAATGGGAAAAGATCCGCTTAATCTCATTGTACAAAAAGTAAAGGAGCTGGAAACAGGTTTTGTACTTAAGATCATCAATAGTTTTGAACCCACACCATTAATGCTGCTGCTCGGCAAGCAAGGTTTTGAATCATATGCTGAAACGATCAATGATGAATTAGTGCACACCTGGTTTTATAAGAAAAATGATAAAGCATTCCGGGAAGAAAAAAAGGAAACGGGTTATTCCGAAGGATGGGACCAAGTATTGGATCGGTTTAAGGGCAACCTGGAAACGATAGACGTCAGGGAACTGGAAATGCCGTTACCCATGCACAGGATACTGGATGCATTAACATCTCTTCCGGGCGATAAAGCCCTTTTCGTTTATCATAAACGAATTCCTGTTTTCCTGTTGCCGGAACTGGAGGAACAACATTTTAGCTACCGCATCAAAGAGATCAGCGAGGCAGAAGTACAGCTATTGATTTATAAGCAATGATATGTTTGCAACAAGCGGAAATAACGACACATCAAAGACGACTTCATGGAAAGTAGTATTGCCTTTTTACGGGTATGCTGCCCTGGCATTTCTGGTTGCAACAATGCTGTTATTATTATCGGCAGGTGACATAACCAATCATTATTTTCTTCCACATACACTTGCCATCATTCATATCATGGCGCTGGGCTGGGGCACCATGATGATCCTGGGTGCAAGCCATCAGTTAGTGCCTGTATTGATTGAAGGCAAATTGTACAGCAATACACTGGCCTATGCTTCCTTTGCCATGGCTGGGGTTGGCATCCCCTTATTAGCCTTTGGCTTTTATGTTTTCGATATGGGCCTGCACACACAGTGTGGTGCTATACTAATCGTATTAGCCATTATAACTTACTTCGTAAACCTTGGCGCCAGTATGGTAAAAAGCAAGGAGGAGAACGTACACGCTTTTTTTATTTTCACAGCAGCAATATGGCTATTGGCTACGGCCATTGTGGGGCTGATGCTGCTCTACAACTTTACCTACCCGTTATTGCCAAAAAGTTCGCTGGATTATCTTCCCTTACATGCACATATCGGTATTGTTGGTTGGTTCTTGTTATTGGTCATGGGAGTTGGGTCCCGGCTCATACCCATGTTCCTGGTGTCTAAGTACAATAATACCCGGCAACTATGGTTTATTTATGGATTGGTAAATGGCGGGCTGCTTCTGTTCGTTTGTATATTTTTATATGCGTACAACAAAGCACTATTAAGTATTCCTTTACTGGCAGTTGCCCTGGGCATTGTATTATTTGGTCATTTTTGTTTCAGATCCTACCAGCAACGCATACGCAAGAAAGTGGATGAGCAAATGAAAGTTTCCTTGCTTTCAGTGCTGATGATGTTGTTACCGGTAATATTTCTTGTAATCATTATTGCCTTCCTTATCCTTTCAGCAAAGGAGAACATCAGCCTGGTCATCAGTTACGGGTTTATTATTTTTTTTGGATGGATCACTGCTATCATTTTAGGTATGACATTTAAAACCCTACCTTTTATTATTTGGAATAAGGTTTATCATCGCCTGGCAGGAAAAGGTAAAACCCCCAATCCCAAAGACCTGTTTAGCAATACGGTGTTTAAATGGATGGCTGTTGTTTATATGCTCGGGTTCTCTTTATTCATAGCAGGAATTTTATTTCATGCCATTCTTGTTTTGCAATTTGCTGCAGCATTATTATTACTTACGGCATTGTTGTATAACTGGAACGTTATAAAATTACTGTTGCATAAACCTGCTGTTCTATGATGACTGTAATTACAAATAACAATATAAAATGTACCATTGCCCTGGCTGCCTTGCAAGCCGTAATGGACCCGGAAATAGGGCTGAATATTGTGGACCTGGGATTGATCTACCAGGTAGATTTTGATGAACCAGGCAGCAGGATCTTTTGTGCAATGACACTTACAACCCAGTTTTGTCCCATGGGCGAATCCATTACTGATGCTGCAAGGGAAATACTAACAGCCACTTTCCCTGGATACGAAACCATTGTTGATCTGACCTTTGATCCACCCTGGAATCATGAGATGATCTCAGGAGCCGGACATGAATTTTTAAATGAAAAATAAATGCTAAGCCAAACTTGTACAACAGCCATTAAGGCCGTAATTTATCTTGCTTCAAAATTTGAGTCGGGAGAAAAGGCAGGAATAAAAGAGATCGCTGGGTATATTCATGCCAGTGAACATACCGTAGGTAAAATGTTGCAGGCGCTGGTAAAAGAAAACGTGATCAACAGTGCCAAAGGCCCTACTGGTGGATTTTATATTACCGCAAAACAAAAGAACCAGCCGATCATAAGTATTATTGATGCAATAGATGGTAAAGAAGTTTTCGACCAGTGCGGGCTTGGATTAAGTAAGTGCTCCGCTACGCATCCCTGTCCTATACATAATGATTATAAGATCATCCGGGATGGGTTTAAGGCCCTGTGCCGGCGAAAGAAAATTGCGGATCTATGTGAAACCGTAAATGAAGGCCTGGCTTACCTTATCGGCTGAACGCCAGACTGGAAACTGACAACTGCGACTGCCGACTGCCCACTGCCGACTGCCGACTGCAAACTGCATTTAACCTTGAACCTTGAACCTTCAACCTTCAACTTTGAACTCCTAACTACGCCCTCACCACATACGGCATCCCCAGCCTGCCAATGATCACCTCTATCTGCCTCACGTTATAAAAGCGACCGCTTTTTGCACCGATCTCTTCCATAAAAGGTTTCAGCCAGCGGGAAAAGGTTTTATAGCCCACCCCATAGATAAGGCAGAGTTCTTTGGTACTGTATGGCTTTACTTCAAATGAATCATCGTTTGCTGGCATGGCTGTTAATTTTATCGTTATGCGTATAGTGTTAAGTATTCGGGCAGGTGAAGGCCTAGTTGTGCGGCCAGTTCTGCATTGCCCATTTTTATTTTAGATGAATAGCTGCCCAGCAGGTGCCTTAGCAGGGTGGGACGTTCCGGTTTCACATCCAGTTCCGGTGGTTCCTGCCTGCGAATGCCCAGTTGGTTGAACTGCTGCAGCAGGTACCGCTTCTGGTTAGGGCTCAGGTAACCCAGGTCGTCGGAGCGGTAGAGCAGAGATATCATGCTTAGTTTCCATTTTTGTTTTAGTTCCATAAGGCGCTTTATGGTAATGCCCTCTTCCAGGTCGGGACGGATAATTTGTTCCGGCATCAGGAGGGCTGCTGCAAAAGCATTCGGTTCATCGTGGGGGCAAAGGCGGCCCAGTTCATAGGCAAGGCTGAAGCGTTGTCGGTCCCCGGTTAGCGCATTGTTAAGGCAAATCAACGGGTGGCCGCTGTTAGTGAGCAGGCTAAAACTGTCTATGCGTTCGCTGCCAAATGCCCAGCTATGAACAGCAATGCCCTTGTTTTCTACCAGGCGAAGGAGACCGTTTACAGGAGCCTCCATTTCCCAGGAAGCTGCAAGTTCTGCTGCCATGGCTGCGGCATTGGGCTGGTATGCAGGCAGGGGAGGAACGGGCAGTTGCAATGCCTTTGCCAGCAGTTGCAGGTGACCGCTCACCATCTTTCCCCGGGCCAGGATACTATCTAATAGTTTCTGTGGCACCTTTTCTCTTTTGCGAAAAAGGCCTTCCGCTGGGGGGGGTACGGCTTCCTGGCTGAAGAACTGTTTAGGCAGGTTTGTCTGGCTGGCAATGCTTGCCCAGCCCTCCGCTTGTAAGCTTATCTCACCCCTTTCTATTTTGCTAAGGTTTGTAGCGCTCATGCCAATGCCGTCTGCCAGCTCGTACTGGCTGATACCCCTGTATTCACGGGCTAAGATGATCATGGATGGGTTTATTTGCATCAGCTTTCTTTTTGTAAATGTAAACAAAATATGTCAATAAGCTAATATTATTAGTATTTGCCTTCCACATTAAGCTGGTAGTTGACAGATGATAGATGACAGTTGATAATTGACGAGGACAATGAAAGTAAGGCAGCAGGCCGGGTTGCTGTTCACATAAGGTCGATTAGAATTTGCTGATCATTCTTTCCTTGATGAAAAGAACCAATCCCGACTAAAATCGGGACAAGTGCTGCAGAAAAAAAACTAAAAAAGTTTCGTTGGTTGTAAAATGAAATATGTGCAATCGGTAGCGTATAAACCAGTTATGTTCGACTTACACCCATTGTGTTCCTACTTATTTATTTCCTATACAGTAGGCTTAGTGATTCCTCCTTGCTTTCTTCGTTTCTACTTCGTTCATTTTTCAACTAGCTATATTGTTTATGATTAAAAATATTTTACATTTGTTATAATCAGAACTCGTTATA
>JBDSEE010000193.1:0-2505 GCA_039920245.1 Ferruginibacter sp.
GAAACTTTTATTAAATATCAAGAACAAACAATAAATTTGAAACAAAAATTTATTGAATAGCAACCTATTCAATTACCCATCTTTGCTAAAGTTTTACCACAACAACCAACCATGCTTATTCAAAATGATTCTGCATATATTTTTCATTGCATTGATGCCCATACCTGTGGCAACCCTGTGAGGTTGGTGAAAGCGGGTGGGCCTGAACTCATTGGCAAGAACATGAGTGAGAAGCGTCAGCATTTTCTTAAAGAATATGACTGGATAAGAACAGGACTTATGTATGAGCCACGAGGTCATGATATGATGAGCGGAAGCATTTTGTATCCCCCGCATGATTCGGAAAATGATGTAGCTGTTTTATTTATTGAAACCAGTGGATGCCTTCCTATGTGTGGGCATGGAACTATTGGTACGATTACCATTGCTATAGAAGAAGGATTGATAAAACCAAACGTTCCTGGTCAAGTACGTATGGAAACACCAGCTGGCCTGATCAATATTTCATACAAACAAAACGGTAAAAAAGTTGAATCAGTGAAACTGGTTAATGTAGCTTCTTATTTAGCGTCCACTGATCTTAAGGTACAATCCACTGCACTGGGAGAAATCATTTTAGATGTTGCTTATGGTGGAAACTTTTATGCCATCATTGATAAACAAAAAAATTTCAATGGCATCCAGGATTATACAGCCGCACAACTCGTTTCTTTTTCTGCAGAACTAAGAAAAAGCATTAATGAAAAATATGAATTCGTTCACCCTGAAAATGAAACTATAAAGGGTTGCAGTCATATTTTATGGGCGGGAGATGTGTTAGATAAAACTTCCACCGCAAGGAATGCAGTTTTTTATGGCGATAAAGCAATTGACCGCAGCCCCTGCGGAACTGGCACCAGCGCAAGAATGGCGCAATGGTATGCAAAAGGTAAACTGAAGAAAGGCGATTTGTTCATTCATGAAAGCATTATTGGAAGTAAGTTTACAGGAACTATTGAAGAAGAAACAACAGTGGATGGTAAAGGTGCGATTAGACCGGGCGTAGAAGGATGGGCAAAAATTTATGGCCAAAATATAATTAGTATTGATAAGGAAGATGATCCATTTGCTGAAGGATTTCAGGTGATATAACAATATTGAATGAATAGTTTTATGGTTTCACCGCTATTTTTTTACCTTTATAAAAAATCAGTTAAATGAATTCGATATATCATTTACGTGCAAGTGAAATAACTACGGATTTTGTAAAGTCAGTCAAAGTACTATATGGTGAAAAACAAATCACCATTAGCATTAAAGACGAAGATGAAGAGTGGAATGAATATTCAGCCCAACAATTATCTAAATCTTATTCAGAAGATGAACCTGAATATTCCTTATCGATGATTTCAGAACCTAATCCGGTTTACAAAAAATGATTGAAGGAGATATACTTATAGCCAAAATTCCCCAGGATATTTCCGGAAAAATAAGACCGGTCCTTTTCCTCAGACGCTTGCCATCTTACAATGATATTCTTGTGTGTGCTATCAGCACTCAGCAACATCAATTTATAAAAGACTTCGACTTATTACTTAATGAAACCTCACCAGAATTTAAATCAACAGGTTTATTGAAAACCAGCATAGTCAGGCTTTCATCCTTAGCCGTATTATCATTAGAAACCATTCCCGGTTCTATTGGGAGAGTAAATAATGCAGACCTGCAAATGTTGAAAAATAATTTAGCCTCTCACCTTTTACGGAAATAGAACAACATGAAAGTTACAATCATCGGCGGCGGTATAATTGGATTATGCAGTGCCTATTATTTGCAAAAAGAAGGTTACGAAGTCACTATTATTGAAAGAGGAAATATAACCGATGGCTGTTCATTCGGCAACATGGGTTACATCTCTCCAAGTCATTTTGTACCGCTGGCTTCGCCGGGCATTATTGCTGAAGGGTTTGAACATATTCTTTCTAATACAAGTCCTTTTTATATCAAGCCACGCCTCAATTGGCCATTGATGCAATGGGGTTATCATTTTTTAAAAAGCAGTACGGTAAATAAAGTAAAAGAAAGTGCGCCACACCTCAATGACATTCTGCAATTAAGCCGGCGATTAATGAATGATCTGAAAAATGATTTGGGTGATGTGTTTGATATGCAGGAGATCGGCTGCCTGATGATGTGCAAAAAAGAAGAAACGCTTTCTCATGAATTTCACCTGGCAGATGATGCAGAAAAATTTGGGTTAAAAGTAGAGCGGTTACACAGGGTCGATGTGCAGGCTTTGGAGCCTGAGGTGGAAGTAGATGTGGCAGGTGCTGTCTTATTTAAAGATGATTGTCATTTCAATCCTGGTAAACTGATGGTTGCATTAAAAAATTACTTGCAGCAAAAAGGTGTGACCTTTCAGTTGGAAACGACAGTAACTGGTTTTGAAAAAAATGGAAATAAGGCTTCTGTTGTTATCACAGATAAGGGAAAATTTAATTGCGAAAATGTTGTTGTAGCCACGGG
>JBDSEE010000194.1:0-15150 GCA_039920245.1 Ferruginibacter sp.
ATGATGAAACAGTAAAAGCAATTTTTGAACAAAACTCTTTTATCCTTCGCAATCGTGAAAACTATAATGGCAAAATAGGAATGGATTATTATGCGAGTAAGAAAACAACATTGGGATTGGTTTTCACAGGGTATACCACACCAGGTACTGAAGATATCAATAGCACAAGTTACTTGCAGAACAGCGGCTCAATAGTTGATTCGATCGTTACAGCAAAAAACAGGGAAAAAAGCACCTGGAGAAGCGGAGCCATTAATTTAAATGCAAAACATACATTTGATTCTACCGGGAGAGAACTGACCGCTGATTTAGACTACGCTAAATATAGTGCAAACAAAAACCAGCGCTTCCTGAATGATAGCTATAATCCTGATTGGACTAAAAAAACACACGATCAATTGGACAGCGATCTGCCATCAGATATCCAGATATATTCTGCAAAACTTGATTATACACAGAATTTAAAAAAGACAGGCATTAAACTGGAGTCTGGTTTAAAATTTAGTTATGTGAGTACAGATAATACTGCGGGTTATTTCAATGTAATAGATGGCAGTAAAGAAATTGACTATGATAAAACCAATCGTTTCCAATACAAAGAAAATATCAATGCAGGCTATATCAATTTCAGCAAAAGCATTAAGAAATGGGGATTCCAGGCTGGACTTAGGGTTGAAAATACCAATTACTCTGGGAAACAATTTGGTAATCCAATGCACACAGATTCTTCTTTTTCCAATGAATATACAAATGCATTTCCAACCGGATATGTCAGCTATAATGCCAATGAAAAAAATCAATTTGGATTATCATATGGCCGTCGCATCAGCAGGCCTGATTATGAAGATCTGAATCCATTCATGTTCTTCCTTGATAAATATACTTATGGAGCAGGAAATCCATTCCTGAAGCCTATGTATAGCAATGTTTTTGAAGCATCTCACACCTACAAACAGTTCCTTACAACTACCCTAAACTATGGTATTGCTAAAGATCTATTCACAGAAACATTTGAGCAGAAAGATTTTGCAACTATTGTAAGACAGGGAAACTATGGTAAAAGAGAGAATGCAAATTTATCAGTGAATGCACAATTGAAACCCAAAAAATGGTGGAGCCTTATGATATACACTGCAGGTGACTACCAGCATTATACTGGTGTACTTTACGGCAACCCCATTGATGCAAAAGCTACTACCTGGATGATGAATGTAAATAACCAATTCAATTTCAAAAAAGGCTGGGCAGCAGAGTTATCTGGGTTTTACAGAACAGCAGGTATTGAAGGACAGATCAAAATTCAATCAATAAGCCAGTTCAATGCAGGCGTTTCTAAACAAGTATTAAAGTCAAAGGGTACATTGAAACTTGCCATCAAAGATTTTACCGGCCCAATGAATCCACATGGAAATATAAATTTTCAGAACACTAAAGCATCATTTTCTCAAACCAGCGATAACAGAGTAGTTACTGTAAGCTTTAATTACCGTTTTGGAAAACCTATTAAAGGTCTTCAAAAAAGAAAAACAGGCGGAGCAGGAGATGAACAAGACAGGGTTAAATCTGCTAATTAAAATTCGGGTTATTCCAAATTAAAAAAGCGCAATTCTTATGGGTTGCGTTTTTTATATTTGTAAAAAAAATTATGCCTTCATTTGATTTCGTAAGCAAAGTAGATTTGCAAACACTCGATAATGCTATTAACGTGGTGAGTAAGGAGATTACAAACAGGTTTGATTTTAAAGGTTCTCATGTGGTGATTGATCTTAATAAAAAAGATCTTAAGCTCAGCCTGGAAGCGGACAGCGAAATGAAACTGCAACAGATAAAAGATGTGCTTATCAGCCGTAGTATGAAACAAGGACTTGCGGCTGAAATCTATGATTTTAGTAAAGAACCTCATGCCAGCGGAAAAGTTACCAAACAGGAAGTTTCTGTTCGTAATGGCATTAAACAGGAAGATGCAAAAAAAATTGTGAAATTGATAAAGGACAGTGGGATGAAAGTGCAGGTTGCCATTATGGATGATATCATCAGGGTAACTGGCAAAAAGATAGACGATTTACAGGAAGTCATTCAGGCCAGTAAAAGCTGGACTACAGGTATTGCTTTGCAATATGTGAATATGAAGAGTTAGCACCATTTTTTTGGCTAAAAAGCCTTAACTTTGCCTCTTAAACTTAATTATACGGCAAAATCCGTATTAAAAACAGATAAAAAAATGAAACAAGATCTTCATCCAAAAAATTACAGGCAGGTTGTTTTTAAAGATATGAGTAATGGTCATACCTTCCTGAGCCGTAGTACTGCTGCAACTAACGAAACCATTGTATTTGAAGAAGATGGAAAAGAATACCCGGTTATAAAGCTGGAGATTTCAAATACGTCTCACCCTTTTTATACCGGTAAAAATGTATTGGTAGATACTGCAGGTCGAATCGATAAGTTTAAGAAACGTTACGAAAAGAAAGAAGCAGTAAAATAATTGATGAAGATACATCTTCATCTGAAGTTTGTTTTTCATGGCTATACTTTAAAGTCCCTCCGGTTTTCCGGGGGGATTTTTTTGCCCCATTGCATAAACTCAATTATCAAAACCCAAAACGCAGTATTTTTAACCCCATGATTATTTTCCTGGATGAAAGCGAGTCAAAACCTAATTTAATTCCATTTAGCCATACAAGGCATGTAGCCGACATTCGGGTTGGAATATTAACGATACGGGAAAAATGGGCATACTTATTACCAAAGGCATCTTTCATAAATGAACTTCAGCCGGGGGTGATTAAAATTGATGCCTGTCTCATTCCAACAGCTGATAACTTTAAAGCAATATTGTATGCCGCTACCAATGATGAAGATGATATATTGGGTAAATCTTTAAAATATCTACGCTGGCCATGGTTTATATCACAATACAATGATTGGGCAATACGCAAGGATTTTGAACTCATTACCCAGGGAAAGCAGAGCCAACCCATACCAGCCAGCGTTCAGGTTTCAGGAAAGGAAAATATATTTATAGAAAAAACTGCGGTACTGAATCATTGCATTATCAACGCACAAAATGGACCTGTATATGTCGGTAAAAATGCTGAGATCATGGAGGGGTCGATAATACGTGGGCCGGTAGCTATATGCGAATCAGCTGTAGTAAAAATGGGAAGTAAGATATACGGTGGCAGCACCATAGGACCATTTTGCATTGCCGGAGGTGAAATTAAAAACAGTATGCTTTTTGGCCTTAGCAATAAAGCCCATGACGGATATCTCGGCGATAGCGTAATAGGTGAGTGGTGCAACCTGGGGGCAGGAACAAGTAACAGTAATGTGAAAAATACTGCCGGACCTGTTAAGTATCAACTTTCAGAACTCTTAACTGGTTTGGAAGCAGGTACCAAGGCTGGTTTGCTGATGGGGGATTATAGCAGGTCGGCGATTAATACTTCCTTCAACACAGGAACTGTCGTAGGTGTATGCTGTAACATTTTCGGTGAAAGGATGCCTTCACTATTTATTCCAAATTTTACCTGGGCTAATGAAAAATATCTGTTGGACAAAGCTTTTCGTGACATTGACAACTGGAAAAAAATGAAGGGACAAGTCATTACAGCAAAAGAAAAAAATATCTTGCAGCAATTATACAATCAATAAAAAACATGAGAAAACAAATAGCAGCAGCTAACTGGAAAATGAACCTAAGCCTTGCAGAAGGATTAAAACTTATCAACCAGGTTATAGAAAAAAATATCAAGCTTTATGAAAACCAGGAAGCTGTATTTGCTGTCCCATTTCCTTACCTGATCCCCGTTGCTGACACATTAAAAAGCCTGGCCAATGGTTTTACATCTGCACAAAATTGTTCGTCAGATAACAATGGTGCTTTTACCGGTGAGGTAAGCGCACAAATGTTAGCCTCAATTGGTACAACTTATGTGATCATAGGGCATAGCGAAAGACGAGGGTACAATCATGAAACCAATGATATATTGGCACAAAAAATTGATCGTGCTTTTGAGAACGATCTCAAGCCAATCTTCTGTTGCGGAGAGCCACTAAATATCAGGGAAGCATCCACACAAGCTGGTTATGTTGAAACTCAATTAAAAGAAAGCCTGTTTCATTTGTCAGCCGAACAACTTCAAAATTTTGTAATTGCATACGAACCAATTTGGGCAATCGGTACTGGCAAAACAGCTAGCAGTGTACAAGCACAGGAAATGCATGCTCATATCCGGAAGGTAATGGAACAAAGGTTTGGAAAAGAAGTTGCTAACAGCATTTCTATTTTATACGGAGGCAGTGTAAAAGCAGCCAATGCAAAAGAAATTTTTAGCCAGATAGATGTTGATGGTGGTCTGGTAGGAGGAGCTAGTTTAATTGCAGATGAATTTGCAGTGATCATGCAAAGCCTCAAAACTAATTAAGCTGTTAGATCCATAGTTTTATGATCATTCAATTTGTCCAGGTCCAGCACAGTTCTATTGTGTTCCTGGTCCTGGTGAAACATAGGCAAAAATTTAGCGCCATAAATTATTTCACCAAAAGTATATGAGCTTCTTGCTACGACGGTATTACTGAACATGTCATCAAAGGCTTTCAGGAATACAATTACTTCGCCTTTGCAATTTGTAAAATCTTCCCTGGTGAAATCATAGATTGGGCTGTTCTCAGTAATTGGATGGACAACAGTCCAGCTAAGATTTAAAGTATTAACTCTTTCCAACTCCAGGTCCAGCGGATAAAACCGGTTTTGGACAATACCATTTTCTTCAATAACAAGTCCTATGGTAAGTCTCACCTCAGCTTCAGAAAGAATTGAGTTTTTGAAAGGCGCCAATCTCAACATCAAACCCTTGCCATTTTTAAAAGGCGCAATCAATGCGTTGTGTGAAAATTTTACATACGCCACTGGCTTACTAAAACGTCCATACATAAGACCGGTGGCAACAGCGAAACTTAATAGTCCTATCAATGCCTGGAAAGCCGCAATGCCGCTGGTTAATATCCCGGTAGGACTTATCCTACCATATCCCACAGTAGTAAATGTTTGTGCACTAAAGAAAAATGCCTCCGCAAATTTTTGTCCATTTGAATGCGTTTGCATTCCGCTCAAATGTTCTGTTCCGATAAAAAAATATATAGCAGCGAATATCAGATTTACAGCAACATAAAACATAAGTATTATAATGAAAAAATGAGCGTTCTTCATTGCCAGCATGCTGTGAAACCAACTAAATCGCTCTAATATTCCCAAGCCGGTTTTATGAATATTAGCGGCGCCATCTTTATTTAAAAATCTTCCCCCATAACTGGCCGCATTATCGCCAAAACCTGTGTTGGCAGTGGTCCTGGCCTTTGAACTTATTTTTCTTAATAATGCCATAGTTTCTTTTCTAATTGTAAGTTAGCTAATAGAGGCTAAAGAATTATATTGCGAAAGCTTTGTTTTTTTTATTCCAGGAAGTAAGATCAGTTTCTTTTCTTAAAAGTTTATGGCACTGTCGATGGAAATAAATGTGATCCTTGGAAAATAGGCCTAATGAACGTATCAAATTATTTATATAAAACTGTTGCCTGGCGTGGCCTGGTTTACATTGCTGCATTTGTTTTGAATATTGTTATCGCAAGAATTTATGGTGCCTCTATAAGCGGCAACTTTTTTTATAACCTCAGTATCTATTCTTTGATCATCCTTGTAGTAAGTTTTAGTCTTGAGTCGGGCCTTGGGTTTTATGCAAGTGCTGATCCTTACCCGTTAAATCGCCTGTTTAGTTTATCGATCATTTGGGTGAGCATTGTTTCTGTTTTGCTTGCCTGGATTTTTTATATATTTCCTCAAAGGTTTATTGATAAAAACCAACTTTTATATACAGCCTTACCCTTTATTGCAGGGAATATTTTAATGACATTTATGGCAAGTATGTTTTATGCAAAAAAGCATTTTGTACTACCAAATGTTATTATGCTGGCAATCTATGGTTGCTTGTTTTTATTCATCCCTGGTTTTATTTTTAATATAGTAACAGCATCCCAATATTTACAATTATATCAATGGTCGTTTTTGATCATTGCTTTTATTATGGGCCTGTTCTTTTATATAACAGAGATATCATCTTACAAATGGGAGTGGCCAAGCCTGGAAACAATAAAACCCATAGTCAGGTTTTCTGCCTGGGCCTGGGTTGGCAATATCGTTTTCTTTTTTTTATACAGGATTGATTATTGGTTTGTAGAATATTACTGCAGCCCTGTGCACTTAGGAAATTATATCCAGGTATCGAGATTGGCGCAGGTTTTCTTTTTAATTCCTTCTATCATCGCATCCGTAATTTTTCCAGTAACCGCATCCGCACCCGGCCGGGAAATTTTAAAACAAATTGCAATAATATCCCGGTTATTCTTTTGGCTGTATATAATGATATGTTTAGTACTTGCAATATCAGGCTATTGGTTATTTGCCTGGTTGTTTGGAGAAAGTTATAACCAGATGTATATTCCATTTTTGTTGCTGATACCTGGCATTATTTCGCTTTCAATGCTTTATCCAATCACAGCTTATAATGCTGGAATGAGCAAGCTTAAGTTCAATTTAAAAGCCTGCTTTGTAGCATTAGCATGTATGATCGTTGGTGATCTGTTTTTTATTCCGTTGTACGGAATGTATGCCGCCGCTGCAGTTAGCAGTGTTAGCTATCTAGTGCTTCATTTTGTATTATTCTTTCATTTGAAAAAAACACAAAAGATCCATGTTACAACGTTTTTTATATTACAAAAAAATGATTTTTCCATACTCAAATCTTATTTTACAGGCTCAATAAAAAATCAAGATGGCATTCATTAGTGATGAAATGTATTTAAGCGGACGGTATTTTGAAAATAATCCTGGTTGGGATGATGACTATAGCAAATGGAAAGCTGGTATCATAAGTTCTTTACTAATTAAAAATAATGTTCATCCTAAAACGGTAGTGGAAGTGGGTTGCGGCGCAGGTGGAATTTTGGAGCATCTTGCTATGATGAACAAAGAAATAATTCAATTGGAAGGTTATGATATTTCACCGCATGCCATTGCACTGGCTTCAAAAAAAGCAAGTGCTAAATTATCTTTTTTCCAGGAGGATTATATAAGCAAACCTCGTACAAACCCAGACCTTTTACTTTGTATCGACGTGATAGAACATGTGGATAATATGTATGGATTTCTTAGTAAGTTAAAAATAAATTCCGGGCATACTGTCTTTCATATTCCCTTAGATGTATCGTGTAGAACTATACTAAAACCGCATGTAATGCTGCAACAAAGAGATGCAGTTGGGCACATTCATTATTTTTCAAAAGAAATGGTTGAATGGGCTTTGAAAGATTGCGGTTTTAAGATCATTGATTGGATCTATACAAAACCTGCTGTGGATTGGGAGCCTTCAGATAGTTTTAAAAGAACAATAAAAAAGACATTGAGAAATTTTTCTTTTTCGCTAAATAAAAATCTTAGCGCAAAAATATGGGGTGGATATTCAATGATGATTCTAGCCGCCTGAACATTATAATCCCACATGAAAAAAAAATGGAAATATTTCTTGCAAAGAATACTGGTTAATAAAATTTCCTATGCTATTTTTTCGCCAATGATCTTTTTTTCTGAAAGAATTAAAGCCTCAAGGAGTGACTACATAAACCGAGAGATAAAAGAGACATCTGAAAAAATTGCTGAAAATATATTCGATTCGAAGATTGTTCTTCACGGGCCATTTAAAGGAATGGTTTATGCAAAAGCAAGAGGGCAGGGGAGTTCTTATTATGCGAAATTGCTCGGCAGCTATGAAAAAGAAATTCATCCATTTATTTTCACAGCTTTCGATAATTTATACGTGTCCATAATCAATATTGGTTGTGACGATGGATATTATGCAATCGGCTTAGCATCACATTTTAAGAATATTCCTGTACATGCATTTGATACAAACCCAAAAGCTTTATGGAATGCCAAACATCTTGCAGCAGAAAATAATGTTGAGACTTATTTACATTTTAGCGGAACATTTACCAACTCCATGACTAACGATTTTTCAAAAGGCCGCTCGCTTTTTATAGTTGATTGCGAAGGAGATGAAATAAATATTTTCACAAAAACCAATGCAGCAAATTTCCAAACAAGTGATTTACTTATAGAACTTCATCTTCATCTTAACCCTTCTGCCGTTTTTTATTTCACGAGTCTTTTCTCAGCTTCGCATCATATAGAAATTGTTGATAGTGTACCAGATCATCTAAAGGCAATGCATTACAATTATCCTGAAATAAAAGACCTTGATTATAAAACAAGATTATTCATTGTAGAAGAAAGAGAAGTTTTTATGCAATGGATATTTCTAACAGCCAAAAATCCCTGTCTTGAATAAAACAAATACCATATTAGTTTTGCCATCCTGGTATCCTTCCAGGGTTGAACCATTTAATGGTGATTTTATACAACGGCATATAGAGGCAATTTCCTTATTTAAAAATCAGTTTGTCCTATATGTTGTAAAAGATCTGAACGCATCAGAAAAAATAGAAACAACTATACATACTGCTAAAGGACTTACTGAAAAGATCATATACTACCGGCCAACAGTAACGGGAATGAGTTTTTTAGACCGAATAGTTTCTCACAGCATGTACAGGCGGCTCATGAAAAAAGCCGTAAGAGAATTCCTTTCTGAGGAAGGCAATCCTCCTTTGGTGCATGTACATGTAGGAATGAAGGCTGGCATTATAGCCCAATGGATAAAAATAAACTGGCATATCCCTTATATTGTTTCAGAGCACTGGACGGGTTATTTAAAGGAAGCAAAAGAAAATATCTACCATGCAAGGCCATGGTTTAAAACAACGTTGAAAACTGTGCTTAGAAATGCAAGTGTTGTTACCGCAGTTTCAAATTATCTCTCGGACGCAATAAATGTTTTCGAACCAGCAGTAAAGCCAGTTCGTATTCCTAATGTTGTGAATACAGATATTTTCTTTTCGCAATCTTCAGTTATAAAAGAACCGGTTTTTATTCATGCTTCCACCATGAATTTTCAAAAGAACACTGAATCAATTGTGCGGGCAATGAAAGAGGTTATTGTGACCAAGCCTGCTGCGAAACTTTATTTGTATGGCCCATTACCGGCAACGATTTCGCAACTCATAAAAAAACTGCATTTCGAAAATGTAGTGATTCACAAAGGAGAAGTAGGCCAGCCGGAATTGGCCAGAGCAATGCAAACTGCATCAGCACTCGTTTTGTATAGTCGTTATGAAACTTTCGGATGTGTGATCATTGAAGCACACGCATCAAAATTACCAGTTATTGTAAGTGATATTCCTGTGTTTCATGAATTAGTTACCGCAGAAAAGAATGGCTTTTTTATTCCGTTAGAAAACGAAATTGCACTGGCAGATGCAATGGTAAAGACCTTGCAATCAACATTTGACAAAAGAGATTTTAATATCACTGCATACAATTATGAAACTGTAGGAAAAATGTTTTCAGGCATTTATGAAAGTCTGGTAAATGCTTAAAAGCTACAATATTTTTATGCTTTCAATTTTTACAGGTTCCACAAATGCATCTCCCTGGCTGGCTTGTTCCTGTATCTTTCTTACAATGGGCATTCCCTTTACAACTTTTCCAAATGCTGCAAAACCAAGCCCGTCCGGCGTTCCGCTGGCACCTGCATCCAGGCCGCTTTGATCTCCTATGCAAATAAAAAATTCTGTAGTTGCTGTGCCCGGTTCTGTTCTTGCCATAGATATTGTTCCGCTGGTATGTGATAAGCCAGACTCAGTTGTTGACTCGTGGGGTATGCCATTTTTCTCTATGCCTGGATTTGTTTTATAAACACCTCCCTGTACCAGCCCTGTATTATGCTCTGTTGGCATTTCATCTGCTTTCAGTACCCGGTAAAAAGTTGAGTTATCATAAATATGTTCCTGTATATATGATAAAAAGGCCTTTACCGTTTTGGGAGCTTTTGAAGGATATAATTCCAATTCGATTTCACCAAATTGCGTATTGATCAAAATATGCGGCTCATTATTTTTTTGCCGGGTACATGCGTACAAAAAAAAGAAAATAAGTGTAGCAATGCCCGCAAGTGGTAATAGTTTATTTGTTTCAATCATTGCGAATTTTTTTAAACTCGGAACCTGCTTTCCATTTTGGCATAGTAGTTTCAAAAGCAAGGCGGCGACCAACAGCAAATAATAATTTTATTTCTTCCACACCTCCCTCAAAATGCCAGGTAGCTGCATCATATTCATCGGAAGGACGATGATAATGTTCTTTAGTATATTCATCAGACTTTTGTTGTCCATATACTTTTCCTTTCCCAATAATATCAATACCTGTCTTTGCATACAAAGCGGGAATGCCCACTTTTGCAAAATTGAAATGATCGCTGCGATAATAAGATCCTGCTTCAGGATGGGTTTCAAAAGAAATGTCTTTTCCATTTGCTGCTGCATATTCTTTTACATAATCTTCCAGGTCATTTTGTCCACGTCCAACAATTACAATATCCTTTCTTTTTTCAAAAGCCGTAATGCCATCCATATTGATATTCGCCACCGTTTTTGCAACAGGGTAAATTGGATTTTGAGCATAATATGCGGAACCCCACAGACCTTGTTCTTCAGCAGTAACGGCAAGAAAAACAATCGTTCTTTCTGGCGCAGTTTTCATTGCTTTAAAAGCCCTTGCCAACTCAATCAGCGCCACTACACCACTTGCATTGTCTAATGCGCCGTTATAAATAGAATCCCCTTTTTCGTCGGGCTTGCCAATGCCCAGGTGATCCCAGTGTGCTGTGTAAATGATGGTTTCATCTGGTCTCTTGCTGCCAGTTATTTTTGCAATTACATTATGAGATTTATCATAAGTGGCCTGCACTTTTATAGTGGTAGATAATTTTACATCCATCGGCAATGATTTAAAATCACGCTGCCATGCTGTATGCAATAATGAGGTATCTATGCCAGCAGCTTGCAATAATTTTTTTCCTGCATCTTCAGAAACCCATCCAATGATATCGGAATATTTAGCATTCTTGCCCCTGTCATCAAGATGCAGCTTGGAGCTATTCCAGTTATTTTGCACAACAGAAAATGGATAGCTTGCTGCAGCAGTATTGTGAATGATCAGGCAACCCTTTGCTCCCTGCCTGGCAGCCTCTTCAAACTTATAGGTCCAGCGTCCATAATAAGTCATTGTTTTTCCTTTGAATAAACTTGTATCGTTGCTGAGATATCCAGGATCATTTACCATGATCAATACAATTTTATTTTTTACATCCAGGCCTGCATAGTCATTGCGGTTATATTCCGGCGCAACAACGCCATACCCAGCAAAGATCAATTCATTATCATTAAAGCTCACAACGGAATCAGATCTATCTGTCCAGATCACATAATCATCAAAACCCTTCAGGTCAAAATTTCCTTTTGACGATCTTACCTGCATAGTAGGAGCAGCAGTAGTTTTAATATTTACCATCGGTACTTCCTGTAAGTAACTATTTCCATTCCCAGGCTCAAGACCTACGTTCCTAAATTGTTTTTCAATGTAACTGATCGTTTTTTGTTCTGCAGGCGTAAATGGCTTCCTGCCTTCAAAACTATCCGAAGCAAGAACAGCAATATTTTTTCTCATGCTATCAGCGCTTATGGCAGATGATCCGTCTGGTTCGGTAGTTGTTTTGCTATGGTTTTGCGAACAGGAAAAAATGGTAAATGAAATGGACAATAGCAGGATAAATCGTTTGATAAACATTCAAATAGAATTTAGGTTTTGGAATGGGGCTAAAGGTAAGCAGGAATCTTTTGCGGCTTTCAGTTCTCGTGATGTATATTACTCCAATCAGAATTCAATAATTACGTCACCACCCACCGGGAAGCTTTGACAGATCAATGCCCTGCCTGCTTCTACCTCATCATTTGTTAGCACTTCGTTGTAAGCCATCCATATTTTTCCTTTGGTACATGTAGTGGCACAACTGCCGCAGCGGCCTGCTTCACAACTAAAAGGCAATTGAATACCTTTTGCTTTGGCAGCTGCTAAGATAGTTGCAGGATATTGAACCGGTATAATGAATTCCTGCCCGCTAAAATGAATGGTCACTTTATGTTCGTCAGTATCCGGTGGCCTGGGAATAAAAAGCCGGGGCAGGCTACTAAAATTTTCTTTGTGAATATTTTCCGCAGGAATTCTAGCAGCAAGGCCAAGACCAACCATATGCATATAATCAAAAGGTCCGCATACATAAAATTTTGCATGATGCTCATCCTGCAAATATTTGTTTAAAAACTCATGAAGCAGCCAATTGCCAAGCCTGCTACGATATACATCCAATAAATTGCTAAATAAATAATGTATTATTAAGCGTTCCGGGTAAACTGCATTGAGGCGCTGGAGTTGGTTATAGAAAATAGTATCGGCTTCTGTTCTATTGCTGTAAATCAAAACAACCATACTATTGCTTTTTGCAAGAATGGTTTTGATCATTCCATAACAAGGCGTAATTCCACTGCCGGCCGCAAGAAAAAAATATTGCTTTACAGCATTTGTATCTTTTGGTAAAAGAAAGAAGCCACCAATGCCGCTGCTGTACAAAATATCTCCAGGCTTTGTATGGTAAACAAGCAACCGGGAAAATTCACCATTATCAATTTTCTTTATGGTAATTGCCAAGGGTTCATTCAAAAGTGGAGAAGATGAAATAGAGTAGGAGCGTCTTTTCTCTCCATGGCGTGTGTTGAATACAAGCGTAACAAACTGACCTGCCTGGTATTCAGGCTTCCACCCATCCAAAGGTTTTAGTTCAAATGTTCTCGCATCATTTGTCTCACTGATGATATTTGAAACTTCCAACCTTTTGATGATATTATTTGTTGACACCCTGTAAAAATAAAATAATTAACTGCAATCCTTTGCCGCTCAATATTTCAGATGTGGTACCGCCTTCGTTTTACATATGGTATTCTTTCCCTTTTCGTCCCTGAAAGTCCGGTAAAATAGCCTACTTTTGCCCACTTAAAAACTGAGTAACAAACGTACATGAAGAACATCCGGAATTTTTGCATTATCGCCCACATTGACCACGGAAAATCTACCCTCGCCGACCGCTTGCTTGAACATACAAACACTATTAGCGACAGGGATATGCAGGCACAGGTGCTGGACGATATGGACCTGGAACGTGAAAAAGGTATTACGATAAAGAGTCATGCAATCCAGATAAATTATCCATACAAAGGACAAGAATATATTTTAAACCTTATTGATACTCCAGGCCACGTTGATTTTAGTTATGAAGTAAGCCGGGCACTGGCAGCATGCGAAGGCGCTTTGTTACTGGTAGATGCATCCCAGGGAATACAGGCACAAACCATCAGCAATCTTTACCTGGCCATGGATAATAACCTGGAGATCATTCCTGTCATCAATAAAATTGATATGGAAGGTGCAATGATACCAGAAGTGAAAGACCAGATCATAGAATTAATTGGCTGTAATGAGGATGATATTTTATTAGCAAGTGGCAAAAGCGGAATAGGCATAGAAGAAATTTTGCATGCAATTATTGAGCGTATTCCTGCTCCCTCCGGTGATCCTGAAGCTCCTTTGCAGGCATTGATATTTGACAGTGTTTACAATAGCTTTAGAGGTATCATAGTTTATTACCGCATTTTCAATGGCACACTGCATAAAAATGAAAAGATAAAATTCAGCAATACTGGATTAGAATATGGTGCTGATGAAGTAGGCATCCTTAAGCTTGGGATGATGGCCAAGAACGAAGTGAAAGCAGGAGACGTTGGTTATATTATCACAGGCATAAAAAATGCAAAAGAGATAAAAGTTGGTGATACCATTACTACCACAGCCAACCCATGTAAAGAATCTATCAAAGGTTTTGAAGATGTGAAGCCGATGGTATTTGCGGGAATTTTTCCAGTTGAAACAGATGCTTTTGAAGAGTTGAGAGACTGCATGGATAAATTGCAATTGAATGACGCATCCCTCACATTCGAGCTGGAAACCTCACAAGCATTGGGTTTTGGTTTCCGTTGCGGATTCCTCGGCATGCTCCACATGGAGATAATACAGGAAAGATTAGAAAGGGAATTTAATCAAACCGTGATTACAACGGTTCCAAATGTAAGTTTTAAAGCCACTACCAGCAAGGGTGAACTAATAACGGTGAACAACCCGACCGAGATGCCTGACCCAACCCGTATAGATAAAATTGAAGAGCCATTTATCCGGGCACAAATGATCAGCAAGCCTGAGTACATTGGCAATATCATGACACTATGCATCAACAAACGTGGCATTCTTATCAACCAGGGATACTTAACACCTACAAGGGTTGAACTCACATTTGATCTTCCCCTTACTGAGATCGTTTTTGATTTTTATGATAAATTAAAAAGTATCACACGTGGCTATGCTTCTTTCGATTATCATCCTATTGAATATCGTGTGAGTGATATTGTGAAAATGGATATTTTATTGAATGGTGAAAAAGTGGATGCACTTAGTGCGCTTATTCATCGGGCCAGGGCACATGAATTTGGCCGCAAACTTTGCGAAAAATTAAAGGACCTTTTGCCAAGGCAGCAATTTCAGATCGCTATACAAGCGGCCATTGGAGCCAAAGTGGTAGCCCGTGAAAATATAAGTGCCATGCGTAAAGATGTAACCGCAAAATGTTATGGTGGTGATATCAGTCGAAAACGAAAACTTCTTGAGAAACAGAAAGAAGGTAAAAAGCGCATGAAGCAAATAGGTAATGTGGAAGTTCCGCAGGAAGCGTTTTTAGCGGTGTTGAAGTTGGATTAGAAGCCCCCTTACGTCCCCCACGGGGGATTTGAAATGCGGTTTGAAAAGCTGAAGACAAATTAAAAAAATAAAAGCATTGATTATTTTTTTTGATTAGGCTTTTGTAATTCATGGCAAATTCGTTGTGTTATTCTAATCCCGATTTATCGGCACACACTTGTATAGCACACCAACATTGAACAACAAATGCAAATTGTATTTTGTTGATTTATAATTTTAGCTGAATCGGAAGTTGAAAAAGTATAGTCATATTCTAAACCACCGCTCCCTTTCCCTGGGAG
>JBDSEE010000195.1:0-15958 GCA_039920245.1 Ferruginibacter sp.
GCCAAGGTACAAACCTTGTAACTGTTACAGCAGGATCTGGTCCTACCATGACCCTGACATTAACAGAAACAAATGCCAACGGATGTTCTACAACTAATACATTAGTGGTTACTGTAAATCCGGTTCCAGTTTGTGCTATCACAGGTAATAATGTGATTTGTGTAGGTTTCTCAACCAGCTTCACAGCAACTGGCGGAACAAGCTACTCATGGACAGGCCCAGGCGGCTTTACTGCAGCAACAGCAACTATCAGTAACTTAACTGTTGCCGGTACTTATTCAGTTACAGTAACAAATGCAAACGGATGTACCAGCTCATGTAGCAGGGATCTAACCATTAATTCACTTCCGGTTTGTAATATTACTGGTAATAATATAATATCAGTTGGTCAAACAGCAACTTTCACAGCAAGTGGCGGAACAAGCTACACATGGACAGGTCCAGGCGGCTTCACTGCAAATACAGCTGTGATCAGCAACTTAACCGTTGCAGGTACTTACACAGTTACCGTAACCAATGCAAACGGATGTACAAGTTCTTGCAGCAGGTTATTAATTGTTGAATCAGGTGGACCAATTCCATGCTTAATTACTGGACCAGCAATAACATGTGCATCTACAACAGGTCTGATCTATTCAGTGCCTGCAACTTATGCAACATATAGCTGGACTGTTACTGGCGGTACAATTACTGCAGGTCAGGGAACAAACCAGATTACAGTAACAGCAGGTGCATCAGGAAATATCACAGTAACAGCCAATGTATCTAATCCACTGGGTTCTTCAGGTAGCTGTACTAAGATCACTCCTATAAGTGCATTGCCAATATGTACAATCACTGGTCCTTCTACTGCTTGCCAGGGAACTACTGGTTTAGTATTTACATCTGCAGCAGGTAATGCTACTTATGTATGGTCAGCAACTGGTGGTACAATAACCGCTGGAGCCGGTACAAATCAAGTAACAGTAACTGCAGGTTTAGGAGCCAATTTGGTTTTAACACTTACTACAACCAATGCAGCCGGTTGCACCAGTACCTGTACTTATAATGTAACCCTTTATGCGAATCCTGTTTGTGCTATCGCCGGACCTACTTCAGTTTGTGCTGGAGCAACCGGACTAGTTTATCAGGCATTACCAGGATGGTCATCATATGTATGGACTATTACTGGCGGAACAATAACCTCAGGACAGGGTACATATTTAATCACAGTAACTGCAGGTTCAGGACCTACAATGACCTTAACTGTAGTTATTACAAATGCAAATGGTTGTACAACCACGTTGACATATCTGGTAACTATAAATGCAGGTACGGTATGTAATATTACAGGCAACCAAACCATTTGCTTTGGACAGTCGTCAAGCTTCACCGCAACTGGTGGCACCAATTACTCATGGACAGGTCCGGGTGGATTCACAGCGACTACAGCAACTATCAGTAATTTAACTGTTGCCGGTACTTATACCGTAACAGTATCTAATGCTGGTGGATGTACAAGCTCTTGTAACCGTACCTTAACTGTGAATGCTTTGCCAGTTTGCGATATCATAGGTAACCAATCCATATGTGTAGGTCAGTCAACTGGCTTCACTGCAACAGGCGGCACTAGTTACACATGGACAGGTCCAGGTGGATTTACTGCAGCTACGGCAACTATCAGCAATTTAACCGTTGCCGGTACTTATACAGTTACAGTAACAAATGCAAACGGATGTACCAGCTCTTGCAGCAGGACATTAACCGTGAATGCACTGCCAATTTGCAACATTACTGGTAATAATATCATCTCAGCAGGTCAAACCGCTACTTTCACAGCGACTGGTGGTGCAAGCTATACATGGACAGGTCCAGGTGGCTATACTGCAAATACAGCTGTGATCAGTAATTTAACAGTTGCAGGTACATACACAGTAACCGTTACAAATGCAAGCGGATGTACTAGTACTTGCACCAGGTTATTAATTGTTGAACAAGGCGGTCCATTACCATGTTTAATTGCAGGTCCACAAACTACATGTGCAGGTGCAACAGGGTTGATCTATTCAGTACCTGCTACCTATGCAACATATAGCTGGATCGTTACAGGTGGTACTATTACCGCTGGACAGGGAACAAGTCAGATTACAGTAACAGCCGGTACAACTGGTAATGTTGTAGTCACTGCTAACCTTAGCAATCCTTTGGGTTCTTCAGGAAGCTGTACAAAAATGACTGCAATTAATCCATTACCGGTTTGTGCAATAAGCGGTAATCAGGCAATCTGTTCAGGACAGTCTACTAGCTTTACTGCTACTGGCGGTACAAGTTATTCATGGACAGGGCCAGGCGGCTATACAGCAAATACAGCTACTATTAATAACCTTACAGTAGCAGGTACTTATGTTGTTATAGTAACTAATGCTAATGGATGTACCAGTTCTTGCAGCAGGGTGCTTTCTATCACACCTGTAGCACCTTGTACATTAACTGCACCTGTTATATTGCCAATTTGCGGATCTACAGATAACACACTTTCTGTAACCGGTACTTACAGCAATTACGCATGGTCGGTGACTGGAAATGGCACATACCTTTCAGGTAATGGAACTAATACAATTCATTACAATGTTGGAGCAAGTGGAATGGTAACAATCAGCCTCACAGCTACCAATGCGAATGGATGTACTACTTCGTGTTCTGTTTCATTTAGTTGTGGTCAGGGAAGGGCTTGTTCTCAGGGATTCTATAAAACACATCCACAAGTTTGGGATGAATTTACAGATATCCTTGTTGCAGGTGGTACCTCAGGAGGCTACACTTATGCAGGAATGCCAGCAGGATATAAATTCATCACAACCACTAATTTCTATACATATTACAACTTACCTGCAGGTTCTATTTCCGGTATCCCAGCAGGCGCTAATATGCATACAGCAGGTTCAACAGGTGGTGGTGGATGCTTTAACCTTGCTAGACAAGGCAATGCAGCTTTACTAAATACCGCTGCATGGGGCAACAGCTACTTGGCGGGTACAGGATTTACGTCTTTTGTAAATCTCTACAACGCTATAAGGGCAGCATTCTTATCCGGTAATTGTGGCACATTAGCAGATCAACTTGATACTTATAATAACAGGTATGATCATGAAGTATGCAGCAGTATACCAGGTGCTCCAAGAGGCAGGCTTGATGTATTGGCAGATTTGAATAAAGTAACCGTATCAGCTTTTCCAAATCCTTACACTGATAAAGTTGTATTTACAGTTGAATCTAAAGTAGCTGGTGATGCAACATTAGAATTGTTCGGTTTGTTAGGTGAAAAGGTCAAAACTCTATTTGATGGTCATATTGAAAAAGATGGAACAAGAAAGCTGATATATGAAGCTCCTTCTCATCTTCGTAAATCTTTGGTTTACAAATTCCGTGTAGGAGGTGAAGTTATTACAGGAAAAGTTCTGTATATAAACTAATACTTTCTTGCATAAAAATAAAAGGCCGTTTCAACATGAAACGGCCTTTTTTTATAACTGGTTGTCCTTATTTCCGAAAGATAATATTTGAATTATGAGGATATAAAACTTGATTACCTTTGCCCACTTAAAAATATTGAAAAATGGGCATGGATAGAAATACAGTTATTGGTTTTGTATTAATAGGTGCGTTGCTGATGGGAATGTTTTATATTAACAGTAAGAGCCGCCTTGCTTATGAAGGTGAACAAAAAAGAATTGCTGACTCAATAGCACTTCATACGCCTAAAAAAGATTCATTGATAACACCTATAGGGGTCACATCTGATACTACAAAAACTTTGGCAGAGGATACTACTGGTTTTAGAACAAACTTAGCTGGAACAACTGTACAGGTTGAAAATGAATTGTTCAAAGTTTCATTTAATACACAAGGAGGCCAGGTTGATAAAGTGCAGCTTAAAAAATTCAATAGGTTTGACGGAAGTCCTGTAATATTAAATAGCAGCAGTTTTAATAAATTTTCATACGAAATAAATACGGCTGTAAATAAAACGAGTCCTACAGATAAGATCAGTTTTGCAGCCCAGCCTATTGTACAAAATACAGATAAATCGCAAACCATCAGCTTCATTGCTTCAGGCAGCGATGGTAAAAAAATAAGCCATGTTTATACCATAAAGCCCAATGATTATATGATAGATCTGGACATCCAGTTATTTGGTGCAGATAAATTATTTTCAAGGAATTCAGTAAATATATTGTGGCAAACAGAAGCTTCCCAGGTGGAAAAAGATCATAAATATGAGTTATCACAAACCCATATATGCTATGTAAAAAATGGCAAGTATGATTTTGAATATGTCGGAAAAGGCGATAATCTGGATATGAATAAAGGGGCTGACTGGATAGCACTAAAACAACAATTTTTTATAGCGGGCCTGGTTGCTAAAAATAAGTTTACTAGTGCAGAGACACAATGGGTCGCTTCCTCTGACACTAATCAATTCCTAACACGTGCGATAGTGAATGGTAAAACTAACTTCAATCCAGGAACTAACGCAAGCATCCCGCTAAGCTTTTATTATGGACCCAGTGATTACAATACGCTGAAACATTATGACAACCAGATGGAAAGTATCGTCCCATATGGAAGCGGCATATTCTCTTTTGTAAAATATATTAACCGTCATTTCTTATTGCCGGTCTTTGACTTTCTCCAGGGTAAGGTAGCAAGCATGGGAATCGTTATCTTGTTACTAACGTTGCTGATTAGGCTCATAACCTCACCTATTTTGTATAAGAGTTACCTGAGTGGTGCGAAAATGAAAGTGCTTAAGCCTGAAGTAGATGCACTTAAAGCTAAGCATACTGATCCAAAAACAGGACAGATGGATCAGCAGGCCTTTAGCATGGAGCAAATGAAATTATGGAAAACTGCAGGAGTCAGTCCCCTGGGGGGATGTCTGCCGGCGCTTTTGCAGATCCCTATATTTATGTCACTCTATTACTTTTTCCAATCAAATATCGACCTGAGGGGAAAGAGTTTTTTATGGGCAAGTGATCTTGCCGCTTATGACTCTATTTATAAATTGCCATTCAGTATACCTTTTTATGGCGATCACATTAGCTTGTTTACACTTACTGCAGTTCTTACAAGTTTATTGATCTCGGTATACAGTATGAGCCAAATGCAGGACAATAATAATCCGTTGATGAAATATATGCCTTATATATTTCCAGTATTGTTATTGGGCGTATTTAATAACCTGCCTGCCGCCCTTACATGGTATTATACGGTGTCCAATACCATAACCCTGATATTGCAGGTTGTTATTCAAAAGTATATTATCAATCATGAAAAAATATTAGCACAAATAGGCGAAAATCGAAAACGCCCTCAAAAGCAATCTAAGTGGCAGGAGCGCCTGCAGGCTATGCAGGAAACCCAGAAAAAAGTGCAGGATATCAAACAAAAATCTTCTAAGAAATAAAACATTTCGTTAAAATAACCGGCTTGTATAGTCGTTTTATACTCAGAATTTAAGCGCATGCTGCATTCAGCTTGCTTTGGCATAGGATTATCTATCTTACAGTGACTTATCATTTAAAAATGAAACACTTACACTTATTTTTTACTTCTTTAGCTTGTTTGTTTTTTGTAAATGGAATAGCCCAAAAGAAATTTGTCGAAGGTTCTTTCAGTTATAATATACAGATCACAGGGTTAAAAGGAGAAATATCTTCCGGATTAAGTGGTGCAACTTTACAGGTTTTTTTGAAACCTTACTTAAGCCGCACGGAAATGGTTAGTTCGTTAGGTTCAGAGACTAATGTATATGATTCGAAGGCAGGCAACGGGTTTTTATTGAGAGCTTACAGTGCTCAGAAATTGATGATCACAATGTCAAAAGAAAACTGGGTGCAAAAAAATAAGATGTATAAAAACCTTGATTTCCAGGTACAGGAAGGAATAACAGAAATTAGCGGGTATAAATGCAAGAAAGCGATTGCAACGCTCCCCAACGAAAAGACATTTACTGTGTTTTATGACCCTGCGATTGATGTAGTTAATAAAGAATATAGCAATGCATTCAATAATCTGCCTGGACTTCTTGTTCAATATGAAATACAGTCAGGTAACCTGAATTTTAAATATACATTGAGTAATATCTCTTGGGAACCAGTAAGTAATTCAAAGTTTGAAGCTCCAAAAACAGGGTATAGGATTATGAGTTACGATGAAAATCAACAATTAAAAAAGGGAGAATAATTAGTTGGTTTTTAAGATCAGCTTAAGACCAGTATAACCTTGTTTAATTTCCGGTATTAGAATCTTTTGTTTATAAGGCAGGATATAGATGGTATTACCTTTCTGAAAAGTAATTAAGGTATTATATGTAACAGATGATCCAGATGTAGAGACATTATTTAATAACGATCCTTTGTATTGCACGCCTGATTTCAGGTTAAAAGATATTCCTCTGGATGGTGAAATAGAAGCAATATTTAAAGCAACTTTTGCCTTTGATTTTTTACCAATCCCACGGTCAGCGAAGCCTGTAAGCATCACTCCACTAAAAATAGCCAGAAGGAAAAATATTTTTGCTATTTTGGTCATTGTTAAAAATCTTAATTTGTTACAAATATATTAATATTCTCTGAATTCACAATTTCCGTTCATCACTAAATTTTTATTAAATATTAAACGGTCAATTATAAGTTTTGGTATAGGATTACAATTATTTAAATAATTCTTGGTACTTTTCCATAACCTATTTCTAAGAACATGAGTAAAAACCCATACCGGCAAGACAGGGAAGAACTTAAACAATTGCTTCAGCAATTCGAAAACCTTAAAAATGGATTCCCTAATTCCTTTATTGAAGAAGACGGCTTTGAAAGAATCATAGACTATTATGACGAAAAGGAAAGCTACGTCAATGCACTGGAAGCCGCGGATTATGCTATAATCCAGTATCCTTATTCCTCTTCACTTTTATTGCAAAAAGCCAATCTCTTAATAGCTTTAAGAAAATACAAACAAGCGCTGAATATACTGGACCAGGCTGAGTTAATGGACTCAAGCGATACCAACCTTTTCATATTAAAAACAGATGCTTACCTGGCGTTGGATATGCAGGAAAAAGCTGCTGGTGTCCTGGAAGAAGCGATTGGTCGCTTTGACGGTGATGAAAAGGTAGACCTGTTGTTTGAGTTGGCTGATGTTTATGATGATTATGAAAATTTTGAAAAGGTTTTTGATTGCCTGGCAATGGTACTAAGTATTGAGCCCAATAATGAAGAAGCACTTTACAAAATTTGCTTCTGGACAGATTTTACAGGCCGAAATGAAGAAGGGATACGCATACATCAAAAGATCCTGGATGATTTTCCTTTTAACGAGTTGGCATGGTTTAATCTTGGCGCAGCATACCAGGGAATTAAATTGCACGAAAAAGCGATAGATGCTTATCAGTATGCAATCGCTATAGATGAGAAATTTGATTATGCTTACCGGAATATGGGTGATGCATTCCTGAGGCTCCGAAGATTCAAAGAGGCAATTGAAGCATTGGAAAAAGTGCTTGAACTTTCCAGGCCGGAATATGTGATTTATGAAGCTATTGGCCATTGCTTTGAGAAGTTAAAGAATTATCCACAGGCAAGGTTCCATTATAAAAAAGCAAGTCACCTGAATGCAGAAGACAGCCAGATGCACTATAAAATAGCCTGTACTTATATGAATGAAGGTGCCTGGCAACCTGCCATAAAACACCTGCAAAATGCTATGCTTGCACATCGTATGCAGCCGGAGTATAACCTGGCTCTCGGTCAGTGTTATATGATGCTGGATAAAACGGATGAGGCCATAACTTATTTTGGTAATGTGGTAAGGGTACGGCCTAAGAATATTAATGGCTGGACGGAACTGCTCAGGTGCTTATATAATGCTGAAATGTATGAAGACGGAACCGAGTATGCTCAATTCGCTTATGAACAAACTGAAGGCAAGCCAGTCTTTCTGTTTTATAAAAGTATTTTTCTTTTTGCCGAAGGCCAGCCAAAAGAAGCAATATTATTGTTGGAAAAAGGCATGGCCACAAACCCGAAGCTGATAAAAAAATTTATAGAACTCAATCCTTCCATATTACAGCAACAGCAGGTAGTAGAGATAATAGCCCGGTACAAAAAGAAAAAATCTTTATAGCATCTACTGCTGATACAAATCATTCAAAATTCTTGGTGCGGATACATATCTTTGCGGCCATTAAAAAAAGCATACATGAATTTTAATCTCACACAGATTCCGGAAAGAAACATCAAACCTCGTACACACGGCCTCACCATGGTAATGGACAAGGGTCTTAGCGTAGAAGAAGCAAGAAATTTTATGAATGCTTCACACCCGCATGTGGATATTGTAAAGCTTGGCTTTGGTACATCTTATGTTACTCCCAATCTTAAAGAAAAATTAGAAGTTTACCGCTCTTTTGACATGCCTGTATATTTTGGCGGAACCTTATTTGAAGCTTTCCTGATTCGCAACCAGTTTGAAGACTATATAAGTGTGTGCAAGGAATTTGCAGTTAGCTACATGGAAGTGAGTGATGGTTCTATCAATATTCCACATGCTGAAAAATGTGGTTACATTGAAAAGCTTACAAAACATGGAGTGGTATTAAGTGAAGTGGGTAGTAAAGATGCCGCCCATATAATTCCACCTTATAAATGGATTGAGTTGATGAAAGCTGAGCTAAATGCAGGTGCAACCTATGTAATTGCAGAAGCCCGTGAAGCTGGTAATGTTGGTATTTATAGGGGTACAGGCGAAGTAAGGGAAGGATTGGTGCAGGAGATCCTTACACAGATACCGGAAGAAAAAATTATATGGGAAGCTCCCCAAAAAGCACAACAACTTTATTTTATAGAGTTGATAGGTTGCAATGTAAACCTGGGAAATATTGCACCATCCGAAATGCTTGCCCTGGAAGCAATGAGGATTGGTCTTCGGGGAGATACCTTCGACCTTTATTTAAATAAAGAATCAGCCTGATGAATTTATATGGTTTAATAGGTTATCCCTTAGGACATTCTTTTTCAAAAAAATTCTTTACAGAAAAATTTGAAAGGGAAAATATAAGGGATAGTTTTTTTGAACTGTTCCCCATTCCAGGCATCAATGATTTTACACCCTTATTGCAATCTAATCCATCGTTAAAGGGACTCGCAGTTACAATTCCCTACAAAGAATCAGTTATACCTTTTTTGCAAAGTGTTACAGACGAAGCGATGCAGATCGGGGCAGTAAATTGTATAAAGATTCTACCCGAAGAATGTATTGGCTATAATACAGATGTTATCGGTTTCGAACGATCTTTTATGCCATTGCTAAAAGATCATCACGAAAAAGCACTGATACTGGGAACCGGTGGCGCCTCTAAAGCAGTTCAGTTTGACTTAAATAAAAATGCAATTCCTTTCTTACTCGTGTCTCGTAATGAAGAAGCTAGTAAGTCAATTGGATATGATAAGTTGAATGAGCAGTTGATGAATGAATACACGATAATCATAAATACAACGCCCCTTGGTATGTCACCAAAGGAAAACGGGAAGCCACCCATTCCTTATGAGTTCATTAATGCTAAACATTATTGTTACGACCTTGTGTACCAACCAGCCGTTACTGCATTCTTAGCCGAAGCAAATAATAGGGGAGCCATCACTAAAAATGGAATGGACATGTTGATGATCCAAGCCGAAGAGAATTGGAAAATATGGAATGAAGATTAATTTTTTTCCAGGAAAGATCTAAGGCCGGTTGGTATCGGGGAAATCCTTTTTGTGGAATAATTAAAGCAAACCATTTCTGTTTTTGCTTTTGCGACGAGCATCATTTCTTCACCTCGTTCTGCATTTATTTTATAATATAAATTAAATCCCACTTCTGATATTTCATCTACACCGATGGCAATATGCAATATGTCTCCGTAAAAAGATTCTTTTTTATATTCCATAGAAAGGCCAGCCATGATCAATCCGACCCCATCTATTTCAAGTTCATTTTTATAACCGGCCCGTTGCAGCAATTTCACCCTCGCTTCTTGTACAAGACTGACCAGGGCATCATTTCCCACATGGTTGCCATAGTTTATGTCGGTTATTCTGACTGGTATATCTGTCACAAAAATGATCTTACCAGGCATTTCTATTTTAACTCTGCTCATGTTGTTCTTGTAAAAATTGAATAAACTTATCCGTGGCTTTCCGACGGTGGCTATAAATATTTTTTTCGTTCATAGTCATTTCAGCAAAAGTTTTAGTAGCGCCCAAAGGTATAAATACAGGATCATAACCAAAACAAGCATTCCCCATTCGTTTTGTAGTTATCGTGCCCGGGCAAATTCCTTCAAACTGGTATTCTTTTTTTTCAAGGATCAGTGATATAACGGTTCTAAACCTGGCTTCCCTGGTTTCAATTCCCTGCATCCGGGCCAATAATTTATCTGTGTTTTCTTCAAAGGAAGCATTTTCACCAGCATACCTCGCACTTTTTACTCCCGGCTCCCCTTTTAGAGCAGTTACTTCCAGGCCTGTGTCTTCACTAAAACAATTACTACCAGTGATACGACTGATGGTTAAAGACTTTTCCCTGGCATTTGCTTCCAGTGTATCGTGGGGCTCTGGTATCTCTATAAGAATGCCTGCATCCTTTAGCGAAATGATCCCAAAGTTGTTTTTCAATACAGATCTTATCTCCTGTACTTTATGCTGGTTATTTGTAGCAAAAATGATTGATTTCATTAGAATGTTAGGGGAGTAAAAAAAGTTTTTGAAGACTAACCCATAGCCTTGTCTTTTCATCTTTATTAGCTTGTAAAACAGAAAGTGCCGGAGCAGCAAGATAATCCTGCTTATTATAACGCTGTACCTGGTAGTGGGGAAATTCTAATGGAAAAGATAATAACCCTGGTTCAGTACCAAAAAAGATTATTTTTTCTGGCTTCAATTGTTGTGTGATAGTTTGATAGTCGGCATGGCTTTGCAAATGAATATTTACTAATGCCATGTCTGCAAGTGTAATAGCGCAGGCGCTCATCATTTTTACCAGGAAATTCAGGTCGTCATCAGAGAGGAATGCATGTTCTGCCTCATTTATAATAATAATAAGTCCTTTTTCATTTTTCCCGAGATAATAAATCGATGGCACTTGTAATGATTCGGTGTTTTCTTGCTTTGGTTCTAAGTCAACCAATGATTTATTATACAAATATTGTAAATGATAGTTAGTAAGTTGAATATTGTCTAAACTCATATATGGTTAATTACAGCGATGTTTTTTTTCGTTTCTTTGTTATAAAATTAATCAAAATGATTGCCGCCGCCGATTTTAATATTACAAAAGTAGAACGTAGTAAACTCAATGATATTAACCTGGAGAATATACCATTTGGAAAATATTTTACAGATCATATGCTTGAGGTTGACTACGAAGACGGGGAATGGAAAACGCCGGAAATAAAGCCATATCAACCGTTGCTGATGGCTCCTTCACTTGCTGCTATTCATTATGGGCAATCCATATTTGAAGGCATAAAAGCTTACAAGGATGAACAGGGTGAAGCATATATTTTCAGGCCCCAGGATAATTTCAGGCGCTTCAATATTTCTGCTGAAAGAATGCAGATGCCCGCTGTTCCTGAAGAGATATTTATGGAGGGAATGCGTTTGCTGGTAAACCTTGATAAGAATTGGATACCCTCACAAGTAGATCATTCTTTGTACATACGCCCTTTCATGTTCAGCAGCGATGAGATGATAGGAGTGAAGCCAAGTGAACGATATAAGTTCATGATCATTTTAAGTCCCACCGGCCCTTACTATAATAATCCAATGCGGATATATGTAGAGGAACAGTTTGTAAGAGCAGTGCCCGGTGGTGTAGGTTATGCAAAAGCCGCCGGTAATTACGGGGGGGCGATGTTTGCCACGGCTGAAGCCAAAAAGAAAGGCTATGACCAGGTTTTATGGACAGATGCTTTTGAACACAAATATGTACAGGAATGTGGCACTATGAACGTGTTTTTTATTATTGGAAATACGGCTATAACACCTGATCTGAAAGAAGGAACCATACTGGCTGGTGTCACCCGCAACAGCACCATAACATTATTAAAAGAAATGGGCTTTAATGTGGAAGAAAGACCGTTAAGTATAGATGATGTGATTGATGCTCATAAAGCCGGGCTGCTTTACGAAGTATTTGGAACAGGTACAGCTGCTACTATATCCCTGATAAAAGAATTAAGGTATAAAGATTATGTAATGGAGTTTGATGTGGAAAAATGGAAAACAGCTCCCAGTTTAAAAGAAAGGCTTAATGACATTCGTTACGGGAAAACAACTGACACTCATGGATGGATGATGAAAGTTTCCTGATGAAGTAGCAATATATTATTGTAAAAACCCACTTAGCCTGTGGGTTTTTTAATTGAAGAGAAAAAATATGGCTTTTTTTCTTATTAATTTTAGGTTTTCAATTGATAATGGCTACCTTTGCCGTCCGAAAAATAAAAGGTAAATAAATGCCCACTATTCAACAATTAGTAAGAAAAGGAAGAGAAATTATAAAAGCTAAGAGCAAATCCAGGGCGCTGGATAGTTGCCCTCAGCGTAGAGGTGTATGTACAAGAGTTTATACTACCACACCTAAGAAGCCAAATTCGGCTTTACGTAAAGTAGCAAAAGTGCGTCTTACAAATAAGATCGAAGTAATTGCTTATATACCGGGTGAAGGTCATAACCTCCAGGAACACTCCATTGTACTTATTCGTGGCGGTAGGGTAAAAGATTTACCAGGTGTGCGTTATCATATCGTTCGGGGTAGCCTGGATACAGCTGGTGTGAAGGATCGTAAACAAAGTCGTAGTAAGTACGGAACTAAAAGAGCTAAGAAGTAATAAGTATATATATTAGACAACAAGTATTTAATACTTAACATTCGTATAAGAAAGAAATAAAATAATAATGAGGAAGACACAACCAAAAAAGATCCCTTTAGCGCCAGATCCAAAGTTTAATGACAAACTGGTTACCCGTTTTGTAAATAACCTGATGTGGGAAGGAAAAAAAAGTGGTGCATATAATATTTTTTATAACGCTCTTGATAAGGTGGCAAAGGTCACTGGTGAAGATGGATACGAGGTTTGGAAAAAAGCCCTTTCCAATATTACACCGGGAGTAGAAGTTCGCAGCCGCAGAATTGGTGGTGCTACTTTCCAGATACCTGCTGAGGTACGCCCTGATCGTAAAGTATCACTTAGCATCAAATGGATGGTAAAATATAGCCGTGACAGAAACGGGCGCAGCATGGCTGATAAATTAGCGAATGAAATTGTTGCAGCTAGTAAAGGTGAAGGTGCTTCATACAAGAAAAAAGAAGATACACATAGAATGGCAGAAGCTAACAAAGCATTTGCACACTTTAGATTGTAACCATTCAAATATTTTTTAGAAAAGCTGCTCAATCAATTGAGCAGCTTTTTTTTATGTTACCTTATCAACATAACTGTTCCCTTTTTTACGATGGTTTTACCTTCGCATATTACTTCGGCAAACCAAACAAATGTTTGTGTGCTGGATTGGTTATCCCCTCTAATATTTCCATCCCAGCCGAGAGATGGGATATTCGGTTTAAAATTTTTCCGCTCAAAAACTTTAAAACCGTTTCGGTTAAAAACAGAAAAACTTTTGATCTCCTCAAAACCCCTAGCTAATGGATAAAAATAATCATTAAGTCTATCAGCATTTGGAGTGAAGGCAGTGGGGAAATAGAGCTTACTGCTAAGACAATTTATAAAAACGGTAATATTATCTTCAGCTTTACAACCATCAGAATTTATCACCTGTACCTTATAATTGGTTGTAATATCCGCCCGCCCCGATGGGTTAGCACAGTTGGTACAATTAAGCGTCCCGGCCGGTGTCCAAAAATAAGTTTGTATGTTATTATTATATAGTGGGCTCATAGTAAAGGGCATGTCATAATCCAGCACCAGGTCAGGTCCTGCATCAACCGAAGCCTTGGGAAATAAGTGAATTTTAGCAGTTGTGCTATCGGTAAAACAACCTGCCGAATCCTGCACAATGATCTTATAACTTATATCCTGTTCTGCTGTGGATATGGGGTTGAATGTGTTTGTGTTGTTTAAATAGGTAGGCGGCGTCCAGGTTGTTATTCCTTTTTTATTCAAACTATAGGCGACCTGGAAGCCCGGGCAAATACTTGTATCCGAAGGCGAAACTTTTAAAGTGAATTTTTCATGTACCTTAATAAAAGCAGTATCATAATTTTTGCAACCAAACTCGCTTATTGTTTTACCTATATAATTAGTTGACGTCACAGGATTCACTTTTACTGTATCACAATTGGTACAATTTATATAAGTATTCGGCGACCAAAGAATGGTATCAATAGAAAAGCCAATCAATTGTAAGTTTTGACCGGCGCAAATTGTATCTCTCCGGGGAAGGATATCAATTTTTGGTAATGGATGTATGGTTACCTGTTTTTGAAAGTACTGGCCACAGCCATTTATATCAGTTGCGGTCAGTGAAATATTGTAAGTGGCTCCATAACTGTATTTGTGTGGAGCGGGGTTCATCACGGAATCCCTTTTGTTATCAGCAAAATCCCATTTCCAGGTAGTGATCGGTTCGTTAGAATAAAAAGGATGTGAATTATTTGTGATAATCACAGCTGTATCTGCACAGAGTGCAATGGGTATAGAAAAATCTGCAACAGGTCCTCTCACTATTGTTTGCATTGGTAGATACACGGTATCACTGCATGTAAGGGGTGAGTTATCCCTGATCACAACATAATCAGCATAGCTGCCATGAGTGGTTGGTTTTATTTCAAGAAGGGTCGAATCTCCATTATTAATTACTTGACCATCCACATTATACTCATAACTATAACCTACCCCCCACGGATATGAATTTGTTACCCTAAAGGTTATAATACTGTCCTTACACACTTTTTGCTGGCTGGATGAAAAAACCGGCAAAGCGGTATGGATGTTTGTAAGTAAACTATCCCGGCAACCAGTAACATAATCGATCAGCAGGAGGTTTGCGGTAAAATTTCCTACAGTAGGAAAATTATGTGTTCCATTGAAATTAGTGGAATCAATCAAAGCGGGTTGATCGGAAAAAGTCCATTCATAGTGGCTGATGTTTCCTTCCGATAGATTTTGAAATAAATACCTGTTCTTTTGGCTGCATGTATTTTGAATGCTGTAGAAAGCAATAACCCCTGTCACAAAAATATTTACGGTATCCGAAGTGCCGGAACAACCATTAAAGTAGGGGGTAACAACAACTCGCTTGTTTCCTAGTGTTGTGAACTGATGTGCCACGGTGTTGGAGGTTACTGAGTCTTTACCCCCTTCACCATAATCCCATACATAGAAAGTAGCCCAATTGGCTGTCGCATACAATTCTATACTTTCCGAGCCACAAAAAGTATCTCTGCCGCTTACAGTATATGCATTTATATTAGATGGTGGAGTGCCAAATGCAAATAATGGAAACGGGTATTCATTTGTACAGCCCATCGCTGTATTTACGATTACTTTAGCCGAGGTTATATTATTGGTTGAATTATAAGTATGCGAATAAGTTGTCAGGTTATTGTTTTGAATTGGACTACCATCACCAAAATCCCAAATTATATTTTGAATATTGTCACCAGTTACCATTGTGGCACTTACTTGGAAACTTGACGTAACAGGTATGCATCCTGACGAAGGAAAAACGGTTGCAGTTAAAGGAAACTTCGCAATAGAAATGGTCGTACTGTCTGTAATGTAACAGCCAGATGCCGATATTCCTTTAACCTTTACGTTGAAATTATTATAGGCGCCAAAATCATGGGTAATCCTGTTGCCTGTCGTTGTTTGAATAATAGCATCCCCGAAATTCCATTCATATGACGCAATTGA
>JBDSEE010000196.1:0-7076 GCA_039920245.1 Ferruginibacter sp.
GTTTATAACACAATATGTCAAAAATATTATTGCCGCTAAGCGAAGCCGGATCATTGCGGTTGCAGAAAAAAGATATAAAATGCCGGCCATCAAAACGATTCAGGCCCTCACCTGTCCCGACCCATAAAAATCCCCTGTTATCTTTTGTAATGCAATTAATAGAATTGTTACTCAGGCCTTCTTTAAAATTGTAAGTATGCATGTTCTGTGCATAGGTTTGCGGCATGTAAAAAAATAAAAACAGCGCTATGAAAACTTTACCATGCCGCATACTGCTAATCTACGATTATTGTGAAGAATGTATAGAGTAGGTTATTGTGCAAAAGCTGCATATTTTATTTTTTCTTCAAGTCGATCTAATTTTTTTTTCAAGTCGCTAATGGTTGCTTTTTGTTCTTCAACGATAACGTGCTTTTCCACAGGACTGGAAATAGCCGCAGCGCCTGTTGTATTAATGGAGGTGCTTTGTGCTAAAACTACAATACTGATAATGAAAAAAAACGAAATGCAAAATCAAATTCTTCATATAAATTATTTATGGTGATGATTCATTGAAATAATGGTTGACAAAAATGCCATAATTGTTTGCCGGTTATGACAATATCCCATCATTCTTTTTTTGCTGAAAGCGTAAAATTTAAATTGGTTTCCCGTATGGATGTTTTATCACCAATATGCCTTGTACCCTTACCTTGAAAACTTTCGTTGCCTTTTGAATCTTTTTCCACATCAAATTCTTTAAAGGAAATAAAAATGCCGTTGATTGTTGTTTTTGCTTTGTGTATTGGGAAGTCCATTTTTTTTGGATAAGGAATCAAATCCTGGCCCACCATAAGAAATACAAACTGGTTGGCTACCAGGTTGGAAAAATCAATGATGGCGTCATTCACAAATATTTTTATTTTTTTTGCATCCACATCATACTCTGCATCAACGGGAATATTAAAATAAGCAGGTGTAGCCAACCCTCTTGCAATAGCGCCAAAACCTAAAATATCCCTTTCGCTGGTGGCAAAAGATACTGACAATGGCGTAAATGTTTTAATGGGAACCACTACAATTTTTCCTTTGCTCACAGCATGAAAATCATTTTCTTTTGCTATATCCTGCCAAAAATCAAATTTTACTGCATTGCCTTCCAGGTTGCCCTTCATTTTAATAATACCCCCGGTATTTTTATCTTTTGGATAACGCAAAAAAAGGATGGCTTTCATTTTCGCACCGTATGTCCACCAGTTTTCTCCTGCATTATTTCTAAACTCAATGTTATAATCATGCGTAAAATTTCCTTTAAAGACACCACAATATATTTTCAATAGCACATCCAATGCAAATTGGGCCAGGTCTGCCGCTATACCTGCTTTCCCTAATTTTGAACTTAATGACTCTGCATCAACTTTTGATGTGGCATAAATCTTTGTCATTTCTTTTAATGGAAAATCATTAGGCGCTTCGATTCCTACACCGGCATCGTTAATTCCTCCTGCTATAGCCGGTGCTCCTTTATCTGTAGCAATGTTTGCAAGAATAGTAAATATAGAACGTGACCAGAAATTAGTAACGGTTTGAAATGCGGCACAGGCTTCATTCAGTATTACAATGTATTCGCAAATCGTGTTATCAAGTGGCTCGTGAGCTGCAATTTCTTCCAGTGCTTTTATTTGCTGTGTTTGGTCGGCAAGGTTGTCATTAAGATTGGATAAATTTCCTGCAAGGCCACGAGGTAGCCGCTTGCCTGATTTCCCCAGGTCTGCTGTTTCTTTTCCCGCTTTATTCAGGTCTTTATATAGTTTAAGCAGATTATCGACTTTGTCTTTTACATCAGCCATTTTTTTCTCCAGTTCCACTTTGTTTTTGGAGCTAATGCCATCTGCTACTTTGGCTGAACTAGTCTTTAGCTTATCAAAGGCTTTGTTTACTTCTGCAATATTATTATCGCACCAATTGCCCAAATCAGGTAATGTATAAACAATTAGTTTTGCAGATTGCCGGGCTTTTTTGTCACTGCTTTTTACAGTTACGGTATATTCTCCGGCTTTATCAGCAGCGATCCAGGCAGTCCTGTATTTTCCATCATCAGCAAGTGGTATATTTTTTATATCATTGGCTGAGGGTCCACTAACAGTTATTTCTACCTGGTTAAGATTTTTGTATTTTACACTCTCGCCATTTATTGAAATGGTCCCGCCCGTAAAAATAGTGTTGGCAGATAAGGTAAGGGTGATAAAACCATCAGAAGGTTTCATTTCTTTTTCACCGGATGTAGCCATTGTATTATCGCTTGCTACATTTTTATTTTTTGGTTGATTGTCAACAGTACTGTTTTTATCAATTTCTTCTGTTGAAGCCTTAGCATTGTTTTTATTCTTAATTTTTTTTGGCATTTCAAAGACGCTGTCTACACCTTTTCTGATTTCGTTATCAATTTTGTTTGATAAACGCCAGGCCGCATCATCTTTTATGCGGTTGCCTATTTTTTTTAAAATTTGCGCCCCGCCTTTAGTTACTAATAAAAAAGATAATAGTAATATAAATGCCTGTTTCATAATTATTCTATTGATTTTGCAGAATGATCCATTGTAGTAATTAATTTATTTAGATCGTTGTTATTTTTTAATTGTTCATAATTTAATGTATGGGCATTAATATTTTGAGGTTTGTTTCATTAGCGGTATTGAGGTAAACTCACCGGTTATTTTTATATTATCCGAACCTGTTTCTTTTTGGGTGGCAGTAAAATTTCCACTGCAGGTTTCGCCTGTAATCGTAATTGTAAATGTTCCCTCATTAGGATTTGTCAGATACGGCAGTGCCCCTTTGGCATCAGTGGATAATAGTACACTTGCCTGCCCCATTCCAGGTTTGCCAATGGAATAATTACCGGATGTTGTTTTTTCAAGGGTTATAATTAAATTGACCGAGTTATCATCATTGCTGAGTTTTAGTACAAGGTCTTTTTCTCCTGTTTTATATGTTGTTATTCCTCCTTGTGGAAATGTAGTTTTATATTCCACTACCAGCTTATCATCTTTAAAAATTTTTATAGAAGCTGATTCTTTTGCAGAAGCATCAGCAGGGCTTTCATTTTTAGCGGCTGTTTTATTGGAGATTTCTCCTTTTTTTTCTGTAGCATTTTGGCTATTACAATTTGCAAATAGCAGTGAGCTGATAAAAGCGATCAATAAATTTTTCATGATTAATTATTTTTGGTTTATGAATATTAAAATTCTTTATTTCTTATCTGCCGTTGCCATAATTATTTTTTTTCCAGTGCAGTAACCCTTTTTAGTAAATCCTCAATTAGTTTATTCTGCTTTTCAATAATAATCTGCTGCTCCTGCACCGCTTTTACCAGTGGCACCACAAAGGTTTCATAGCTTAGGGCATACATTTCTCTGCTGTTATTGGGTTTGTGCAGGCCACTGAAATCATAGCCGCTTTCGTTGGCAGCTTTCTCTACTTCCTGTGCAAGGAAGCCGCTGAATTTTATTTTTTCTACATCATATTTGCCCGGGAAGTCTTTTGTTTCTTTGCTGCCCGTAACTGCCACCATTGCCTTTATACTTTTATAATATGTAACTGGCCTTAGCCGGGTAATAAATTCCAGGCCCTTTACTTCTTCTTTTATATTCGTTTTTATCCTGGCATCTGAAAAAGTACCCCATGGATTATGTGATAGATAACCTGTGGAACTGAAGTTACCCATAACTATCTGGTTGTTTGTTCCAATTTGAATATCATTATTTCCTATACCTATTGAATTGTTTATATTGGGATAGGTGTAGTATGTACCGGAATTATATCCTACCGCAATGTTATAACTTCCACCGACATTATTATAAAGTGCTTCTTCTCCAATGGCTGTATTACCTATTCCGGTAGTATTTTTGTAAAGTGTAAAGCTTCCATTGGCCGTATTGTAATAAGCATTATTATTAAATAGAGCCTGATAGCCAATGGCTGTACTATAGTCCGCGTCAGTATTATTAATAAGCGCATCTTTTCCAATTGCAGTATTATAGAATCCATTTTGATTATTGTAAAGTGCATTCATACCTGTTGCCGTGTTACCAGTGCCAGTGGTGTTCCGATTCAGGGCAGCTGTTCCAATAGCTGTATTATTTACGCCATTATATACAGAAGTTGGGTTATTTTGATACAATGCATCATTACCCACAGCAACATTATTGCTGATCCAGATAACCCCACCATTATTAAAAGATTGGCTCACTAAGGCTCTAGATCCAATTGCTACATTATCAGATGCTGTTGTATTATTAGAAAGTGCAGCAAGCCCGTTAGCAGTGTTATCATGTCCAATAGTGTTATAATGGAGTGCATTAGTTCCACTGGCAGTATTGAAATAACCAGATGTATTGGAATAACCAGTTCCGCTTCCGATAAAAGTGTTATATATCCCCAAAAAATTAGAAACTACATTAATTCTTCCTGCATTTAATCCAATAAAGGTATTGTAGATATTATCAGAATGAATATGGAGCAAATCTGTACCGTCAGCTTTTCTTAATCTTATCAAAGGCCTTGTGTTAGATTGCGTGGCATTAGCATCAATTACCAATTGCGAGGTATCTGCATTTCCTTTTATATGCAGCAGCGCTTGTGGTGTTGCAATACCAATACCTACATTTTGTGCATAAGAAGGTAAACAGAAAAATATAGCAATAGAAATAGTACTAAATTTTTTCATAAAAAGTTTTTAATAATAAAATGTTATTCAGATGCTTAAGTTATTTTTTCAGCAACTTTTCCAAATCTGTTAGTCTTTTTTCCAAGGCATCTATTTTTAATTGCTGTTTCTCTTTTTCATTTTTGAACGTTTCAATCATTAACTGCTGCTCCTGCACCGCTTTTACCAATGGCACAACAAATGTTTCATAGCTCAGTGCATATAAATCTTTGCTGTTATTGGGTTTGTGCAGACCGCTGAAATCATAACCACTTTCGTTGGCGGCTTTTTCCACATCCTGTGCAAGAAAGCCGCTGAACTTTATTTTTTCTACATCATATTTTCCGGGATAATCCTTTGTTTCTTTATTACCTGTAATCGCAACCATAGCTTTTATACTTTTATAATAAGTAACAGGCCTAAGTTTTGTAATAAAATCAAGTCCTTTAACCTCTTCTTTTATATTCGTCTTTATCCTGGCATCTGAAAATTGGGTCCATGAAACATACGATAAATAAGCCCCCATACTAAAGTTGCCCATGACTACCTGGTTATTTGTGGCAATCTGGATACCATTATTTCCTATACCTATTGTATTGGAAATATTAGGTGCGCTGGAATGTGTGCCTGAATTATATCCTATACCGATGTTATAGCTTCCACCGATATTATTATAAAGTGCCCCATCGCCTATGGCAACATTGTCGACTCCGGTAGTGTTTTTGTAAAGAGCCTTGAATCCACTAGCGGTATTGTAATGGCCATTATTATTAAATAGTGCCTGATATCCGGTGGCGGTATTGTAGTACCCGATAGTATTATTAATAAGCGCATCTTTTCCGATGGCAGTATTATAGTTTCCAATTTGATTATTGAAAAGTGCGTTCATACCTGTAGCCGTGTTAGAGTGGCCAGTGGTGTTACTATACAGGGCATATGTTCCAATAGCTGTATTATTAATTCCCTCAAGATCGTAGGTTGGGTTATTAAAAAACAATGCACTATTACCAACTGCAACATTATTAGAGCTCCAGGCAACTCCGCCATTGTTGAAAGTTTGATTAAATAATGAATTATACCCAATTGCGACATTGTTAGATGCTGTTGTATTGTTGGCAAGTGCTCCTGATCCGTTGGCAGTATTGTTATATCCAATGATGTTTGAATAAAGTGCAGAACCCCCGGTGGCAGTATTATTATATCCATCTGTATTTAAATAAAGTGCAGAAGCTCCATTGGCAGTATTGGAATTTCCATTCATGTTTGAATAAAGGGCAGAAGCCCCAAATGCAACATTACTGGATCCGGTGCTGTTATTGTAAAGCGCAGTATATCCATTAGCGCTATTATTGCTTCCGGTGCTGTTATTATAAAGCGCAGCATATCCATTAGCGCTATTATTGCTTCCGGTGCTGTTGAAACCAAGTGCAGAGTATCCATTAGCGGTATTTTTAGCGCCTGTTGAATTGGTTGCCAGTGCAGAAGACCCGGTAGCAGTATTATAAGATCCTTGTGAATTACTCGCCAGGGCAAAGTGCCCCACTGCAGTGTTATCTATGCCATTATTAATTGCTGTTGGTTGATTAAATTGTAATGCATAGAATCCAATTGCCGTATTGCGGCTTGCCCATCCCAATCCTCCATTATTAAAAGCCTGGCTGCCTAGTGCATAATTACCTACAGCAGTATTTTCATTTGCTGTGTTGTTATGATTAAGTGTTGCATATCCAATGGCAACATTATCGCTTCCAACTGTATTGGAGTTCAAGGAAGAATACCCATTGGCGGTATTCCCGTTGCCAATGCTATTGGAATTAAGCGCATGATATCCGTTAGCGGTGTTAAAGCTTCCGGTAGAATTAGAATAAAGTGCCTGGTTTCCGGTTGCAGTATTATACTGCCCTGCTGTATTTAAATAAAGCGCCGCGTTTCCTATAGCAGTATTATAACCACCTACGGTGTTGGAATAGCCAGCACTTGCTCCGAAGAAAGAGTTGTAAATACCTGCACCTCCAGCGTTATTTACCCTGCCAGCATTTAACCCAACAAAGGTATTGTTGATATTATCTGAATGAATATGGAGCAAATCTGTGCCTGCAGCATTTCTTAATCGTATCAAGGGCCTTGTATTAGATTGCGTGGCATTTGCATCAATTACCAATTGCGAGGTATCCGCATTTCCTTTTATATGCAGCATTGCCTTTGGTGATGCAATACCAATACCTACATTTTGTGCATAAGAATGCAGACAAAAAAAAGTAGCAATAATTATGATCATTAATTTTTTCATTACATGTTTTTTATCAGTAAAAAATCTTAATTCGGATGGCTAAAATAATTTGTTCGGCAACTTTTCCAGGGGCGACCAATCTTTCTTCCTGAATTTTAT
>JBDSEE010000197.1:0-39343 GCA_039920245.1 Ferruginibacter sp.
GCCAATATACTTTTCTATTTGTTTTATCTGGTCCACAATCTGCGGTGTGGTTGGTTTGAAGCCTTTTGCCTTGCGGAAATATTCTTTGGCTGCACGAAATTCCCTTTTATTCATCATGATGCTGCAGAGCTGTAAGTAAGCTGCTGCCTGGTTTTCCTTGTCTGGCAAACCGGCACGTATGGCCTGCCTGATATATGCTTCCGCCTGCTTTATATCGCCTTTTTGCATACACAGCATCCCAAGTTGCAATTTATTAGGTCCTTCTGCCTGCTTTGTAAGTGCACCACCACCCAGCGAAAGGCTTTTCTTCATATTCCTTTCTGCAGAATCATAATCCTGGCTCACCATATCCAGGTTTCCTTTAATTGTATAATACACAGAACGCATTGGCTTTATAAGTAAACCAGGAAATTTTATAGAGTCAACTACTTTTCTGGCTCCTTCCATATCGCCTTCTTCCATATGTGATTGAATAAGGCGCATGGGGCCAAGCAGGAAATGACCAAGTATGAGTACAACTGCCAGCAAGTACAATATAAATGAGGGCCAGAAGCTTGTTTGATAATTTACAAAAATAGCCGCCGCAAGCAAAAACAAGCCGATCCAAAGGCGATACTTAATTATAACATTCATCCATTTCATAGCGTGCAAAGATAAGGCAGGAAGGGCTCGTTAATGGATAATGGGATAATGGATAATTGATAATCTCCACTTATGAAGGATAAAATCTTTATTTTTGCCGTCCTTCAAAAAAGGGTCTCATAGTTCAAGGGATAGAATAGGAGTTTCCTAAACTCTAGATCCAGGTTCGAGTCCTGGTGAGACCACACTTTTTCTGATCCACTTTTTTCATTTTATCCTGCATTTCTTACAGCTCATCACCGGTTGTTTTCAGATATTAGATTCATTATGCCTTGATAAAAACTTCATCAGTTGATTTTATAATCCTCAATTGAAAAGAATCTTGCATGTTTTTGCGGTAAAAAATATCTCACATTCTGATTATCCTTATTAATCTATAGAAAATTATCCCGATATTCTTGCTGCGGGTTTGTGCAGGAAAAAATATTCTGCCTAAATAAATAACCTTTAATTTATTTGTGTTACTTTTTGTCCGCAATTAAACATTAACCTCCTAAAAACTTGCTTATGACAATAAAATTATTCCTATCAGGAATTATTGTTTTCTTTTTAATTCCTTCCATTGCACTTAGCCAAGGCCGGTCAATTTCAGGAAAAGTAACCGACCAAAAAGGCAATCCAATTCCCCAGGCATCGGTTACAGTAAGAGGAAGTAACATTGGCACCTCAGCAAATGACAACGGAATATTTACTATCAGTGTACCGGGAAATAGCTCTGTACTTGTTATTTCTTCTGTTGGTTATCAAATTATTGAAATGAGGGTAGGGAGCAGTAATAACTTATCTGTTGTGCTACAAGATGCAAGTTCCATGTCTGAGGTAATTGTTACGGCACTCGGCATTAACCGAAAACAAAAATCATTGGGTTATTCTACGCAAATGATTAGCGGCGATAACCTTACACTAACTAAAGAACAAAATGTTCTTGGATCGCTGGCAGGAAAAATTGCCGGTGTGCAGGTAGTTGGATCTTCGGGCGCAAGCATGGGCGGAACACAAAAAATAAAAATAAGAGGTGTAAATAACCTTAATGGAAATGATCAGCCATTAATAGTGGTTGACGGCACTCCGATTTCCAATTCAAATTTTTCAGGTTCAACAGGCAATGGTCCAGACCTGGGTAACATCAGCCAGGATATAAATCCTGATGATATTGAGTCGGTAAATGTATTAAAAGGTCCTGCTGCTTCTGCCTTGTATGGACTTAGGGGACAGTATGGTGTAATTCTTATTACCACAAGAAAGGGTAAAAAAGGTGCGAAGAAAATCCAGGTTCAATATAGCTCTGCTTTTTCTATGGAAAAAACAGGAAACTTTATGCCATTGCAGGATATTTATGGTGTAGGGAATGACCAGGTTTTCAGAACGCTTGCGAATGGTGATAAATATGTAAATGGCAATGATGAAAGTTGGGGGCCTAAAATGGATGGCACTCCTGTACGCCAGTTTTATAGCTTTTATCCTATTGACCCGGAGTTTGGAAAACTAACGCCTTTTGTGCCTCACCCAAGTAATGTAAAAGACTATTTTCAAACAGGCCATACAATTAATAACAACATCTCTGTTGGTGGTGGAAATGAAAATATGACTTACAGGTTAAGCTATACAAATGCTTATATAAAGGGGGTTCTGCCGGGCACATCACTAAAAAGAAATAACCTTGGATTAAATACCTCGTTGGATATAACAAGTAAACTTACTGCAGGAGTAAATGCAAACTTTGCTAATAACAAAGCTGTGCGTCCTTCGCAGGGATACCAGGGCACTGCAACCGGGCAGGTACAATGGTTCCAGCGCAATATTGATATGAACCGTTTGAAGAATTACAGGTATTCTGATGGGACAATTCTAAACTGGAATGTGAATCCCAATACTACTACAGGCATCATTACAAACAACCGACCAAGCGACTGGAACAATCCATATTTTGATGCTTATGCAAATAGCAATGATGATGACAGGGACAGGATATATGGCGATGTAAATTTAAGCTACATGGTTGCACCAGGACTTAAACTAACTGGCTTCCTTCGCACTGATATGTACACTCAAAATGTATCTCATAAAGAGGCGCTTGGTGGAAGATTAGATGAAGGATATTCTGTTGCAAAATATCAAAGCAGGGAATTTAATTACGAGTTTTTAGGACAGTACACAAAACAGTTTGGTAATGTTTCTTTTAACCTGAATGTTGGTGCAAATAAATACACTGTCAATTTTACTTCTGTAAGTGGAAATACTGTTGGCGGCCTGAGCAGCCCGGCGTTTTATAGTCTTGCCGGCTCTAAAGACCGGCCGGTTATTTCATCATTTATTCGCAGGAAAGAAATTAGAAGTATCTATGGTCTTGCTTCTGTTGGATATAAGGACATTTATTTCCTGGATGCAACCTTCCGTAACGATGTGTCTTCTGCATTGCCGGTAAATAATAATTCCTATTCATATCCTTCCGTGTCGGGTAGCATGGTATTTAGTGAGTTATTGAAATGGAAACCAATGTCATTTGGCAAAATAAGAGCGAGCTATGCTGTTGCAGGTGGAGACCTTCCACCATATCAAACGGGGAGTAGTTTTAATGTAGGCATACCATACACTCCAACTAGTGGTACTATAAACCCGATCTCAGTGCCTGATGTATTAAACAATCCCAATATTAAACCTTCATTTGCAAAAGCTTTTGAAGTTGGGCTTGATGTAAAATTCCTTAAAAACAGGGTAGGCGCTGAGTTTACTTATTACCAGCAAAAAAATAAAGACCAGATCATTAATCTTGATGTATCTGGCGCAAGCGGTTATTCTGCAACAGTTGTAAATGCGGGGCTAATTGAAAATAAAGGTTGGGAACTATCTCTCACCGGTAAACCCGTTGAATCTAAATTTTTTACCTGGAACACCGCACTAAATTTTGCCCGTAATAAGAGCATGGTTAAAGAACTGTATCCCGGTATAAACGTTTACCAGCTTGATGCTAATACATACTCCAGTGTGTCTATATTTTTAAATGCTACGGTTAATAATGCTTTTGGAAGCCTGGTCGGCCAGGCATATAAGCGTGACCCGAAAACAAATAAAATTTTGCTCGATGCCGCTAATCTTCCCATGTTTGAAGCCAACCATGATTTTGGAAGTGTGTTACCTAAATTCACCGGAGGATTTCAGAATACTTTTAAAATATGGAAGGTTGATTTAAGTGCAATGATTGACTTTCAGTCAGGCGGTCAATTTTTTAGTTGGAGTAAAATGCTGGCAGTTAAATCTGGCCAGGCAGCAGAAACAGCAGTATTGAATGATAAAGGATTTAATGTAAGAGACGCACTGGCGACAGGTGGGGGTGTAAGAGTGGATGGTATATCAAATGCCACAGGAGCAGAAGTAACTGCATATGTGGATGCACGCTCATACTTCCGTAATACTTTAGGCACACGTATATATGAAGAATGGCTTTATGACGCATCCTATATTAAATTAAGAGAAGTAAGTTTAGGATATAATTTAGACAATAACTTAGTAGCTAAAACACCATTCAAATCTGCAAAAATTGCCTTGATAGCTCGCAACCCAATTATGATCTGGCAAAAAGCGCCTAAAGGATTAGAGCCATCAGAACTTTCTTATGGAAGCGGTTCTATTAGTTGGCTGGAGAAAGGCGAATTTCAAACAGTACGCTCTTATGGTGTAAGCTTAAACCTAACCTTTTAAAAAAATCATTATGCAAAATATTTATAGATCAATTTATTTAATGAGTTCGTTACTGCTGCTATTAACGGGTTGCAAAAAATTTGATGGCAGCGAGAACGTAGATCCAAACAGGCCTAGCAAAGCATCGGGCACGCAACTGATTGCGAGTGCTGAGCGATCGTTGCCAGATATGAGCTCATCGCCTTTTGGTGTGCATTATCCTCAGCATCTATCCAATACTTCATTCACTGATAACTCCAGGTACACTACCATCTACTTTAATTTTTATGGATGGTACACCGGCCCGTTGCAGGATCTTGAATCTGTGTTTACATCTACACTAGATGCAAACGAAGGGCCTATAGTAAACCAGGTAGCAGTGGCCAAAATATTAAAGGCTTATATTTTCTGGTTTGTAACTGACAGGTGGGGAGATGTTCCTTATTCAGAATCATTGAAAGGGAGAAACAACTTTACGCCTAAGTATGATAAACAAAAAGATATCTATGACAGCCTCTTTTTATTACTTGACCAGGCAAATGCAAGTATCGTAACTGGTAATATAAAGAATGACATCATGTACAATGGCGATGTAACCAAATGGAAAAAATTTGGCAACACCATTCACATGTTGATGGGTTTACGATTGTCGAAAGTTGACCCGGTTAAAGGCGCTTTGGAATTTAATAAAGCAGTTACTAATGGTATCATGACATCTAATGCAGATAACTTTGCTTATTCACACCTTGCAGATGCTGCCAATGAAAATTTCTGGTACACACAAATGAACAGGCTCGGACGGCTCTGGTATGCCGTTAGTAAGCCATTGGTTGATACTTTGCTTTCAACAAATGATCCACGCTTGCCCATATTTGCCAACAAAGCTACTTCCGGGGCCAACTCCGGAACTTATGCCGGATTACCTTATGGACTAACTTCCACCGTAACTCCCGGCAATTATTCTTTATTGGGTGATACACTTCGCCTTCAAAATGCACCTGTATACCTGGTAACATATCCACAAGCACTTTTTGCTTTGGCAGAAGCTGCAAAAACAGGATGGATAGCAGGTGGAGACGTTACTGCCAAAACTAATTACGACCTGGCTATTCAAAATTCTGTACTTCAATGGACCAAAAGAACTACGGGTGTTACTGCGCTGTTAGCCCAACCAAGTGTAGCATACAATCCTGCCACTGCCCTTAAACAAATAGCAGTACAGAGATGGATACATTTATTCCTGAATGGATACGAAGCATGGGCAGAATGGAGAAGAACTGGATTTCCAGTTTTGATAGCAGCGCCAGGTGCTAATGGCGACAAAATTCCGAGAAGAGAGGCTTACCCTGTTATTGAACGCTCAAACAATACAATAAATTATAACGCAGCCGTAGCAGCATTTCCTTATGGTGGTGCAGATGATTTGAATACAAGGGTTTGGTGGGACAGATAAAAAAGTATGAAGAATGATTTTTATGAGCCGTCTTTTTTTAGGCGGCTCTTTTTATATAAAAAATACTACCTACTAATCTATGCTATCAAGTGCCTGTTGCAAATCTTTAATTAAATAACCAGGGTCTTCCAGGCCGATGTATAAGCGCACCATCCGGTGTTCCCTATTGTTTGCATCAAAATCTGAAACAGGTATTCCGGCGCACCTCGGTATAAGCAAGCTTTCATATCCGCCCCAGCTTACTGCCATAAAAAAATGTTGCAGGCTTTCACAGAATTTTTCAATTGCTGAAATAGATTCAGCTTTTAATACGATGGTGATTAAACCGCATGCTCCACTCATTTGTTGTTTCGCAAGTTGATATTGCGAAAAGCTTTCATCAAAGGGGAAAATTACTTCTTCTATTTTTTCATGTGATTTTAAAAAGGAAACAACTTGTAATGTGGATCTTGAAATATGTTCAAGTCGCATGGGCAGGGTTCGAAGCCCACGCAAAAGCAACCAGGCATTAAACGGTTGTATGCCGCTGCCGATGTTCATGTATTCGCTATTGAATATTTTTTCAATCATCTCTTTACTTCCACTTAACACACCACCTAACGTATCGCTGTGGCCGCCAATATATTTTGTGGCTGTTTGCAGGCTCAGGTCAATTCCATAATCTATGGGTCGCTGGTATAAAGGAGTACAATAGCTGTTGTCAATAATGGTTATAATTCCCTCTGCCTTTGCAAGTTCTGAAACAGCCTTAAGATCCTGCAAAGCATAATCCCAGCTATTAGGGCTTTCTAAATAAATAACACTTGTATTTGGAAGTATTGCCCGTTCAAAATTTTCAATATCACGTCCATCAATGTATGTTGTACTCACATTGAACCTGGGAAGAATATCATTAAACATTTTCTGTGCCCAGGTATATGGTTTATCTACACTCACAATATGATCGCCGGCTTTTACATTGGCAAGTACGGCAGCAAAAATCGCTGAAGCGCCTGTGTTGAAAACAAGGCAGTCTTCTGCGCCATCAAGGGCTGCCAGTTTTTTTCGCAAAATATCTACTGTAGGGTTTCTGCCCCGGCTATACAAATACGTGCTGTATTCATCAGCAAATGCATTTCGCATGTCATCTACTTTGTCAAAAACAAAATTGCTTGTCTGCATGATGGGTACAGACATTGCATTGAAATATTGCTGGCGGTCTTCTGCCATTTCATTGATGATATAAGAAATATCCATAGCAGTGAATTAAGGATTTTTATTTTTTTCAATTAACCCTGTTTCTATTGATCGCTCTTGCCACAAAATATAATCCCATAAAAATTATCAGGATGCCAAGCCCTAACAAACCTGTATTGGGTTTATCAATAAAAATACTAATGGCTACAAAAATATATGTAAGAATAAACAGTAATGGCATTAACGGGTACCACTTCATCTTATAAATGCCGGTATTATCCAGGTGGGCCGTTCGCTTTCGCAAAACAAAAATTGTGGCGGCAGACAACACCATACCAAAGCAATCTAAAAAAATTGTAAAGCTCAAAATCTCATCAAATGTTTTTGCCCAAAAAACTATGAGTGCACACATAGAGGCGAACACACTTAAGGCAGTGAGCAGTACATTAGTTCCCTTTGTACGTTTTGCAAATGCTGCTGGTAAAACCTTTTCTTCACTCATAGCCTGCATTACCCGGGGGTTGCTCATTAATAAAACATTCACATAAGCAAGCACAGACAGAAATAAAAAGACAGAAAGAATATTTCCCGCTGCTGACCCAAAGACATGGCTTGCCATAATAGCTGCAATGTTGCTGGAAGTTTTCAAAGCCTGGAACCCGATGATCTTTATATATGCATAATTTATTGAAAGATATAAGATGAGGATGATAGCTATTCCCATAAAAATGCCACGGGGAATATTTTTTTGGGGATTATGCACTTCCTCACCAAAATTAATGGACTGCTGATAACCTCCATAAGTAAAAGAAACAGCTACCAGCCCTAGCCCGAAGGCTTTAATATATTCCATCAATGTAGGACTCACAGATGGTACGAGAGCTGCAACCTCATGAGGCGCAGTATAAAAGAATAACGGAGTAATTAATAAAAGGATAAGTACAATTTTTATTATCGTTAAAACATTTTGGGTTCGGGCACTCATCTTTAATCCCAACAAATTGATTGCATAAAATAAGATGATAGAAGAAATAGCAATAGTGATTTGTATGGCCTGTGGATTGACCGCTGCCGGCATAATAACTTTTATGATATACTCTGCACCAATTAGCGCCACACCGGCGAGTGATGCAGCATTACTGATAAGAATAATGCAGTTAACTGCAAATGCTATTGAAGGGTGATAGGCGTATGAAAATATTTTATAGTAGCCGCCAGTAACGGGATAGCGGCTTCCGATTTCTGCATAGGTAAGAGCCCCGCAAAGTGCAACGATGCCCCCAAATATCCACGCAGCAAAAAAGATAAAAGCAGAAAGGGAATTTGCAGCAACGTTTGCCGGTGTTCGAAAGATACCCATGCCTATAACGAAACTTACCATGATCATGGTAAAATCAAAGCCGTTTAGTTTTGTTTTTGCAGCCATGGTTTGAAGATAGAAAAGATTAATTGATAATTGATAATGAAATAAATGATAATTGTTCAAAAGATAATGAAACAAAATAGAAGCTGCAGAGCCTGAATTAAGCTTTTTAATATTTTATTCTTCATATAATTACGAAGACATAATTGTTTCAAAAAAACCGGGACAAGCAGTCGAAAATGAAGCCTGATAAAAGCGCAAACGTCTTCATTAAAAAAAACTCTTTCTAATTCTAAAAACAAACCCTATACTTTTGCAGCCGATTTGGTTCCCGCATATTCCGGAATTTTTCCGGGCGGGATTAAAAGGGAAGCCGGTGTAATTCCGGCGCTATCCCCGTAGCTGTAAAGGAAAGTCAATGGTCAATTGTCAATGGTCAATAAGTTTATTTAGGATTAAACTTTATAAATTATTCACCATACACTTTTCACCATTCACCTGTTGAGTCTTCATACCACTGTCCCACTTAAGGGGGGATGGGAAGGTGCTCAACATAACCAAGCCAGAAGACCTGCCAGGTTGATAAACATCATTCAAAGCTTTCGGGTGAAAGGCAGGAGTGTAAAAGCTTTAGGGCATTTATATTTCTTCGTGAACAGTTATTGCAACAGTTCATTTATTTCCACGGAAGCAGTCACAATCAAAAAATTTTTCAAAAAAATGAAAAAGAAAATTTTTTTTGCGGCTGCTGTAATTTTCAGCAACGCCGCACATGCACAGCAAGACAGTACAAAAAATTTAAATGAAGTGGTGGTTACCGCTACAAAATTTCCCATCAAACAATCCCTAACCGGTAAAGTGGTTACCGTAATTACAAAAGAACAATTAGAAAGGAACAGCGGTAAATCTTTAACTGAAGTATTGAATACACAGACCGGCCTTATTGTAAACGGTAATAGCAATGTTTTGGGCACCAACCAGGATGTTTATGTACGTGGCGCAGCTGCAGGCAAAACTTTGATATTGCTCGATGGAATTCCGGTTTATGATGCATCAGGCATCAGCGGTGCTTTTGATCTAAACCTTATCAGTGCCGACCAGGTGGAAAGAATTGAGATATTAAAAGGAAGCCAATCTACTTTATATGGTAGCGATGCTATTGCGGCGGTGATAAATATTATTAGTAAAAAAGGTAGCGCAAAAAAAATAAATGCAACAGCAAACCTGGCTTCAGGAAGTTATAATACTTACAAAACCGGTGTGGGTATAAACGGAATAGTGAAGAATACAAACTACAATATTCAATACACAAAATTATACAGCAAAGGATTTTCAACTGCACAGGACCAAGGTGGCACAGCAGGTTTTGATAAGGATGGGATAGATGAAAATGTTTTCAGAGCAAATATCAGTCAAAAGATAAATAAAAATTTTGCCGTACGTTTTAATTCGCAGTTCAGCCATTATAAAACAGATGCAGATGCTGGCCCGTTTACAGATGATGCAGACTTTACCATCATAACAAAAAACAGCCTGGCTGGTCTTGGTGCCGATTACAGCATTGGTAAAAGCATATTGCATTTCAATTATAATTACAATACAACTACAAGAACTTACTTAGATGATTCAGCCAGCAGGGGAGGTTTTTCTTATTATAGCAAAGGAAAATATACGGGCAAATCGCATTTTGCAGAACTGTACAGCAATATGGCAATCACAAAAAATATAGATGTACTGGTTGGTGCCAATTACCGCAACCAACTCACCGACCAGGATTATTTTTCGGTAAGTGCTTACGGTCCCTATGCTTCAACGCCGTTGAACGAGGACAGTGTTAAAGTGAATCAGTTTGGTGCTTATGCATCACTGGTCGTAAAAGGTATACATGGATTTAATGTGGAGTTGGGTGGCCGTTATAATAATTTTAATAAGTACGGCAATGTTTTTACTTTTTCTTTTAATCCATCTTATGTAATTCATAATTCAATAAAAATATTTGGCAACATCAGTTCGGGTTTTAAGGCCCCATCTTTATATCAGGTATTTTCTGAATACCATATTCCTGTTGGTGAATTGAATCCTGAAAAATCTTTAAGCATAGAAGGCGGCATTCAATACTTTAAGGACAATGTAAACCTCCGTGCAGTTTATTTCAGCCGGAATATTACTGATAATATTGTTTTTGTAAACAGTAATACCCCGCCTTATGGATATTATACTAATTCTGATAAACAAAAAGACAAAGGGCTGGAACTAGAGGCTAGTGTTGACTTTGGTAAGGTACAGCTTACCGCCAACTATGTAAACCTTGATGGAAAAATTGAAACAAAGAACGGTACAAAAGACACTTCGTTCTTTAACCTCTATCGTCGGCCAAGGCAAACAATTAATTTAAATGTGGGTATAGAGCTTTGTAAAAACTGGAATATGAATGTTGGTATTCAAAGCTTAAGCAACAGGTACGAACCGGTATATAATGCAGCGCCTGTTGAAATGCCGGCATACTATGTTTGGAATTTGTATTCAACCTATGCCATTGCAAAAAATATAAAGGCATTTGTTGATCTGAAAAATATTACTGACGAAAAATATTCGGAAGTAAGAGGGTACAATAGCCGCCGTTTTAATTTTATGACCGGTGTTAATTTAAGTTTTTAATTTTTTCTGCCTGTAAGGCGTGAAGATGGAAAACAAATTTTCTTCTAAACGCCTTACCGGCAATTTTGCTAAAAAAATTGTACAAACACGAACAGAAAAATTGTCCCCGATGTGGAAACACATTTGAGTGTAAAGCCTGCAGCATTATGCAATGCCAGTGCAGCGGCATACAATTATCAGCTGAAGAAAGGATTTACATTGAATCAAAGTTTGAAGATTGTCTTTGCATTAATTGTTTAAAAATCATGGCGGCAACAGAACTTTTAAAAAAGAATAGTCTCTAAAAAAAGCTCCATTTATCTTTGTAAAAAAACCAATGTTCCAGTTTGATAGCCCATCGCTGAAAGAAGTACTTACTGTAAGCTTTACACTGTTTGCTGTTATTGATATGCTTGGTTCAGCGCCTATTTTAATTGGGTTGCGGGCAAAAATGGGCGGGCATATCCGTTCGGGAATAGCCACGTTTGCCAGCGGTGCATTAATGATATTATTCCTGCTGGTAGGAAAGGAATTTTTAGGCCTGTTGGGGGTGGATGTTAAATCATTCGCCGTTGCCGGAAGCATTGTAATATTTATTCTTGGTCTGGAGATGGTGCTGGGCCTTGAATTTTTTAAACCAGATAGCAATGCAAAAAGTGGTAGTGTTGTTCCTATAGCATTTCCATTGATCGCTGGATCTGGTACACTCACTACTATTATGTAGTTGAAGGCAAACTATGGTGATGTAAATATCCTGATAGGAATATTGATCAACTGCATTGTTATTTTCCTGGTGCTTAAATCACTGAACTGGCTGGAGAAAGCACTTGGACCCAATGGGCTTGCAGTTGTAAGAAAATTTTTTGGTGTAATATTGCTGGCCATTGCAGTAAAAATATTTGCAAGCAATGTGCAGGGATTGATAAAATGATCTTTATAAATTGGCCTCGTAGTACAATGGATAGTATAAGAGTTTCCGAAGCTCCAGATTCAAGTTCGATTCTTGACGAGGCCACAATCGCTTTAATCAGAATCAGATTTAAAAAAATTTTTATTATTAAGAAAATAAATACATCTTTGACAATAACGAATTTTTAGTTTCATATTAATGTGGTTGAAGAACTTTTATTTACCCACATCATGAATGTACCATAACCAACTGTCTTTTTAAAAACCCTGACTATTTGTTGGGGTTTTTTTTGCTTTTGAATGAAAGAGGTATTAAAAAAGTTATTTTTATCTTAACTATTTTATGACATCCATCGCAGAACAAATAGAACAACTATTCAAACAGCATAGCCAGGCAGATATTATTCGACTGGAAAAATTACCGCAAAGCGGCAGTGACCGTATTTACTTCAGGCTTGAATGTAAAAACTGCGAGGGAAATAATTTTAATTCCGTTATTGGTACCTATAATATCAATAAAAAAGAAAACAAAACTTTTTTAAACTTTAGCAGGCATTTTAAAAGTATTGGTTCGCCAGTGCCATTTATTTATGCCACAAATGAAGAAGGTACTATTTACTTGCAGGAAGATTTTGGAAATGTTTCCCTTTTGGATATGCTTGAAAAACATGGACAGAATGAATACGTTTATTCACTTTACCAAAAAAGCCTTAAAGCGCTGTCTTACCTGCAAATAAATGCGGATAAAGAAATAGATTATGACTGGTGCATCACAAGCAGGGAATTTGGGAAGCAGGCTATCTTGAGTGACTTGCTTTATTTTAAATACTATTTTTTGGACACCCTTAAAATACCATACGATAAAGAAAACCTTTACAACGATTTTGATGCATTGAGTACATACCTGGCTCATGTGGATCATAAATATTTTATGTTCCGTGATTTTCAAAGCCGCAACATCATGATTAAAAATGATGAAGTTTTCTTTATAGACTACCAGGGCGGGATGAAGGGAGCTTTACAATATGATGTGGCTTCGTTGCTATGGCAGGCGAAAGCGCATTTATCAGATGAATGGAAAACTTCCTTGTTAGAATATTACATGGATTGTGCAGATGAACTATTGAATAAGGACATGGATAGAAACCGGTTTGTAAGTCAATACAATGGATATGTTTTGCTTCGTATGTTACAAGTGCTTGGCGCCTATGGGTTCAGAGGGTTGTTTGAACGTAAGGCTCATTTCTTAACCAGCATTCCACTGGCCTTACTAAACCTTAAATGGTTTATCAATAACAAACATTTTGGAATAAGCCTTCCCGAGTTTGAGCAGTTAATGACTAGGATCGTAGAAGATGATATCATAAACAGGTTTGTGCCCATAAAAGCAAACACAGCTACTCCCTTAACTGTAACAATAAATAGCTTTTCATATTTAAAAAGAGGCTATCCGCCCGACCCGTCAAGAAATGGTGGTGGCTTTGTGTTTGATTGCAGGGGGATTTTAAACCCCGGCAGGATAGAACTATACAAACAAATGACAGGCAGAGATAAGAAAGTAAAAGATTACCTGGAACAGCAAACCAGGATGGAAGATTTTTTAAATAGCGTTTATAATGTAGTGGACATTGCAGTTGAAAATTATATTGGCAGAAATTTTGAAAGTCTCATGATAAATTTTGGCTGCACCGGCGGCCAGCATCGCAGTGTGTATGCGGCAGATGCACTTTCCAGGCACCTGAGAAATAAATATGCAGTGAGAACAATTGTTAATCACCTGGAACAAAATATTTCTGAAACTAAAGAATCTCCAAACCCTGCTAAATGAACTTTCCCCGTAAAGCGATGATCTTTGCAGCAGGCCTTGGCACAAGGTTTAAGCCCTGGACTGATACAATGCCCAAAGCATTAGCAATTGTAAATGGAAAGAGTTTACTGCAAAGAAATATTGAATACCTGCAGCAATATAATATCAGGGATGTAGTGGTAAATGTGCATCATTTTCCTGAAAAGTTAATTGAATCAATAGAAAATAATAATGGCTGGGGAAGTAATATAACAATCAGCGATGAAAGAAATGAATTGCTGGAAACAGGAGGTGGATTATTGAATGCTGCCGCACTTTTAAAAGATCAACAGCCGTTCATCTCTTTAAATGCAGACATCCTTACTGATCTTGATCTTAATAAGCTTGTTGCCTACCATGAGGAAAAAAAAGCGCTTATCTCCTTTGGGATTACAAATCGTAAAACTTCCCGTAACTTTTTATTTGATGAAAATAACAGGTTGTGTGGCTGGGAAAATAACATAACCGGTGAAAGAAGAATTTCAATAGATAAACCTTCACTGAAACCAATGGCATACAGTTGTGTTGTATTGTTTAATCAGGAAATTTTTGAACTTATTCCACAGAGCGGAAAATTTTCACTGGTAGATACTTACCTGAGCCTGGCAAAAGATTTTCCCATTTATGGATTTGATCATAGCGGTGACAGGTTTGTGGATGTAGGAAAACCTGAGAGCGTTGCTAGTGCAGAGAGTATTTTTTTATAAGCTCTGTCTTTGTTTGTTCAGTAGAAAATAAAATGTTCAAGTGAGTGACCCCGCAATAATGAGCCCGACTGAAATGCTTGTGAACAAAAAATTATAATCAATTAATTATTCGTATCTGCCGGGGCATCAAATCCTTCTTTCTTTTCTTCCTTTGGTTTGATGCCGAAATTGTAACGAAGAGTAATTCCTATTTTCCTTGTGTCATTTACCCGGCTTCCATACGCACTAATCCCTGATTGATCAATACTAAAATCAACCTTGTTGGTTTTTAAAATATCATTTATCGATAAAATTATATTCGCTTTCTTTTTCAGGATAGTCTTGTTTGCATTGATGTTCAATGCCCCGAAATTATTCAGCTCATAAAAATTTTGCAGGCCACGCAGGCGCATAAAACCATGCAGGCTAAGGTTAAGCGTTGGTGATGCTTTGAAATTATGGTAGGTAAAAAATACCCAGCTGCCTCTTGTATATTCTAATGGTTTGTTCTGGTAAAGCCCGGTGTAATGGCTGCGGTTGTATTGTGCGCCCAAATAGAAAAAATATTTGCCACCGGGCGGAATTCCTCCAGCCACTCTAAAATAAAATTCTTTGTTACGTCCAAGATTATCATAGGTACGGTATGCAATTTTTGTTACATCATCCTGGTAAGTTACATTGGTAAAAATGTCTTTGATATCATTAACCCCTATACTGAAAACAGGGAAGTCGGCTGCAATAATATTAAACTCGTAGTTGGTTGTAAATTGTGGCTTTAGATTCGGATTTCCTACATCGTACAAAAACTGGTCGATGTATTTTGGATAGGGATTCAATGCTTCGTAATAAGGGCGGCTAATGCTGCGGCGGTAAATGGCATTACCCGTAAGCATGAAACCGAAAAGCTTTGTAATATCTCTTCTTATGTACAAATACGGAAAGAAATCTGTTCTCCTGATACTTAGTGAAGTGTCTTTGGGAAATAATTGTTTACCATAAATATCCGTAGTTTCCATACGGATGCCCGGCTTAAAAGTAACCGTAAAAAAAGTTTTAGATACTTGCAGATAACCGGCAAATATTTTTTCATTGTAACGAAAGCGGTTTGTCTGAAAGCTATCAGTTTTCCTTCCGCTTGCAGTCGTTTCAGTAAAATACATTGCACTATTGGTGCTGGCTGCATAATTGTATTTAGCGCCAGTTTCAATAGTATACTTTGCTTTTAGTTTTACTACCAGGTCAGATTTAAAGGTTAGAATGTTTTTATTATTATTGGTGTTTCCATCTCCATCCAGGTCAGGTCTTGCTGGCAATAAAAAACGATTGTTGTATTGCTGAAAATTTTTACTGTTGAAATAGTTATAATCTATCGAGCTGCTCAACTCACTACCCACCGAATCAATTTTATATTTTGCGGAAATATTATTTCCCAGGTAATATGAGCTGCCACTGTTATTGATCAATGCATTTATTACTCCTAATTGATTTCCTGAAGCTTGTTGGCTTATTAAATTGCCATTTATAGCATGACTGTTATTTTCATTTGCTGTGAACCGAACATCATATCCAATGGATAACTTGCTATTCAACTCTGCATCTATACCACCACCGGCATAATGATTAATAGTTGGATAGGTGGTGTAAGATTGCTGTTGCAGCTTTGTGTTGTCAGATGATAACAATCTTGTTGTATTGAGCTCTTCAAAATTATTTCTCTTTGTAAACTGGTAAGAGAAATAGGTATTGGTTTTCTTAATGCTTTTATTAATGTTGAAGCCTGCCGTTGTTGTATTGTATTTTCCCTGGAAGGACGCAAGATTTACACTTCCATTGGTTCCTAATTTTACTCCTTTTTTCAAAACAATATTTACTATTCCGCCACTGCTTGCTGCATCGTATTTTGCTGATGGATTCCGGAGTATCTCGATCTTTGTAATACTATTTGCTGGCAGGCTTTTGAGCATAGAGGCAAGATCTGTTGCGCTGAGCTTTACTTCCCGTCCATTGATATAGATCGTAGCCGGAGTTGCGCTGTTGAGATATACATTTCCATCCTGGTCCACAACGGCTCCAGGCACTTTCTCCAATACTTCATAAGCATTGGTACTACTGTTTGCCAAGGGCTCAGCATCTACGATCGTTTTATCATCCTCATATTTCAGCAATGGCTTTTTTGATACAACGACTACGGCTTCCAGGTTACCGATCTTATCTGAAAGGTTAACAGTGATGGATAATGATGAGTCGTGTACTTCGATATTTTTTGTAATGGATTGCTTTCCTACAGCAGTAATTTTTATCAAATAAAAACTGTTTGCTTTTACATCAAATGAGATAGTTGCTTTGGCAACTTTAGTGGCTACCAAAACAGAGTCTGGTAATTGTAACAATGAAACAGTTGGTGCAAGATTCTTGTCAATTGTCCGGATTATTACGTTCAATTGTAATGATTGGGATTGGGCCAAAAATCCTGTACAACATAGGGCTACGAAAGCCAACAGCAGTTTATAAAAATTCATTTACTTTTTAAATAATTCTTTTTTATCTACCACTTTTACGGTGGCATCTTTCTTAAGTGTTTTGCTAACAACATCATAAGGCCCGGTAATAACTTCATCGCCTTCTTTAAGCCCTGAAGTTATTTCTATGTAATTGATGTCTTGTATCCCGGTTTTTACAACGGCTTTATGCACCTTATTATCTGCGCTTTTTATAAAAACTACAACATCCAGGTCGTCTACATTGTTTACCTCTACAACAGTTTCGTCTGATTTTTTATCAGCTTTAAGACTATCATTTTTTTCACGTGTGGTCACAGCATTTATGGGAACACTCAATACATTTTTTTGTGTAACTGTTTGTATATCCGCATTAGCACTCATTCCTGGCCTGAATGGAAAACTTCCTTTGCCAAGTAAATCCCGGTAGCTGTCAACCAGCAGCCTGATATACACCTTGTATTGTGTAACATCATTGCTTGTGTTTGCCAAAACAGATTGGGATGCAGCGCCATTATTACTGCTGGCAATTTGGGTTACCAACCCTTTAAATTTTCGACCAGTATATGCATCAATTTCTATCAAAGCAGTATCGCCCAGTTTTACCTTAGGCACATCATTTTCCCCCACATCCACTCTTACTTCTATTTTACTCATATCTGCAATTCGCAGCATTTCAGTGCCCACATTAAAACTATTACCGGCCACCTTTTCTCCTTTTTTTACACTAAGTAAACTTACTACACCATCCATTGGCGCTACGATAGCGGTTCGCCCAAGATCTTTGTTTGCTTTCTGAAGGTTTGCCCTGGCACTTTGCACACTTGCCTGCCCGCCTCGGATGCCCTGCGAAGCGGCGTTATAATTAGCATTAGCAGATTTAAGGTTTGCATCGGCTATATTAAACTCACTTTGGCTTATTACCTTTTCACCAAAAAGTTTTTTCTGCATATCGTAGGTACGTTGAGCCTGCTCAGCCTGCGCTTTTAGGGCGCCAAGACCTGCCTGTGTATTTGCAACCTGGGCCTGGCTTTGAACAACACCACTGGCGGCCTGGTCACGCTGTATGCTATATATATCCGCATAAATTCGTGCAAGTAACTGACCTTTTTTTACTGTGTCTCCTTCCTGCACGGTAAGTTCTGTTATTTCACCGCTGATGTCCGGGCTCACTTTTACTTCTACTTCAGGATAAACTTTTCCGCTGGCATTTACGGTTTCAGTTATGCTGCGTCGCTGCACTTTTTCAGATGTTACCTTAGTACCTTCTTCTTTTCCAAACACACCAGCTTTGCTTAGTACAACCAATAATACAAGCAATGCTGCGATAACAATTAAAATCCATTTAGTTTGTTTGTTCATAATTTATTTTTATACCTATTCTTCTTAAAATTGATTTGTAAACAGCGATTTGAAAATGCTATAGTTTCAGCCCTTGCCCTTTATAAAATTCCAACACTTTCATTTTAAAAACATAATCAAAATGATTGATGCTATACTCCAGCCGGGCTCTTAATAAATTGTTCTGGGAACTTATCAGGTCATAGGTACCAAGCATTCCTACTTCAAAACGCTTATTAGCAAAGCTGAACGCCCTTTCATTTATGGAAACAGATTTTGCACTGGCATTAAATTTTTCATACGCAATCAGCGCAGCATTATAAGCGCTATAAATATCTTGTTTAAGTTTTTGATTATCCTGGTCTTTAAATAATTGAAGCGTGTTTATATTCACTTTACTTCTTTCATAATTACTGCGCAAGGTTGCTCCATTAAAAATGGGAACGCTCAAATTTAAACCAATCGACTGCCTGAAATTGTCCGATAGCTGGTTACTGAGAGTTGTTTTACCGTAGGTATAACTATTGAACGGCTGCACCGGGAAAACACTGTAAGAAGTTCCGTTGACCGAGACATTTCCCAATGGGCTGTTAATAGGAGTTACGCTGATTACTTCCTGCGCCTTATTATTATAACCGCTTCCCAGGCTTCCAAAAGCTGAAAGTGTTGGATACATTGCGCCCCGTGCAGCATCTTTATTCTTTTCTGCGGCTTTTAGTTTCAAATCATTATATCGTTGCAGGGGCTGATTTGCCAGTGCAAGATTGTAAACAAAATCCGGCTGCAGGTCTGCGATGGGTTCTACAGGAATACTTTCTACTGGTGGAGTTTCTATTTCAAAAGCAGTTGCTGCATCTATATTCATGTAAGTCTTCAATGTAAGGATGGCTTGGGTTACATTTCCCTTTGCGGTAATATAATTCACGCTATCCAATGCTAACTGGGCTTCCAGTTGTGCGGCATTCAGCTCAGGTAAAGCGCCTGCATCCACCAGCTTACGGGTATTAGAAAGTTGGGCCTGACTCTGCTGCACTTGTACCAGTGTAATATTTTGTTGTTCCTTAGCCAACAAAATCTGCAAGTAAGCATTGGCAGCAGTTAGAGCAATATCGTTTTTTAATTTGGCAACATTTGCAATAGATGCCTGCAACTCCCATTCATTGGCAGCAATTGTATTTTTTTTACTGAAAAAATTAAAGATTTCAGCGCTGCTTTGCAATTGCATTCCGGCAGAAATATAAGTTTGCGTTATTCGGCCAAAGCTGGTAGGATCCTGGTTACTTCCACTATTCAGGCTTGTATTACCGCTGAAAGAAGCGCTAGGGAATTGGGATAACTTACTTTGCTGATAGGTAATTCCCGAAAGCCTTGCCTGCACTTCACTGATCTTCACATTCAGGTTGTTGGCCATGGCATATTCCACCACGGTTCTTAAATTCCAACTTTGCTGGGCATGTGCCTGAATGGAGATGACAAAAATAATTAGTACATTAAAGAAGTAACGCATACCGCAAAAATATTTCATAATAAGGTAAATAAGTGCTTATTATATATAAACGGTTTATAAAAACTTGAAATTAAAATACCCTTGCCTCTATCCGATTAAGGTTATAAATTAGTTACCCGAAATCAATTATGTTTCATCATGAAAGATATTACAAAAAAATACAGCAATGGTGAAGTCACTATCGTATGGAAGCCTTCCATTTGCATTCACTCTACAAAATGCTGGAAAGGAGTGACCGGACTCATCGATGTTTTTAACCCGATGGAAAAACCCTGGATAAAACCTGGAGGAGCATCAACAGAACGTATTGTTCAGCAGGTGAAAATATGCCCGAGCGGTGCGTTAAGTTTTTATTTTAATGAAACACCGTAATCTACATCGTTAACCAGATTTTTTTATATGTGAATATCTGGCGGCGACACCTTTCTGCCGACAAAGGCAGGCTCCGTTCATCTCCAGCTTTCATAGCGTCATCTCCGGTACTAATCTTGCAGGTGCATTCGCATGCCTGACCAAATAGAAATAACTGTTGCAGATAAAATTGCTGAAGCAACAGAAGCAGAAGCCAATGGTGAAAATGATAATGCTATTGGTCTATATAAAGAGGTTTTGAAAGAGACGCCTCTGAACGAAAATGTATATAGCCGGTTGATGATACTTTATCGAAAAAAAAAAGATTTCAAAAACGAATTACGCATCATCAATGCAGGTATAAAAGCGTTTGAGAATTTTTACAAACCAAAAATAAAGGAGAAAACGAAGCTTATAACCAGCATCAGCAATAAACTGAATAAGCTTATCGGTCTTGTAGACAAAAAGGGAAATCATGTTTACGATCCTGAACCAATTGGTAAATGGAAAAAAAGAAAAGCAGTTGTGATAAAGAAGGTTAAATAGTTCCTTAAATTGGCTTTTCAAGCAACTACAAATCTGCATTCCTTGGTTTTTAAATTAAACAAAACAGATATTAATTTTCCGCATCCATCCTTAGCCGAGCCTGATGGCTTACTTGCCATTGGGGGCGACTTAACAACCGAGCGATTAGTGTCTGCTTATGAAAATGGGATATTTCCATGGTACAGCGAAGGCGATCCTGTATGCTGGTTTTCTCCACACCGCCGTTGTGTAATATTTCCTAAGGAGATTTTCATCAGCCATAGCATGAAAAAAATCATTTCACAAAATTCTTTTTCAATAACAACAAACACCTGTTTTGAAGATGTGATAGAAAACTGCAGATCAATAAAAAGAAAACTTGAGCACGGTACATGGATAACCAACGATATGAAAGAGGCATACATTGAGCTTCATCATCTGGGAGTTGCCCACAGTGTTGAGGCCTGGCAGGATGGAAAGCTTGCAGGCGGAATGTATGGAGTCGTAATAAATAACATTTTTTGTGGCGAAAGTATGTTTAGCAAAATTAGTAATGCTTCCAAAGCTGTGATGATATGGATATGTAGTCAACGTAAATATAAATTACTGGATTGCCAATTAGCTAATCCTCATTTACTAAGTATGGGTGCAAGGTTGATTGAACAAAAAGATTTTTTAAAAATGCTGAAAAGCAAATGAAGTTGTATTTTACAAGATGCCTGATAATAATCTTTCTTTTAGATCTCAGATATGGCAGAGACTTAAAAAAAATAAATTAGCAATAGTAGGTTTAGCAATTATCTTCGTTTGCTTTTTTATAGCGATCATGGGCTATATGATAGCTCCGGATAATAGCCCCAATGCAGACTTGCAGACAGTGGAGATACAGGCAAAGCCAGTAGGGTATAAGCAATTATTTTTAATGATCCCTAACACGAAGCATGTAAATCAAAATATTATTTCAAAAGCAATCTTTGGACATCCTTTGGTAAATACCTACTTACCTATTACAAGTTATAAAATATCCGGCGACAGCTTATTAGTAAATAAATATGTGGATGAAGACACAACTATTGTACAGGTTTATAATATCAACTTTCTTACAAATCGTCAGCCTGCAGATTTACAAAAAAATATAATTCACAAAACTTACTGGTTGGGTACAGATGCATTTGGCCGGGATATTCTTAGCCGTTTGATCATCGGCACAAGGGTAAGTCTTGCGGTAGGATTAATTGCAGTTATCATCTCTCTTACGCTGGGTATTTTCCTGGGAGCATTGGCAGGATATTATAGGGGCAGAACAGATGCCGTTATCATGTGGCTTGTAAATGTTACCTGGAGCATTCCTACTTTGCTATTGGTATTTGCTTTTACTATGGCTTTAGGAAAAGGATTCTGGCAAATATTTATTGCTGTTGGGCTCACCATGTGGGTTAGTGTAGCTCGTCTCGTACGTGGACAAGTTATGGCAATTAAGGAACTTGAGTTTGTGCAGGCTGGCAGGGCGCTCGGGTTTACAAATGGACGAATTATTTTTCAGCATATCCTTCCCAATATACTAGGTCCGTTAATGGTAATAGCCGCTTCCAATTTTGCCACAGCCATTATCATTGAGGCAGGGCTTAGCTTCCTTGGTATTGGTGTGCAACCCCCGCAACCAAGTTGGGGACTAATGATAAAAGAAAACTACAATTTTATTATTACCCATAACCCCATGATGGCTATTATACCCGGTGTTGCTATTATGATCCTGGTACTTGCATTTAACTTACTCGGCAATGGATTGCGAGATGCAGTGGATGTGAAGAATGTGGTTTGACAAACTAACTAACGGGCGCAACAGGTACATTCCTGCTAAATCCTTCTTCCAGGGAAATAAATGTTTCAGTTCGCTCTATCCCTTTAATTTTCTGTAGTTCGTCGTGCAGCACATGCCTTAACTGGGTAATGTCCTTGCACACAATTTCCAGGAACATGCTGTAGTTACCAGTTATATAATTTAATCGTATAATTTCCGGGATCTTCATCAGGTCTTGCGCCACCTGGTCGTAGAGGCTGCTTTTCTCAAGATAAATTCCTACAAATGCGGTGATGTCATATCCAAGCAGTTTCAAATCGACATTTAATCTTGTTCCTTTAACTATATTAAATTCCTGAAGTTTTTTTATGCGCACATGAATAGTACCGCCACTTACAAAGAGTTTTTTTCCAAGTTCAGCATAAGATATTTGTGCGTCTTCCATCATAGCTTCTATAATTTGTAGGTCCAGTTTGTCAAGGTTTAATTTAGTGGCCATATGGGGTTCTATTTTATTAATATTTCAATTAAGGATACAAATATTTGAATAATTTCTATACTTTCAAAATAATTATTGAATTATATTTAATTAACTGGCATCTTTCTTTATATTTGTATTAGTTCTTTTTTACTGTGGGGTGATGAAATTTTTGGAAGACATGCCCTCTTGTCTCGAGGGTGGGGATAACAGGATAAACATTACATAAAGCCGATCACGCTGCAGTGTGACCGACTGGGGTTGACCACCAGTAGGTTGAGGGGTTGCTCCCTCTACAAATTTGTGAAATGGCTAACTGCTCCGTGAAGGTTCGAGCCCTTCCCCTACAGCTTTTAAGCCTTCGTTGAAAAACGGGGGCTTTTTTATTTTCAAGACTTTTTAACCAAATTTAAACTGCTCTGAAAAACATGCCACCAAGCTTTATTTGAAGCTACTTGTAGGCAGCTGTATTCTTATGCTATGGGAAAAATTATGGGTAGCAGCCTTTTTTGCCTTATGGAGAATAGACAACCGGAATAATAATAACCTTCACTACCAAAAAAATTATGCACTTGTTTTAAAGAATAAACTTGGATTTAAACACACACCTATTTTAAATGTTCATCTGTCTCTTTTTTCTATGTTGTTAAATATTTATTTCAACAGATAATATTTTAATTGTATGGACTACAATGTGAGCAAAATCATTTGAATGGAAATATATTTAAGGTCAATGACTTATGCGATTTCATAAAAGTATAAACAAGAATTTTTAAAAAAAATTCGACAAGCTCATCAATACTTTACTACAACAAATGCTATATTTATTCTACAAAGCAAACTGTGGGCTACTGCTATTTTCACCATTCAATCGAGCCAGCAATGGCTTCTCAAATTTCACCCCCTAACATCTATCTAATTAATGAAAAACATCCGCTTGCTCTTGCCATTAGTCATTTTGGTAAGTTGCCAAAAACAATCTATTAATGAAACACAAAAAACGCCAACAACTATTTCTTCACAATCAAAACAATTAGAGATTTGCTACACTGATCCCGCTGCATTATTGCGGATTCCTGTGATCACACCTGATCCAAACCGTAGAAAATTTGTTTTACCACCAGCTACTGGCCCTTACTCTTGCATTTATCTGGATTTTGACGGAGAGACTGTAACAAACCAAAACTGGAATTATGGCCAAACCATCCAGTGCGCTCCTTCAGGGTTAAACAGCATACAAATGGAAACCGCACTGGAACATGTTCGTACAGCTTATGCTCTTTATAATGTTTTGGTCACATCCAGCGAAGCAGAATACTTAGCCGCAAATAGGTACATGCGTATTAGGATGATTATTACGCCGACCAGTTACTGGAAAGCGAATGTAAGTGGTATAGCATTTAATAACTCTATTACCTGGGGAGATGAAACTCCTGCCTTTGTATTCAGCGACCGTTTATTTTATATTGATCAGTTCATAGGTGAAATTGCAGCACATGAAGCAGGGCATACCCTTAGCCTCAATCACCAGGCAGTATACGATGCAAATTGTGGCTTATTAAATAGCTATGCTCCCGGCATGATCATGGGTAATAGTACAAATATTACTTATGGACAATGGACTGTAGGAACAACTTTTACTTGTAATACCATACAAGATGATGGACTAATTTTAAGAACCAAATTAGGACTTCGTTAATATTTCTTAATAACTGATTCAAAAATCCTCCACCTAAGCCTGGAGGATTTTCTTTTACTGGAAGGCAACAAGCCCAGGTTATTTATATTTGCCGCAATGGCACAAAAAAAATTATACCGTTTTGCACAAATTAAGAATTTTGAAAATGTATTTGAATACCCCGAAAACATGCAGGGGCAGTGGAATTCCTATTTCAAAAATGAAAATCTTATAACTCTTGAACTGGCATGCGGGCGAGGGGAATATACTGTAGGTTTAGCCCAAATGTATAACGACAGAAATTTTATTGGCGTAGATATAAAAGGAAACCGAATGTACCTGGGAGCAAAAAAAGCACTGGACATGCAATTAAAGAATGCCGCTTTTTTAAGAACACAAATTGAAATGATCCCCCAATATTTTTCAGCTTCAGAAGTGGAAGAAATATGGATCACCTTTCCTGACCCTCAGCTACGGGTATCAAAAGCAAAAAAGCGATTGACCCATCCAAGATTTTTAAGATTGTACCGGCAAATATTAAAACGGGATGGCTATATTAATTTAAAAACAGACTCACCTGACCTGTATAATTTTACCAGGAAGGTAATAGAGCTTTATGGATGTTCACTTCATGTGAATTCTGAAAACGCAACTACAGAACCTGGCCTGCCAACAGCGTTGCAGATACGCACCCATTACGAAGGGCTGGATATCGCTCAAAGTAAAAAAATATATTATCTTAAATTCTCACTTCCTTTGCATTTAAGTGAGGATGATGAGATGTTGCAAAACCTAATTAAATATGAGCATGGCGCTGATTGAAGGAGAAGATTATTATTATAACGTGCAAGGCTTCGTGGTACTTACTAGGACCTATCATTTGAAAAAAGGTTTTTGCTGTGGAAATGGCTGCCTTCACTGTCCTTATGATTTTATAGAAGTACCAGAACCAAAAAGAACACAACTATTATTACAAAAAGATAATGCCGCAAAAGAAAACGCTACCAATAATTAAACCTGCAAAAACGTATAGCTTTTTTGAAGATGTATATGCAGTGGTAAGGCAAATACCCAATGGAAAGGTAACTAGTTATGGTGCCATTGCAGCTTACCTGGGTACTAAACTTAGCGCCCGTATGGTAGGCTGGGCAATGAATGGCGCACACCAGGTAAAACCAAAAGTGCCGGCCCAGCGTGTGGTCAACAGAAATGGAATGCTTAGTGGCAAAGCGCATTTTGGCGAGCCTGATGCTATGGAAAAATTATTGAACAAAGATGGCGTGCAGGTAAAGAATGATACGGTAGTGAATTTTGAAAAGATATTCTGGGATCCGGCAAAGGAACTTGGCCTGTAGGTAGTAATTATAAAATGAAGGTACATGAGTGAATCAAACATAGAAGGCAAAGTAACTTTCATAAATCATGAAAAAAAATATGCGATTATAGAATATATACAGGGCAACAAGAAAAAAACCGCCACAGGCAGCATTGATGCTAAACTGCAAAAACAGCAAAAGGATAAAAAGCTGATTAAAAAAACGCATCATTTTTTAGTGGGAGATGTAGTGAGTTTCGATTTAAAGTTATCACCCCGGGGGGACAGAATGATTGCCTCAAACATTCAACTTCGATATAACAACGCACTGGATTTATTGATACAAAAATCTGCTACAAACAATAAGTTTATAGGTTACCTGAAAGAAGCAGACGGAAAATATTTTGTAAAAGAAATTGACAGCTATTTATTTTTTCCTGTCCATTTTTCACCATGGCAGGTTTTACCCACAGAAGCAGAATTGAATGAAGCAGTAAATTTTTCATTACATAATATTGAGAAAAAAGAAAAAATAACTGCAGAACTTTTTGAGAATGTTTACATACCAGAATTCCATATGGCGGTTAAACATTTTAAATCCAAATCAACTATTGAAGCAACGGTAACAAAGATCACTCCTCATGGAATTTATCTTGATGTTATAAACAATAAAATCTTGGGTAAAATTAGTCCCGCAGACGTACCGCCGGGACACCTGGAAGCCTTGGCAGGGGGAAGTAAATTGTATGTGATTATTACGCACCTAACCAAGAGCAGGATAGTAGTAGAGCCGGTTGTTACTGAGGTTAAAAAGTAAATTCTCCCGTATTCATATCAATCCTTGTCGCCTCAGGTTGCCTTTTTTTTAAGTATGGGTATTGACTTACCAATAAGAGTCTATTTTTCTTATTACCAGACACCGCCGCACCAGCAAGCACTCCTCCCACGATCCCTCCTGTCAAGGCACCACCAAACGACGCAAAAAAAAGTTTACTGTTTCTCATACTAGCTTTTTCTACATAATCAGAAATAATAAAACCATTACCAAGTTTTTGTATAGCTATTGGTTGTAGCTCATGCAATTTATATATTTCCCCAAATTTTGAGAATCCCCAGGCACCTGTAATTTCAGTTTTTTGTTCCCCGTTTACCGCCCAAAGTTTTAGCTGTTTTTCTTTAGTCAGTTCTGTTTCAAAACTTATAATCGACGGCTTGTTTTGCAAGAACTCTTCAAAATCTGTATAAACGCCTTCGGTATAAATATGCTCTGTTAGAATAGGCAATTGATCATTTTTTTTATAGCCAGAAACAATCTCACTAAGGGTTTTTGGTTTCACACCAACAATGCCTTTTTTAGTAAAGTCAAAACCTTTCAGCAGCAACTGGTAAAAAAAACTTTCAATGTTTTCACCATGCCATGCTGTGGCATCAGCAGCACCGCCTAATACAAAAATTGTATCTATAGCAGCTATTTTATAAAACGTATTATCAACACCTGAGATATAAGCGTCAACATCAAAGCGGGTGTATGCATACTCCTTAGTAAAGAAGGTGCGTTCTGCTATGCGAAGGTCTTTTACGACCCATAACAATGATGCTCCATCTTTTTCAAAATCTTTTTTATATAATTTATTAAAATGATCTTCCAAAAAGGCGGTTATGTGCTTTGAAGGCTTAACAGTAGCTACCTGGCCTCCCAATCCTTTTTGTACATACCCTAACCTTAAACTATCCCACATTAAAGGCATGATTAATATCTTAGAGACTGGCGGAGATTTTTTTGGAAAATTACTAGAGCTATACCTCGGCATTTTAATAATCTTCTCAAGAGCTAAGTTATCATTTGCGTTAGATTGTGCCTTTGATTGGAAGAAAACAAATAGGAATAAAGTGCTGAAAACAAAATTGCAGATTTTCATATAATCGGGTTTAGTCTTGAAGGCGATAAAAATAAAGACTCTTTCTGTATGTACAATACGAACCTGGATAAAATTTATCCACTACCGGTAATACGGATGTATCATACAATAAACAACCACGCCACTAACGGCTACATACAACCATACTGGCCAGGTAATTCTAGCCAGTTTTTTATGTTTCTCATAGTCGCCCGTAAGTGAGCGGTAAGCAGTGAATAAAATGAAAGGCAAAATAATTGCAGCTAAGGGAATATGTGTGAGAAGTAACAAATAATAAATATACCTACTGCTTCCTACTGCAGTTTTTTCTGTAGCAGAAACAATCCCATCTCCATTTGCATCTCCAAATTTGGTTTCACCAGCCAGCAGGTGATGTGCTATGTAACTCAGTAAAAAAAGCACAGATAAGCCAATTGCAAATAGCATTATTTTTTTATGCGTGAGATAGGCATACTTTTTTACAGAATATAATCCTGCCAACAGGAGCAGGGCCACGGCAGAATTGATTACAGCATTTATCAATGCGAAAACATGTACATCAAACGGAAGGTGCAGTTTTAACTGTACCCTGCTCAGCACAGCTACCGCTACAAAAACAATAATAGAAACTGTAAAAATTAAAACCCTGGCTTTTGCATCATTTTTTTGTAAAGAGGCTGTAAGCATGAATTAAATATTTTTATTCCTGTTTAAGAATGTCATTACAATCATCACGATAGCAATACCGATAAAAATAATAGGCAGGATAGGAATAAAATCCCTGAAAACGGATGGCGCTTTTTTATCCCTTTCAAGCATGAGTGTTGGAATGTCTCTGACTAATTGAGCTTGCTTTAATGTATCAAAACCATTGTACCATCCTCGTACCACACGGCTGCTATCTAACAAAAAAAAGTTTTCTGTATGAATAAAAGCCGTATCAATGTTCACATCTGCTATGCTCGCTTTGATCTCATTAAAAGCAAAATCATAGATCTCTTTTTTATCGCCGGTTACAAACCACCAGGTATCATGATTTACATTAAAGCGATCAGCAAATTTTCTGAGTTGATGTACACTGTCATGTTCCGGGTCAACACTTATTGAAATGAATTGCACGATGCTATCATTCTTCATAAAGGAGTCCTGCAATTTTTTCATATTTTGTGCAAGACCGGGACAAATGCCCGGACACTTGCTAAAGAAAAAATCCAGTACAATTATTTTTCCTTTAAGGTCATCGAGTGAAACACGATTACCAAGTTGGTTGGTAAATGAAATATTTTTTACATGATGCCAGATCGTATCTGTAGTTGTCTTGCCATTTTTGGTTGATTGTGCTACATCATCATAAAAATATCGGGGGGGAATATGCACTGCATCTTTACTCAGGTATTTCATTAGCCAGTATCCCATTAAGGGAAGCAGTAGTGCAATAAGCAGAGATAAGAATGCAGTTTTTTTCAATGAAAATAAATTATGTTTTTTCTATCAGGCGCAAAGGTCGCCAAGCATTTCCAATTAATAAAAAATAAACATTCTTTTAAATAAAAAACCATCGCTATTGCAATGGTTTAAAAAATTTCTATATCAATATTTATTAATCCTTCTTACCTTCTTCCTTAGCAGCAGGAGCTACTTGTTCCGTGGATGGATGAGCGCCGCCATTGGTGTTACGCAGTTGTTTCCAGCTATTACCATCCCATAAGAATGCAACAAGAAACCAAACAAATAACATTAGCGGAACTACAATTGTCATAATAAGATTTCTTACCTCATTGCCAAGATGCATAAATATAGATACAATATAATATGCTTTTGCAAGGGTGAGAATACAAACCATTCCTTTAAAGAATAAAACAAGCATGGCATTAGGATGCTCACCTTTATGAATCGTATAGATTGCAAGACCTATCCCCAGCTCGAACAGGGTGATTAGAGAAAGTAACCAAAATGTTTTCCATATTTTTTTGGTGCCTTCATCGTGCTGTGGTGCAAAACTTATTTCCGGTGAAATGGTATGTTGAGACATATAATTTTTATCTTTTTATTTTTTTAATTGGATTTAGATTAAGTAAAAACAAAGGAACACAAACACCCAAACAAGATCTACAAAGTGCCAGTATAATCCTGCTTTTTCAATCATTTCATAATGTCCGCGCTGATCAAAATGACCCAGGCGTGTTTTTATAAGCATGATTGTATTTATTACCACTCCGCTAAAAACGTGGAAGCCGTGAAACCCTGTGATGCCGAAGAAATATCCTCCAAAGGCAATAGGGCCGGGCGTTGCAACTTCCTGTCCATTAAATAAAACTTCTGGCCCCCATGGATTTTTGCTTACTGTTGTTCCCCAATGTTGAATTTGGCCATCAACCAATACAGCATGGTCGCCCGTTATTAAGTGGGTCCATTCCCATGCCTGGCAACTTAAAAATGCAATGCCTCCCAGGATAGTAAGCACCATATATTTTTCTACTCCTTTGCGGTTCATCTTATGTCCTTCATGAACTGCTAATACCATTGTTACAGAACTAAAGATCAGGATAAACGTCATCAAACTAACAAAAGCCAAAGGAAGATTTGCATGCCCGGCAAAAGGGAATGCATTAAATACATGGTTGGGATCAGCCCAATGATTTACACTAAAACGAATGGTTCCATAACTTATAAGGAATGCTCCAAAAGTAAAAGCATCACTCATCAGGAAATACCACATCATCACTTTACCATAGCTACTGTTGAATGGGCTCCTGCCACCGTTCCACCATTTTGTTCCCGCCGGAATTGCTGTTGTTGACATAAATCGTTTTTAGTATTTAGTATCAAGTATTCATTATCAGGTATCAAGACACTTAGTACTTGTTTCTTTTATCTTGCTTCTTAATACTTGCTTCTTGTTACCTGCAACTCTCTCACCTTATCATCCACAAAAAGAATAAGAGGTATATCCATAAAATATCTACAAAATGCCAATAGGTACTCACAAGTTCTACTGGTATTATGCTATAATTTCTTTCTTTACTGCTAAACGCCTTCAGGCTCATTACAATCAAAGCGATTATTCCACCCAACACATGTAATGCATGCAAACCGACGATGACATACAAAAAAGAATAGGATACATTTCCCTTTAAAGTTACACCCTGGCCAATCAACTGCATGAAACCAAATACCTGTAACGCTATAAAGACAATGCCTAATACAAGCGTAACTGCCATCAATGTTCGGTAGCGTGGCATCAGTCTTTCTTTAAAAGCTTTCAGCGCCATCCACAATGTCCCACTACTTGCCAAAATGATAACCGTGCTATAAATAAATGCCTGGGGTAAATCAAAGCCGGCCCAGTTTGCCTGGTTTCTTTTTACAATGTATGCACTCGTAAGCCCTGCAAACATCATCAGTATACTACCAATGCCCACCCATAAAGTGAATTTATGAGGATGAATTTTATTTCGTTGTTGCACTGCCACTATACTCATTCTTAATTATTTTCTATCTGCCATGCAGGTAGTTTTTTTTGTCTTGGCTTTCCTTCTGCTATCATCATCGTTACATCGCTTGCCGCTTTCATCGGCATCCCGATAATACTATTAATCGGGACTTGTACTTTTACAACTTCCCGCTGCACTTTATTCTTATCAGCATACAAACTCAGGAACACTATCATTAAATAAAAATAAGATCCAAACATTACCCTGCGGGCTTGCTTTACATCCATCGTTATGAATAACCTGATGCTCAGGTAAACCATTGCCAGGTTGCAAGCCATCAATATCCATAAACTTACTTCACCACTCATGCCAATATAATAAGGCAATATCCCCACTGGTATCATCATCACACTATACATAACCGTTTGTAGTGCCGTAAATTTTGTAGGCCCCTTATCGCTTGGCAGTAGTTTAAATCCTGCTGCTGTATAATCCTTGTGTGCCACCCAGGCTATTGCCCAAAAATGCGGAAACTGCCACAAGAACTGTATTGCAAACAGCACCCATCCACCTGCACTGAATTGCCCCGTTGCTGCTACCCAACCAATCAGGCAAGGTAACGCACCAGGGATTGCACCCAGTAATACTGCTATGGAGTTTACTTTCTTAAGTGGTGTATAGATAAATCCATACAGCACCAGGCTAAATAAACCCACCAACGCACTTTCTACATTAAAAAAAAACCACATCATACCCACACCCAGCGCACCTGCAACAAAGGCAAAAGTAAAAGCTTCGTTCTCGCTCATCCTTCCGCTTGCCACGGGGCGTGTAGCAGTACGCTTCATCAATGCATCTGTATCTTTTTCCAGTGCCTGGTTTATAGCGTTGGCCGAACCCGTTATTAGCATTCCTGCTAAAAAAAGTAAAAGAACTTGTAGTAAGTCAAAGTTTACATTGGGAGCCATCAGGTAACTCACTACTGTACTGAACACCACCATAAAACTTAAAGTGAACTTGATCAGCAAAAAGTAATCTTTCACTTTGCTTGCCAACACAAATGATGTTGAGTTGGTTATGGTTTTGTTCTCCTGCATGGCCTCACCTTCGTTCTCCCGGTAAATCAGGAGAGATCAGGCTTTTATTTTAATTCAATTTTTTCAAAAGCTATTCAAATTCAATTCTTTCCTGCCCTCCTCATCCTCCATCTCGCAGCATCTTATTTTCAAACTTTAAATTCATCCATTTCGTGTTCATATCTCCTGCCTCTTCGGTTCATTTTTTTCTTTTCCCTTTTTTCGGAAAGATAGGAAGGGCTATTTCTTAATGGCTGCTTTCATCTTCGCCCACTGGTACTGTTTGCGGTATATGATCTATACCATCTTTTCCATAATCATATGGCCAGCGATGCACTTCAGGAATTTCTCCAACCCAATTGCCATGTCCTGGCCTTATAGGTGTAGTCCATTCCAGCGTATTTGCATTCCATGGATTTTGTGTGGTTACTTTTCTTCCTTTCCATATGCTATAGAAAAAATTAACAACAAACATCAGTTGGGCAGCAAACACAACCATAGCAACCATGCTTATAAATTCATTGAGGCCGGCGAACATTTTGAAAGACTCCCAGTTACTGTAATCGTAGTACCTGCGAGGCATGCCGGCAAGACCTTCGTAGTGCATAGGCCAGAAAATAAGATACGCACCAATTATGGTAATCCAGAAATGTATATATGAAAGTGTATTGTTAAGATAGCGCCCAAACATTTTTGGATACCAATGATAAATACCGGCAAACATGCCGAACATTCCGGCAACACCCATTACAATATGAAAATGTGCAACGATAAAATAGGTATCATGCAAATGAATATCAAGTGCAGAGTTCCCTAAAAATATACCCGTTAATCCCCCGGATATAAACATGCTCACAAAACCAATTGCGAATAACATTCCGGGAGTGAACCGGATATTTCCTCTCCAAAGCGTGGTAAGCCAGTTGAAAACTTTAATAGCAGAAGGAACCGCAATCAATAGCGTTAATAATACGAATACCGCACCCAGGAAAGGATTAAGTCCTGTAACGAACATGTGATGCGCCCAAACCAGGAAGGCAAGAATTGTAATGGCAAACAGGGAACCAACCATGGCCATATAACCGAAGATAGGTTTCCTTGCATTGATAGACATTACTTCTGACGCAATACCCATAGCAGGCAGGATGATTATATAAACTTCAGGATGGCCAAGGAACCAGAATAAGTGTTGAAACAGGATAGCACTACCGCCTTCATTGGGAAGTATTTTGCCAGCAACAACAATATCACTTAAGAAGAAACTGGTACCCAGGTTACGATCGAACAATAAAAGAATGGCGCCTGATAATAATACAGGGAAAGACAGAACGCCCAATACAGCAGTAAAAAACAATGCCCAAATAGTTAAAGGCAGTCTTGTCATGCTCATACCTTTGGTGCGCATGTTCAGTATGGTTGTAATATAGTTAAGACCGCCCAATAAAGAAGACACAATAAACATCGCCATACTCACCAGCCATAGATCCATGCCTATTTTACTTCCTACAGACGCATCACCTAAAGCACTTAATGGAGGATAGATTGTCCATCCCCCTGCAGCAGGGCCAGTTTGTACAAACAATGAAGAGATCATGATGACTGATGCAAGAAAGAAGAACCAGTAACTCAGCATATTCAACATGGGCGAAGCCATATCCCTTGCACCGATTTGAAGTGGAATTAAAAAGTTTGCAAACGTTCCGCTTAGGCCGGCTGTTAATACAAAGAATACGAGTACAGTTCCATGCATGGTAACCAAAGCATAATAAAATTCAGGTTGTATCTTACCCCCTTTTGCCCAATGACCCAACAAATCTTCCAGGATTGGAAACGAAGAATCAGGATAACCTAATTGAAGGCGAAACAAAACAGAAAATAACCCACCAATGAGAGCCCAGATAATACCAGTTACTAAAAATTGTTTAGCAATGGTTTTATGATCCTGGCTAAAAACATATTTTGTAATAAAAGTTTCATGGTGATGATGTACATGATGTTCATGTGCTTCATGAACTCCTTCCGTTTGTATGACTGCGTTGCTCATAATATTTTTTTTTCTAAACCGCTTAATATTTTCTTAGTGTGTAACCTGCGCCACCGTTGGGATTACTTGTTTAGTAGTATCCTTTGACGGGCCGGCAGGATCTTTATCAGGATACATGGTAAAATATTCAGGCTTTTGTGATGCCAGCCATTTATTGTAATCTGCCTCTTTCTCCACCACTATAACACCTCTCATGGAAAAATGTCCTTTGCCACACATCTGGTCGCAACTGATCTCATAAACAAAGTTTGGATTACCGGTGCGTATTTTCATTTCCTCTGTTGTGTACTTTGGCGTAAACCACATAGTCGTGGGAATGCCAGGCACCGCATCCATCTTCATCCTGAAATGAGAAAGACCAACGTCATGTATAACGTCTTGTGCATGTATAACTAATTTTACCGGACGATTTACAGGGATATGCATTTCAGTTGTGCGCAGATCATCCCAACTTTCAGGATCATTTACAAAATCAACCCCCAATGTATTTCCACTTGGGTTGTTATATAATTTAAAATTGGTTTTACCCAATACGCCGTCTTTTCCAGGATAACGCATGTCCCATCCAAACTGGTGACCGGTAATTTCTACCACTACGGCATTTTTGGGAGCATCGCTGGTTACATTGAACCAGAATTTCAAACCAAACACAACCAATACCGTTAAGAATATTGCCGGGACAGTTGTCCATAATAATTCAAGCTTTGTATTGTGCGGAAAATAAAATGCTTGTTTGCCTTCTTTCTCCTGGTATTTAAAAGCAAACCAGAAAAGCAGGAACTGTGTGATAACAAATACAACTCCGGTGACCGCAATCGTAATCCAAAGCATCAGGTCAATCTTTTCTCCTTCTACAGATGCAGCACCCTGCGGAAATAATGTTCTGCCATATAGCATATCATTGCAATACCAAACACCAAAAAGGCCCAGGATCAAAAAAGCCACGAGCATAAACCCGTTGATCTTATTATTTTGTTTACGGGTTTTTTCTTCTCCTTTTAAAACACTCACATATTCGCTTGCCTTCGCAATCTGGAATATCACAACAAAAATCATTATCAATATGGCTACCAGAAAAAACTCCTTCATCGTTTAAATTTTTATGTCCTTATTACGCCTGTTGACGTGGAAATATTTGTAATTCATCAGCGCTTTTTCAAGCCTTAACGCTCTGTAAAGTTATTTTAGAATCTGCGTCAAACCTGCTTTTGTTCACAACTTTTAGGTATGGTGTATCATACTTTCTTTCAGGAAAGGATGATTTTTTGCCAGCAACGAATGTTTTGACAAATATTTGCCAACACCCCACATGATCAGACCAATAAATAAGCAGGCGATTCCAAATTCAAAAGGCATTAATTCTGCACGCTCTCTTAATGTACCCGGCATTACCATTTGGTAAAAATCTATCCAATGACCAAAAATAATAAGCACTGCAGTAAAAGTCATTACGGTCCAGTTTCTTTTTGGACTTTTCTTCATTAAAATAAGTAATGGGCAAAGGAAGTTTACAATCAGGTTGAAAAAGAATATTCCCCTGTATGGTCCAGCCTGTTGTGCCGTTCCTATTCTATCTATAAAATAGCGTGTTTCCTCGGGTTGGTTACTATACCAGATAAGCATGTATTGAGAAAACCATAAATAGGTCCAGAATATAGAAAATGCAAACATGAATTTTCCAAGGTCATGCAAATGCTCGTCATTTACATACTCAAGCTGGCCACGGTTTTTAAGGTAAACAACAAATATGGCAATCAAAGAAAGACCAGAAACGAAGGTGCTTGCAAAAGTGTACCAGCTATACATTGTACTATACCAATGAGGATCGATACTCATTAGCCATAACCAAGGTATGGTGGAAGCCACGGTAAGGCCAAAGAATACAGTGAATAAAGAAGCCCAAACGGTATTGTCCCAGATCCACTTTTTCCCGGTTTCATAATTCATCGGGCCATTCTTGTCAGACTGAAGGCTAAGGCTACGCATTTTTCTTCCCAATAACCACCAAAGTGTAATTGTTAGCGCAGATACAATTGTAAAAAATACAGGATTCAGAAAACCCTTTTTGCCATCTAATATTTTATCATGAGAAACAGCCTCTTTATCTAACCAATGATATATATCTGTTCTGCCTCCCCAAACAATAGCCATTAAAATAATAAAACAGATGATGCCAAGGATCGGCACCACACTCGATATTGCTTCCGATACCCTGCGGAAAGCAACCTGCCATCCACCCATTGCCATAGTAGTAACACAAATGAAAAACATTGCAGCATTTACAGTAAGTAACCAGTACACACTGTTTTGTAATAACACCGCCCAAAACCTGGTGCTATTTATATTTTCACCATGGCCCCCATGAACAAAAGGATGAAAAGCAATAAAGCCATATAACAGTGCTACTATACCTGCTGCAATCAATCCTATGGTCCACTTTTTATAGCTGCCTGGTAACTCGAAATGATGGTTCATCTAAAATATTATTTGTGTTATAGTCATTTACAGTTGCTATAAATGCCTTGTTCTTTTTATTAATTATTCCTTACTTAACCATTGCCTTTGCAGTGGTATCCTTAACTGTCTTGCTATCGGTGCTATCCTTTTCTGTAGCAGTGATTGCTGGTCCCGAGCCTTTAACGGGTAATCCCTGCAATGTCCTGATGTACTTAACAATAGTCCAACGCTGTTTTCTATCTAATTGAGATGCATAACTACCCATATTGTTTTTGCCATAGGTAATGCTATGAAACATGGTACCGTCTGCCATCCCAAGATATTGAGGTAAAGTAAGATTAGCTACACCCCCCACATAACCACCGGCAGCTATCGGCCCATTGGCAATACCTTTTGAACCATGGCAAATAGCACAGTTGATATTAAATAACCGGCCGGCTTCCGTTAGGTCCGTTTTTGATACGCTATCCAAAGGATTTTTTATCGTTGCACTTAATTTGTAACCATTGCTGTCATTAGGAAGCGTATATGGATATAATTCACCTCTTTTTATGGTGCCTGCTGCAGGTATGCTATTATAAAAGATCTGATTGCCACCCTTATGGTTTGGATCCAAAGTCCATAAGGTTGAATCGTGTAATGAATAGGTTTCTACAGCCCGGCTATAGGTCATGTCCGGCATATAAATTCTTCCTGGAGTTTTATGACCGTCACAACTGCTTATTATACTAACAAGTAAACTAAGTAAAACTGTTACTATGGATATATTTCGTTTCATTTATCAATTATCAATTAAACAATTATCAATTACTAGTATCCTGTTTCTTCCTTGTATAATTTTTGTTCTTTATCATACCTGCCAATCCACCAGCCGGTTTCTGCTACCTGAACATTTATATCTTTTGCCCCGGCATTCTGTAAAAAGCTTTCTACTTCTGCTTCATTCGTTTTATCTGTGCACTCAATAGCCATTACAAACAGATCATCAGTTGCCCTTGCATGGAAATGATGCTTTTTCACAAACGGTGCCATCTGGCACAAGTAACAAAATGTAAGTACCATGCCTACGGCAGAAAATAATACTGTAAGTTCAAAAGTGATCGGTATCCACGCTGGCAATGCAAAATGTGGCTTGCCACCAATGTTTAATGGCCAGTCTTTTGTGAAAATCCAGCTCATAAATGTAAGTGCAGTAGTAGTACCGGTAATTGCATAAATAAAGCCAGCAGTATGCAAACTTGTTTCACGGATACCCATTGCATGGTCAAGGCCATGAACAGGGAAAGGCGTATAAACATCGTGGATCTTGTATCCTGCTTTACGCACATTTTTCACCGCAGGAAACAGTACTGCTTCATCATCAAATGCACCTACAACAAATTTTTTAATTCCTCCAGCCATTTTCTAGCGTTTAACTTTTGTTTAGTTTTTTATTTAGTCATTTGTCATTAAGTCATTTCCTAAATCGTTTTTCATTGCCTATTGACCTAATGCCTATTGACTTTTTTAATGCCCATGCTCAACTTCTTCCAAATAAAATTTCTCTGCATCTGCTTTCTCAATATCTGTCATCTTCACTTTATAATTTTCTCCGCTGGTTTTTAATATTGCTTTAATTTCTGCCACTGCAATTACAGGGAAGTATTTTGCAAAAAGGAAAAAGCAGGTAAAGAATAATCCAAAAGTACCGAGGTAAAAACCGATCTCATAAATAGTAGGACTGTAATAGGTGCTCCAGCTTGAAGGAAGGAAATCCCTGTAAACAGAAGTAACAATAATTACAAATCGCTCATACCACATACCGATATTCACTATGATACTCATAAAGAAAGTGACCGTAATATTTCTACGCAGCTTCCTGCTCCAGAACAATTGTGGCGACACCACGTTGCAGAACATCATCAGCCAATAGCTCCATCCATAAGGCGTAAGAAGGTTAGCCCTATTTTGACTAAATGCATACCACTCATAAGGATTCTGCCCGTACCATGCTATGAACAATTCAGTTAAATAAGCGCAACCAACAATACTTCCTGTCAGCACAATCACCTTATTCATCGCTTCAATATGACCCAATGTGATATATTCCTGTAGGTTCATCACTTTCCTCACAACTATCAATAATGTTTGCACCATGGCAAAACCACTGAAGATGGCACCAGCTACGAAATAAGGGGGAAAGATGGTTGTATGCCAGCCTGGAATTACAGATGTAGCAAAGTCAAAAGATACAATCGTATGTACAGAAAGCACAAGTGGTGTACTTAAACCTGCCAAAACCAATGAAAGGCTTTCATGCCGTTGCCAGTGCTTCGTACTTCCGCTCCATCCAAAAGATGCTATACCGTATAATAATTTTCTAAGTTTTGTTCTTGCCCTATCCCTCACGGTTGCCAGATCTGGCAGCAAACCAGAATACCAGAATAAAAGAGAAACGGTGAAATAAGTTGATATCGCAAATACATCCCAAAGCAAGGGTGAACTAAAATTTACCCATAACGGGCCCCGTGTATTTGGATAAGGTAATACGAAAAATGCCATCCAAACCCT
>JBDSEE010000198.1:0-5639 GCA_039920245.1 Ferruginibacter sp.
ATTGCCATCAGCAACAGCCTCTATACGACAAGGCATTGCAGAATGGGTGGTGGGACATCCAGGATCGGTTGTGGAAAGAATCCAATTTGTTCTTACCAAAGGATCAGATGAAGCTGACAATTCAAAATAAGAAGTGGTGGCGGCAGCAGGCTTATGGGCAGTTTTTGTTTGTGCCGTAAATGCTGATGCAGCAAAGAATAAAAGGCCTGTAACTAATGCCAAGGCCAGTATTTTTATTTTTTTCATAATTTTTATTTTAAGATGAATTAATATTTACTTGCTATTTATTTTAAACAAGTGTAAAAAATATTGCTTACTCTTTTAAAGGTTTTCAGCTTACTCCCTTTTTATCAGTACTGAATACTTTATTACGACATGAATTGACGATGCTGATGAAAGCCAATGCCAGGAATACCAGGTTAAAAACCAAGTGTTGTCTCCAGGACATAAATGCGATTACGCCGCCACAGGTGCAAGGTCTTAGGTTGGAATCCATAAATAAAACAATTGCTATATAACAAATAAAGCCTACCATTAAACGAGAAGCGGCCCACGAGCCAATTATTTGTGTTTTTGTAAATACTAAAGCCAACGCTGCAATGATTTCAAGAACAGGCAGGCCGATTGCTAGTGAGTAGGCGAAAGTCTTTAGGAAACCAACCTGCAATAATTGTGTGTATGTACTTTGAATGTTTAAGAGTTTAGAAATACCTGTATAGATAAACAGGATGATGATTAGGAACCTAGGAATGCCTATAAAAAGATTATGTTTCATACTTTTCTTTTGACAATGTAAAAGTTGAAAATAAAGGCATTTGAAAACAGTCAAATGTGTATGCAAAAAGGGCAAATGTGTTTGCAAGAAAGGCGGGAGGGTTTAAATTAGATCGTTATAATAGATGCTGGAATTGTTTGTAGGTACGTTTTTGAATTGTAAGGAGAAGAGTGGGGTGTGTACGAAGATAATAGGGAGTGTATTTGTAATGTTTACGAAAGGCTGTAATGAAATTACCAGAACTTCTATAACCAACGGCTTTGGCTACCTGGGATAAAGACTTCCTGTTTTCTAACAATAAGGGCAGAGACTCGTACATGCGAACAGTCTTTATAAAGTGATACAGGTTGATTCCATAGATATACCGAAAACTACGTGACAGCTTGGAGATACTAAAGCCTGTATCCAGTGCGAACTGCCCTATGTTAGTATGTTCTGCATAGTTATTCCTAATACGGGTTTTGATAGCAGCCAATAATTCTGTATCATCTTTATTCAAATGCATTATAAATTGTAGTGAAGCAAAAATGCCGAAAAGATGAAAGATTGTCAAGCGTAGAGTTACTGTGGTTTCGCAAAATTTTTTGCTTTTTTTGAAAAACTAAATCTTTTTTGATTACTCATAAAATATGTGAAAATGTTTAGTGATATTGTATTGTGGAGGATTAAGCCATGGAATAAAAAAGTTTAAAATTCCCGTAATATTACTTGTGATTGATTGGGTGTATTGTTTGAATTTTGATTTTTAAATAACCCTAAAACCTTAATATGTCAGTAACAAACACAATTCCAACGTCATCACATTTCATCAGCCTATCTAAAGCAGTGGAAATGACGACGGCCTATAGGGCAGATAAAGAGACCATCCTTGCCACCACCTACCAAAACCAGGACATCCTGGCCAACAGTGAAACCTTTAACCGTGCTGCGCTGGATACGCTATTAGCCATTGAAGGCTGTGCGGGCATAAGGTTATATAATGGAATGGACGAAAACCTAAAAGTGCATGCCATACTAGTAGGTGTAAATGAAAACAACGAGGATATACTGCCGACAAGCAGCCTTATAGAAAATGAAGAAGATGAGTATATTGCCGAGGACGGACAAAGATGCCCTCCATTGTGCCCACCGGCATCGGACCTAAACGAATAAATGATGATATATTATTTGATTGTTGGATTGAGTTATGTAATAGCTATTGCAGCAGGTATAGGCCTGTGGAAGCTAAGACAAGCAGACGAATCATATTATCCCATAATAGTGCTGGCTTGTGTAGCCACGCTAAACGAGCTGCTGAGTACCATATTGAGTTATACAATACATAGCACAGTTGTAAATAACAATATTTATGTACTGGTGGAAGCGGTTATTATTGTATGGCAATTTAGCCGGTGGAAACTGTTTGGGGGACGCAATAAAGTATATGTAATTATTACTTTTGCTATGGTGGCGCTTTGGATCATTGAAAGAATCTACCTTACCAAAGCTTCGGACCTGAGTATACTATGCCGGATAATATTTTCATTTATCATTGTTTTCATGAGTATGGTTATGTGCAGTAAGGTAATACTTGAGTATTCAAATAACTTATGGAAGCAGTCTAGTTTCTTAATTTGCGTGGGGTTTTGTGTATTTTTTTCCTATAAAATTATAACAGAAACACTCTGGCTGTATGGTATAGAAAAAAGTGATTCTTTGTTAATGGAATTAATTTATATTATGACAGTAATAAATTTATTGGTTAACGTTTTATTCTGTTTAGCTATATTATGGATACCGGAGAAACCCAGATATATTATGTCTTCTTAATAGCTGCCTGTATTATTGGTGCATTGTTATTACTTGCACTTATACTGAGCGTGCAGTTTAGTAAAAAGTATAGAAAACTATTAGGCGAAAGAGTGGAAATCGAAATAAAGGCTATTGAAAGAGAAAGAACCAGGATCGCAAACGACATACACGATGAACCCGGAGCCTTGTTAGCAAGTGCCAAAATATTGCTATCAACTATTGAAGTAGCGAACGAGGAATCAAGGGCTGAGATAAAACAAAGTATAATTTGTATAGATGACTGTATGGTGAGACTTAGGTGTATTGCCAAAGGATTAACACCTCTGACAGTTAAGAAAAAAGGATTAAAAGCTGCACTGGAAGAATATATCTCCCTAATTAAAAACAATCAACTTACTATCCAACTAGAGAGTCCGAATTTTTTAGAAATTGACGAATATATTGCCATAAATATTTACCGGATATTACTTGAGATCATTCAAAACACCTTAAAGCATTCAAAAGCGAGCAAACTAAGGATCGTTATTGAAAAAGCGCCGGAAAAACTGACTATACTGACGGCAGATAATGGTTGTGGTTTTGAATTGGAGAAGCATCATAACCAAAGCATGGGCCTGGATATGGTGGCTAGAAGGGCAGAGATAATAGGGGCTGATTTAAATATACGATCAACTAAAAACCAAGGAACTTATTATAATCTAACCCTACACTGCAATAATTATAATCCCAATGACAATATGCAAACTATTAATAGCTGATGACCAGGAGATCATGTGCTATGCTCTGAAAAGGTTATTTGATAAAATAGAAGATATAAACATTTGTGGTGTGGCCCGCAACGGCAACGAACTGGTCTCACTTGCCCGTGAACTGAAGCCTGATGTAATCCTTACGGATATGAAGATGCCCGGTATGAACGTGGTGCAAGCGACCATGGCCCTAAAGAAAGAATTTCCCAGCATAAAGATCATTGCCTTTTCGAGCTACGATGATGACCCATATGTAATACCGATGCTGGAGGCTGGCGCTTATGGATACCTGCTGAAAAGTGAAAGCACTGCGGAAATACCCGAGGCAGTGAGGAGTGTACTAAAGGGGATGAAGTATTATAGCAATTCTATAAACATAAAGCTTATAAAGCTTATTGCCGAGAATGAAAACATAGAGGGCTATGGTAAAGTAGCAGAATTTAACGAACGAGAACTTGATGTGATACAGCTGGTATGTAAAGAGTTTTCGAGCAAGGAGATCGGTGAACAAATGTCGCTAAGCCCGAGAACTATAGAAGGCTATAAGGATAGTATCATGTTTAAAATTGGGGCAAAGAATTCAGTAGGGATTGTGGTGTATGCGATAAAACATAAGCTTTATGAAGTGTGAGGTTGATTGAAAGTTGAAAATTCAAAGTTGAAAATTCAAAGTTCAAAGTTGAAGGTTCAAAGTTGAAGGTTGAAGGTTTAAAGTTCAAAGTTGAAGGTTTGAAAGTTGAAAGTTGAAGATTAAGGCTTTTGATGAATGGTCCTTTTATATGTTATGTCAAACTTAGTTTATAAAAAATGCTCCGACCTGTACCACAGAATAAAACCTTCTCTTGCGGTGATGAATACCAGAAAAAAAAGGCTCAAATTATTTTGCAAACCTCTTTACTGTAATGCGGTAAATCTTATAGAACTCCGATGAACTATATGGCTTTATAACTGTTACCGCTTAGACAGTTTCTCCACTTTTAGACAAGCCCGATATTAAATTTAGCTAGATTATTGGTTTTGGATGCATTGTATAATAAATATGAAAGAAAAACCCAGTATTATTTATTTTAATTTATAGTTTTCAGAGCTAAAATTATACACTTTTTTTGTTATAAAAATGTGAGACAGCACTGAATCTATCAGCAATGTGTAATGGGCATTCTACAGGGTGAATTATGGACCGTGCGGAAGGCAGTTGGAATTGTCAATGGAGTCTATTTAGTTTTTTTATGTGCCAAACTCAACAGTAATTCTACGGTAAATTAGTATATGTTAATAACTTTTTAAAAAGCGATAAAGTCGCCATGGCATGGATTATAATACTACGAATCACTTATTAGTTGAATGAATTACTTGCTAACCGTTTGTTAATTTGAAAAGGAGCTATTAGGTTTGATACAGGATTATAAAAACTAAATAATCTGTACTAACTGCCTTATGAGTGCCCTGAATATTACCGTTATTCTCATTTTATTATTCCTAATTCCTTTCCTGGTTTATGCCCAAGAAGACAGTGTTATCGGCATGTCAAAAAATTCTGCAAATAAATTTATTAGGCAGGCAGAAAATAAAATGGACATTTATGAGAAAAGGCTAACGGGAAGGACAAAAAAAACCCTAACAAAACTTGCCCGCTGGGAGCATAATATTCAGAACATACTTAAAAAAGCTGACCCTGCATTGGCTACCCAATTATTCTCACAATCTACATTGAGCTTTCAGAAAATGCTTGAACAGTATAATTCAGGGGAAGCTATGATAGCAAATCAAGTAACTATTTATGACGGATACCGTGATAAACTTAATACATCGCTGCAATACCTACAGCAGCAAAAAGATCTCATTGATTCATCTGGGATTAACAGCTCTATAAAAAAGGTCGATGATCTAGAAAAAACTGTTTCGACCACTGATGCTTTACAACAAATGATCAAAGAGCGAAAGGCTGCTTTGATGCAGGCTTGCTTAAAAGCAGCGGGCAAGTCAAGATACCTGGCCAAAATAAGCAAAGAGACATTTTACTATACTGAAACGCTTAGGAATTATAAGGAGTTGTTTTCTGACAGCAAAAAAGCAGAAAAAGTTGCACTTAATCTTTTGAATAAGATCCCGGCCTTTCAAAAATTCAGCCGAGAAAATAGTGCTATTGCAAGTTTATTTGGAAACAATTCCGGTGGCGGCCAGGTTGCAAATTTGACCGGCTTGCAGACAAGAGCAAGCGTTGAGGCGATGGTACAAAGCCGGATTGTCGCAGGTGGCCCGAATGCCATGGACTTATTTAAGCAGCAGGTTAATGAAGCCCAGGCTGAAATGAATAAACTAAA
>JBDSEE010000199.1:0-12803 GCA_039920245.1 Ferruginibacter sp.
GGCGTAAATTATATTGTGACACTAGGCACGACAGGTGAAACGCCGGTATTAACAAAACAGGAAAAAAAAGATATTATTGCATTTACATATAACCATGTAAATGGAAAAGTACCAATAGTTATAGGCATAGGTGGAAATAATACGGCCGAGACTATTGATGACCTAAAATCATTTGACTTATCAAAAGCTACTGCGGTACTAAGTGCCAGTCCTTATTATAATAAACCTTCACAGGAAGGTATTTTTCAACATTACAGGGCCCTTGCACAAGTTTCTCCAAAGCCTATTATCCTTTATAATGTGCCAGGAAGGACCGGTAAAAACATAGACGCCATTACTACCCTAAGACTTGCTTCGGAAGTTACGAATATTGCCGGAATAAAGGAAGCGAGCGGGGATATGCAGCAATGCATGGAAATATTGAGGGACAGGCCTGCAGATTTTTTAGTTGTGAGTGGAGATGATATGCTAGCGTTGCCGCAGTTGGCTTGTGGAATGGATGGAGTAATAAGTGTGGCAGCCAATTGTTTCCCAAAACAGTACAGCAAATTAGTAAGTGATTGCCTCTTAAACAGCTATCCATCCGCTGCTGAAATAAATAATAGTTTACTACAGGGATACAAACTTCTTTTTGCTGAAAACAATCCTGCGGGCGTAAAAGCGTTCTTATATGAAATGGGCATGATTGAAAATGTTTTAAGATTGCCCTGTGTACCAGTAAGCGGTGCCTTACAAAAGGACATAAAAACTTATCTACAAAGATTTGAAAGCATTTAAACTATTTATTTTTTTATTCGCTTTTGTGCATCCTGTAATGGCTCAGAGCGCTTATAAACCGGGTATCCCGATTATATTAAGGACTGGAAGCAATCGCATCTTGGTCCTGGATACCGCTTTTTATATGCCACAATTATACAGGAAACGAGAGATCCGGGTCTATCTTCCGCCGGGTTATAATCAAGTGAAAAAACGTTTTCCTGTAATTTACCTGCAGGACGGCGAAAGAGTAGAAGACAGCATTGGATCAAAGCCATTGTATATGCTGAGTCGCATGGACAGTTTATATGCAGCAGGAAAAAGTCAATGCATCATTGTGGGCATTTTCAGTTCACCTGAGTATCGGCAGAGAGAGTACAACCCTTTTGATAATGGAGAAGGAGTGAAGTACATAAATTTTTTGACAAATACGCTAAAACCCTTTATTGATAAAAGCTTTAAAACCCTTCCAGGGAAAGATCATTCTATTATTGCAGGGATCAATCAAGGGGCGACTATCGCTTTATATGCCACTTTATCCAGGCCAAATATATTTGGTAAAGCCGGTATCTTTTCACCTGATCTTAGTTCTATTGATTCCCTTAAAAGTGTTGTTTTGAATCTTTCACCTGCATTTGATAATAAGCTTTTCTTCTACAGCACTGTAAATGTAGATCAAACGAAATTTGAGGATCTGACTGATATCATTGGGCAAAAATCTTCTGCGATGATTTATAAAATGATGGAAAATATATCAGATGAAAAAGGAAACGCTTTAGCCAGGTGGTTTCCCGAATTTACTTTATGGATGAATGCTGATGGATACAATTATGTCTTTAAGCCTTGGTGACTATATTTTATAACAAGCGCCCTCAAGTGCAAGCTCGGTGTTTTCAAATACTACTACGGCCTCTCTTAAAAATTCATCTAGGGTATCATATTTGGAAGAAAAATGACCGATAAGTAATTTTTTTACGCCAGCGAGTTTTGCAATGGAAGCAGCCTGGATAGTTGTACTATGAAACCTTGCTGTGGCCCGTTCGTGTAAGTCTTTTAGGTAAGTTGTTTCATGATATAAAAGGTCTATGTCTTTTACTTTTTCAGCAATTGATTCATCATATAACGTATCTGCACAATATGCGTAGCTCTTTGGGCTTATGGCCGGCACAGTAACTTCATCGTTTGGGATAATCGTTCCCTTGCTTGTTATAAAATCTTCTCCCTTCTGAAGTTCTTCATAAAATGACAGGGGAACTTCAAATGCTTTTACTTTTTCCGGAACTATCGTTCTGGGATTTTTTTTCTCCCTGAAAATAAATCCCCAGCAATCAATTCTGTGAGACACCTTAAAACATTCAACTGAGAGTTTATAATCGTTTGCGATTAACCCATCGTGATTCAATGAATGGAAATAGATCTCGTATGGAAGTATAGCGCTTGCAGCACTTAATTGCAACTTAATAATCTGTTCAAGAAGCGGTGGAGCATATACGTGCATTTCACTGGTACGGCCTGATAAGCCCATGCTTGTAAGTAAACCAATTAATCCAAAATAATGATCACCATGTAAATGTGAAATGAAAATATGTTTGATCCGGGAAGTTTTTATTTTATACCGGCTTACCTGCATTTGGGTGCCTTCGCCACAATCAATGAGGTAAGATGTTTCCTGCGTTTGTAAAACTTGGGCAGTAGGGTTTCGGCCATGGGCTGGCAGTGCAGAATTATTTCCTAAAATAGTAAGTGCAAGCAAGTGTTTATTTTTATTTATTGCAAAGGACTTTAAATGCATTCAATTAGCTGCTTTATTTAATCTTCTTCAGAGAGCTCTCTTTCTATTTCTTCCATTTGCACAATATCCCAGGCCTCGCTTTCTGTTTCAGTAATATTCATTTGTTCCAACAAGCCATTTTCATCAAGCATCTTTTCTACTTCAGGCTGCAGGGAACATACAACAAATGAAAAATTATTGTCATAAAAATGTTGTTGAAGTGTATTTATCTTTTCTGCAGACATTTGATCAATCCCAAAGACTTGTTCCATATTCAAAACGACATGAGGTGGATTAGTATGCATTTGCTTTAACATCAGTTCTTCTATGTTGCCTGTCATATTAGCAGTAAATTGGGCTTCAGACAACGTTATAACAACAAATTTTTCTTTGGTATTTATTTTGACATTCATTAATAGTTCTTTAATAGAGCTGAAGGGAAATAAATAGGATAAATTTAGACTGTTATAAAGACAAAGCGAAAGTACTGTGGAAAGTAACAAACTGGTCATTTCAATTTTTCAACATATCAACATTTACACTTTTTATGAAACTTTTACTATTTAATAATCGTTATTATTGTATCACTTAAATCTAAGAGAATGGACAACAATTTCTCAACACAAGTAAAAGAAATTATTTCATACAGCAGAGAAGAAGCACTAAGGCTAGGCAATGACTTTATTGGAACAGAACATTTGGTGTTGGGTTTAATAAGGGATGGTGAAAATACCGCTGTGAAAATTTTAAAATCACTGAATATAGATCTTTACGAATTGCGTAAAGAAATAGAAATGGCAGTGAAGGATAAAACCGGGAAAAACATAGCCAATATAAATTCGCTGCCCTTAACTAAACAGGCGGAGAAAGTAATTAGGATAACCGTGCTGGAAGCAAAGGCATTGAAAAGTACATATGTTGAAAGCGAACACCTTATGCTGTCTATTTTAAAAAATAAGGAAAATATTGCTACCCAAATCTTAAATCAATTTGATGTAGATTATGACCTTTTCAAAAATGAGCTGGGATTCGTAAGCACTAACCCACCGCAGGCAGAGTTTAATGATGATGATGATTTTGATGAAGAAAGAAAACAATTCGGCCAGCAGAAACAGGCAAAGGGAGCCTCTTCTTCACAGCCAAAAACAAAAACTCCCGTTCTTGATAATTTTGGAAGAGATATCACCCGACTTGCAGAGAATGGGTCGCTCGATCCAATTGTAGGCAGAGAAAATGAAATTGAAAGAGTATCACAAATACTTTCAAGGCGTAAGAAAAATAATCCAATTCTTATAGGCGAACCTGGAGTGGGTAAAACAGCTATTGTTGAGGGGCTGGCTCTTAGGATAGTTCAAAGGAAAGTTTCGAGGGTATTGTTTGATAAAAGAGTGGTAAGCCTTGATCTTGCTGCATTAGTTGCTGGTACAAAATACCGTGGTCAATTCGAAGAGCGAATGAAAGCTATCATGAACGAACTCGAAAAGAACAGGGACGTGATTTTGTTTATTGATGAAATTCATACTATCGTAGGAGCTGGCGGCGCAAGTGGTTCCCTGGATGCTTCAAATATTTTCAAACCCGCCCTTGCAAGAGGTGAGTTACAGTGCATAGGAGCAAGTACACTTGATGAATATAGAATGCATATTGAAAAAGATGGAGCGCTTGACAGGCGTTTTCAAAAAGTATTAGTGGAGCAGCCTTCAGTTGAAGAAACAATTGAGATATTGAACAATATCAAAAATAAATATGAAGATTATCACAATGTTACTTACAGTGCCGAAGCAATTGAAGCTTGTGTAAAACTGAGTGACCGATATATGACGGATAGGTTGTTGCCTGATAAAGCGATTGATGTACTGGATGAAGTTGGCGCAAGAAAGCATATTAAGAATATTAATGTACCAGAAACAATCATCGAGCTGGAAAAGAAAATTGAAGATATAAAGCTCGAAAAAAATAAAGTAGTGAAGAGCCAGAAATTTGAAGAAGCTGCTTCATTAAGAGATACAGAAAAAAAATTGCAGGAACAACTTGAGAAAGCTAAAAATGACTGGGAAGAAGAAAGTAAGAATAAGCGGTTCCCCATTGAAGAAGAAGATATTGCAGAAGTAGTTTGTATGATGACAGGAATTCCTGTGAAAAGGATGGTGCAGGCAGAAACAGATAAGTTACGCAGGATGGCGGACGATTTAAAAGGAGCTGTAGTAGGACAACAAGAAGCCATTGCTAAAGTTGTAAAAGCAATTCAACGTAACAGGGTTGGATTAAAAGATCCAAAGAAGCCTGTAGGATCTTTCATATTTCTTGGGCCTACCGGAGTTGGTAAAACGGAGCTTGCCCGTTCACTTGCACGGCATATGTTTGACAGTGATGATTCCCTGATACGTATTGACATGAGTGAATACATGGAGAAATTTACAGTAAGCCGTTTAATAGGAGCACCTCCGGGATATGTAGGATATGAAGAAGGTGGCCAGCTTACTGAGAGAGTACGTCGCAAACCATACAGTGTGATCTTGTTAGATGAAATTGAAAAAGCTCACCCGGATATTTACAATATTCTCTTGCAGGTACTGGATGATGGTCAGCTAACGGATGGCCTTGGCCGCAAAGTGGATTTTAAAAATACAATGATCATCATGACTTCTAATATTGGCGCAAGACAATTAAAAGATTTTGGTGATGGTGTAGGATTTGCTACAGCTAACAGGAACGATAATTCTGAGGAGAATAACAAGGCAATAATTGAAAAAGCACTTAAGAGAACTTTCAGTCCTGAATTTTTAAACAGGATTGATGATGTAGTTATTTTCAATACACTGACTAAGGAAAATATTTTCGAGATAATTGATATTTTAATGAAAGGTGTAATGACCAGGTTAAGCAATCTTGGCTTTTCATTGGAACTAACATTGGAAGCAAAAACATTTATTGCAGAGAAAGGATATGATAGCCAATTTGGTGCACGGCCACTTCATAGAGCAATTCAGAAGTATCTGGAAGATCCTTTAGCCGAAGAAATCCTTAATATGAATATCAAGCAAGGAAATACCATGATAGCAGAACTAGATAAAGAAGCGCAGAAACTTCATTTCAGGTTAAAGGAAGAGCCAAAGAAAAAAGAAAAGAAATCTGAGGCCTAAAAATTTATATTTAGTGAAATGAAAAAACCCCGATCATGCGGGGTTTTTTCATTTCACTGATTTGGTATTTATTTTTTTATAATTATTTTTTGAGTGGTTTCACTGCTAGCAGTTTTTATTTTTACAAGGTATATGGCAGAGGGTAAATTCTTTGTTTCTAAAAGCTCAAATAGATTTTCTCCTTTCTTTGCCTGGTAAGCATTTTTTGACACGGCTCTTCCGTAAGCATCTGTTATATAAATTTCAATGTTTGAGTTATCATTGGAATTTACTGCAGCCCATACTTTGCCATCCGAAGGATTGGGAAATATTTCTGGCTTTTTCATTTTTGTTTCTCCAAGCCTTATCAAAATTGTATTACTATATTTCACCTGGCCCGTCTTACCTATTATTTTTAATCGGTAAGTAATGACATTGGAATTAATATTGGATAGATCATGAGCATAATTAAAGGATACAATTCCAGAATCAGAACCGGCTGAATAACTAACAAGCTTATTAAAGTGCTCGTTATCGACAGAATATTCAAGATCATAAGTTGCGGCCAGTTCATTATTAGAAACATCCCAATTAATATTTGAAATTCCATTGAACTGGCTGCCTGTAAATCTAAGCAGGTTTACATTGAGTACTGTACAAACTGAATCAAATAGAATTGTAACAGAATCAATACTATGCACAGGACAAAGGGCATCCATTCTTTGTGCAACGTAGTAGGTTCCTGGCCTATTTACTACAATGGAAGTTCCTGTAGTTGGACCTACAATAGTACCGTTTGTTGTTGACCATGTGTAAGTCAAGGCAGGATTTGGATTGGCCACGTTAATAGTTGTATTTGGCATAGAACCACAATAATAAGTTATGTATGTATATGCATCTACGGGAGGGTAATTAAACAGGCTAAAAGGCGCAATAAAATCCTTAAGTTCGGCAGTAAAGGAGGTAGAGGCCCTGGTTTTAATTAATACTCTTCTAAATGGCGAACCACAGGGATCGATACCAAATTTTCCTGGATCCAAACCTAGCTTTGAGAGATTAACTGAAAACTCCATGAACTGTTTGGCTGTATAGGCAGGTGATATGGCATTATTCTGAAGCACCAATGAAAAAGGGCCTGGCCAAACACCATTACCACATTGTAATCCGGTATAGAAGGCTCCTGCAGTTTTAGGGGTTATACTGGCATAGCCAAATGTAGATCCAGTATTTGCACCATCAAATAACCCGCCCCAATTAAAAGCTGCAGGAGTCATTAATAAGGATGCGTTATTTATCCATATTCTGGCTTCAACATTAGTAAGAGATGCACTGCCATACTCTGCGCTAAGTATTATGTCCCCGGATTTTAAGATATTTCCAGCAGCATCGAACTGCCAGGTTGTATGACCTTCATCGGGCCCATAACCCAGGAAGGATAAGGTGCTTCTGTTGAATCGTATGTCTGTTTGATAAAGTTCAAAGTCGAAGTAACGGTTACCAGTAACATTGTCAAGGGAAATAGCGCCAAACATCCACAATGAATCGGTAAGATTTGGCCCTGCCCGGCGAATATGTGTGAATGCATCCAGTATATCATTCTTATCCGGAATATTTTGTGCAACAGGTGCTGACCAGTTTATAGGACTCATCCCATTCTTGTTACTTCCAGATGCAAAAACGGTTGAATCTGTGCCGTGATAATCCCTGTGAAATATTGCATCAAGCCATATCCTGTTATTGACAGTTGTATAAGGTGCAACCCTCATAAACCTTGAAAACGGGAACATCCGGCTTGCAGGATTTGTTGTATAACCAGCAACCAAGGCTGCTGCACCAGTTGTGTCAATGACGAAACTTCCGGTTCCTAAATTTCCATTAGAAAACCAGTCATCGTTTCCGGGTTGAGGTGCTCCATAATAATTACAGGCAAGGTCTGCTTCCACTCCAAAATTGGCTCTGATTACTGGTGAAGTTATTTGGGCATTGGTAAAATTGAATACATAGAAACTGATAAATAGTAGGTAAAGATTTTTCATAATTAGCGTTTTAAGTCATAGGAAAAAGAAAGCTGAGCATGCTCAGCTTTCTTTTAATGCGTTGCGATTCTGATAGTTTCAAAATCTGAAACTACGCTGGTGCCATCGTTCATCCTGGCAATAATGCGATAGTGCATTGTTCCGGGCCAAACATTTTGATCAACAAAATTAAATGAGCGAACATTAGCATTAGGAGTAGTTCCTCTTTGATCCCAAACTGCGTATGGATCAGTAGGGTCTTCGTAAGTACTCTCAACGTCAAAACGGTTGATGCCTGAGTTTGAACTCATTCCCCAGGTAACATGTGCAGCCTTTGCCTGGCGATGGCCTCTAACAAAAGCGAATGCAGGAGGTGTCGATTGTCTAACAACTGGCTCCGTGTTTTTTTCATGAACTGTACCAGCACTTATTTGAGAACAGGCTAATACAGCAGCTACAAGAATTGCGCTTTTCATAAATTGGAAATTTTAGTGATGAAAAAATTTATAAAGTAAAGCTTAAGATTAAGTATTAGTTTATAGTAATACTATCTTAAAACATTAGTTTATTTTTGCCTTAATTGTAATAATACAATCGGTGTTGTAGGGGAGTAGAGACTGTGTTATATATTAAACTTGTATTAAAACCTTTTATTGTACATTAGGCACATTAAATTTTTATTAACAAGGGTTCACTGATAAATATTTTAGTAATCAATAAGTTACAAAGGTGAAAAAAATTATCATAACTATAGATGGATGGTCATCATGTGGTAAAAGTACCCTTGCTAAACAGCTTGCCAGGGAACTTGGATACGTATATATAGATAGCGGGGCAATGTATCGTGCAATTACGTTGTATTTTTTACGAAATCATATTGATTGGACGGACGATCATGAAGTAACCGAAGCCTTAAACCTTATTCATCTTCATTTTGACCATAATGATAAATCTTCTCAATCTGAAATCTACCTTAATGATGAAAATGTAGAGTATGTAATCCGGGATCTGCTAGTCGCAGAAAAGGTGAGTGATGTAGCTGCAATATCTCTCGTAAGAAGTTTTGCCGTTGCGCAACAGCAGAAATTGGGTGCAAAAAAAGGAATCGTTATGGATGGAAGAGATATAGGTACAACTGTTTTCCCGGATGCTTGCCTTAAAATATTCATGACTGCAGACATAGCAGTACGGGTCGAAAGAAGATTTAAAGAGATGTTTGAAAAGAATCCAAATATTACCATTGATGAAGTAAAAAACAACCTGGAAATGAGAGACTATATTGATTCACACAGGGAAGTAAGTCCGTTGAGACAAGCTGAAGATGCTATCCTATTAGACAATACTCATATCACTATGAAAGAACAACTAAATTTTGCATTAGACCTTGTAAGGGAAAAGTTTGCTTCGAAAGTTGAAATGAATTAACTGCTTATTCCTGCGAACACAAAAAACTATTTTTAATTTTTCCAATAAGATTAGTTTCTATCATTCGACAAGCTATGTTGATCATATTCTTAAATGCAATCGCATGCGAGATACCATGGCCAATGATCACAGGTTTATTTACGCCTAATACAGGCACGCCACCATAGGCTTCAAAGTCAAACCTTTTAAAATGTTCATCAGAAATTTTTCTGCGTTGGGAGATATCGAAAATACTTTCAGCTAATTTTAAAATTACATTGCCTGTAAAACCGTCACAAACCATTACATCTGTTTTGCCCAATAAAATATCTCTTCCTTCTATATTGCCATAAAAATTTATCTGCTTATTTCCTTTTAATAATTGGTAGGTGGATTGTGTAAGTATATTTCCTTTTCCTTCTTCCTCACCGAGGTTTACAAGACCAGTTTTTGGTTTTTCGATCTTTAAAATATGTTCGGCGAATAGGGAGCCCAATATCGCAAACTGGTTTAGATTTTCAGGTTTGCAATCAGCATTAAGACCAACATCCACCAGCAATCCCAGAGATCCGTCTTCCCGGGGAATATAGGCCCCTATTGTAGGTCTTAATACTCCGTCAATAGCTTTGATGCTATATAGAGATCCAACCATCATAGCTCCCGTATTGCCAGCACTAATGAATGCGTCCATCTTGCCAGAAGCCAATAAATGAAAGCCAATGGAAATTGAAGATTGCGTTTTTTCTTTTAAAGCTTTGGTGGGATGTTCGTGCATTTCTATAACTTCTGATGCATGTACTATGCTAAAGCACTCTGGGGGTAGGGGATGATCATTTAAAATATTTTTTATCTTTTCTTCATCACCAATTAGTACCAGATGAATGTTTTCATTTCCCGTTTCGCAATACATAGCTATACCTTTCACCGCTTCCAGTGGCGCAAAATCGCCACCCATCATATCCATTCCTATTTTGATCATCCCGAAAAATTAAAATTAAAAATTCCAAAACCCAGCCTGAAGTTAATCAAACTTTGATTTTGGAATCAATTCTTAAAAGAAATATTTAGGCTTTTAGCGGTGCTTTTTCAGCAACAACTTTTCCTTTGTAATATAATTTCCCTTCGCTTACATGTGCACGATGACGTACATGAGTTTCGCCGGTAGTCGAATCTACACTTAAAGTTGGTTCAGTCGCTTTATAATGCGTTCTTCTCTTTGCACTGCGTTGTTGACTATGGCGCCTTTTCGGATTTGGCATGACTTGTTTATTTTAAATTGTTTTTTACACTTATTATTTGAAAATTATTTCAATCTGCTTACTACTAATAAAGAACTGGATTCTAACTTTGTTTGAATTTATCTAAGCCTTTCCACAGGTTATTTGCATTATGCGCTGTGTTTTTTACTTCCATTTCCTTTAGTTTGTCCAGTACTTCATTGTTGCATTGTGGCCCACCCATTTCTTCCAGGCTACACATCCGTTGCATTGGCACACTTAGCATCACAAATTCATAGATCCAGTCACTTACATCCAGGTGGCTTTCACTCCTTGCAATGTAAAACACATCCGGATCTTCCTCCTGCACATTCATTTCCTCGGGATTGTCTACCAGCTTTACCAGCATTTTGAATTCATCCCACAATTCCATCATTAACAAATTTCCACAGCGATCACAGGTTACATCAGCTTTACCACCCACATCGAATTTGAGTAGCATGAACCCCGTGTTTTTTTCCAGTGACAGTTTTACATTTGCCTTTGCATTTGCAAAATCCTGTGCCTCTTTTTCTATAAAGAACTTATTGTCTAGCTCATAGCTAAACTCATGAATACCAGACTTTAATCCTACAAAAGCAATTTCAAATTCCCTCTTGTTAGCCATTGCATTCTGTTTTAAAGGACGGCAAAGGTAATTTAAAATAATCAATTGAGCGTAGCGAATGGGTTCTTTTTCAGCAGTATAAGCAGAAATTTACTTAAAATAAGTAGTTTTATAATAATGACATTGCGTTCACGAATTATTGTACTTGCCTTACTTCTGCTCATTGCCATTGGCATTCATGTTTATAGTTTAAATGCCGTAAGAGTTGAATGGCAATACAGCCACGGTTTTTTCCCATCTTTTTCTTCCATGCAGCGCAATATGACTAGCTGGATTCCCATAAGCTTTGGTGATATCTTATATGGATTAGCTGCTTTTTGGATTGTAATTAAAGCAAGGAAATATTTAAAGCGGCTAGGTAAAATTCGCAATATGAAAGTGAGTAAGGCTGCATTCTATAATACAATGCTGAAAATTGGTATCCTTACGATTAGTATCTACATCATTTTTAATGTTTTCTGGGCTATTAATTATAATCGTAAAGGAATTGCGTGGCAACTTGGACTTGATATGAAATCATATACAGCTACCGATCTAAGAGGGATCAATTGTTTATTGATAGATAAAGTGAATGAAGCAAAAACTTCCTTAATAACAAAAGCTGAACGCTATCCATCTAATAAAATTTTGTTTAAGAAAACCTATGATGCATACAAACAAGCCTCAGGGGAATATGCTTTTATGCGTTATGAACCTGCATCGTTGAAAACTTCTCTGTGGGGTTGGCTGGGAAATTATTCAGGGTTCACAGGATATTACAATCCTTTTACCGGTGAGGCCCAGGTAAATACTACTGTGCCTAAATTTCTACAGCCTTTTATTGCTTGTCATGAGGTAGCTCACCAGGTGGGATATGCAAAAGAGATGGAAGCAAATTTTGTAGGATATCTTGCTGCAACTGCATCTGATGACACTCTGTTTCACTATTCTGTGTACCTGGATCTTTTTACCTATGCTAACCGGAATTTATTTTTTATAGATTCCAGTTCTGCTAAACTTTATAAAAAAGAATTGTTGCCTTCGGTAGTAAAGGATCTTAAGGAATGGAGGGCTTTTAATTTAGGCCACCAAAGCCCACTGGAACCCGTAGTACGATGGATGTATGGAATTTACCTGCAAGGTAACCAGCAGCCCATGGGAATATTAAGTTATGATGAAGTGACAGCTTTTATAATTTCTTTTTATAAAAAGTTTGGATATATATAAATAAGAAATAAAGAATAAGAAATGAGGAATAAAAAATACAGGACTAAAACTTACTTTAGAACGGTTGCCATTTTTTTTCTAAACCCATCATTAGACAATACTTGCAATTCAAATGCATTCATCCATGACTGCAATTTTTTATTTTCAGCCTCAGTGAGGTCATTGAAAAAATAAGCCATTTCAATCCGGGTGTCGTTTTTTGTAGTAGCATACAGGCTTTTGGTGAGAACAAACATGGTGCTTCCACCTTTCATGCCGGCATGTTTTAGCCATTGCTTGTTAGCTGGATTTTGCATAACAGATTCAAGTACTTCGCTGAGGATGGCATATGCATCACTGTCAAAAAATTTTCGATTATTTAGCACTTTGGAAATGTGCACATATTCTTTTGTGGTAGATGCCGGAAGCCTGTCACTCCATAATTTTTGCATTTTTACAGTGAGGTCCTGAGGTCTGAATTTAGGCTTCAGGTCTGGGTTATATTTTAATGCATTGTGGATATCAAAAATAAACCGGCTGTATTGTTCGTCATTCAGTTTTTTAATTCCTTTGAGAATACTCTCTTCCGATTTGTTCCGGGGATTCTGATACATGAATAACGAAGCTACCAAAGGATAAATGGCTGTGTGTTGTTTTAATCCCAGC
>JBDSEE010000200.1:0-5761 GCA_039920245.1 Ferruginibacter sp.
GTTACTTATAATGGATCAGTAAACCAGCTAATCGGGCCAGTAAATTATAATAATCTTGTAATAAACAACGCAGCTGCTATACTTTCTATAAATACGGCAACTAATATTACAGGTAACTTATCTATAAATGCTGGTGAATTAATTAATAATGCTGCTACAACTATTTCAGGCAATGTGACGATTGCTTCAGGCGCAACTTATCAAAACAATAACAGTATTCATGTGGGCGGAAACTGGAACAATTCAGGAACCTATAATGGCAACGGTATAAATGTAATTTTTGATGGGAGCGGCACACAAACGATATCTTCCTCAACATTTAATAACCTGGAATTTAATAAACCAGTAGGTTCAGTTGCAGTACTTTCAGGGGCTGTGACGATTAAAGGTAATGTTGATATTACTTCAGGAACTCTTGATATAGTATCTTATGCTTTTAACAGAGATGTTGCAGGCGGAACTGCTACAATTACAGACAATGCTACGATAATAATTGGAGCAAATAATGCACCTGCTAATTTTTCCACTTATAGTTTTTCTTCTGGGAGCACCGTAATATTTAATGGTACAGGTACTCAGAATTTACTGTTACCAGGGGTAGCGTATGGTAATCTCATATTCAGAAATTCAGGAACTAAAATATTGAACTCTAATACGACGGTAATGGGAAATTTAACCATTGAATCCGGGGCAACATTTGATGCCGGATCTTACACCATCTCTTTAAATGGTAATTGGGTTAACAGTGGAACCTTTACGCCTGCTACAAGTACTTTAATATGTACGGGTACCACGAAAACTTTAACTGGCGTCACAACATTTAATAATATTACTGCATCGGGTAGTTATACATTTTTAAGTAACCTTACTTTTAATGGATTGATTACAATTTTAAGCACAGGTTCATTAAGTGCAGGATCTGGTATTCTAACTACAGTCAATGGAGATTTGTCAAACTCTGGGATTTTATATAACCTGGGTACAACCACTTTTACCGGAAATGTACAACAAACATTAAGTTTAATAAATGCCGTACAAACTGTTGCCCTTGTAGTAAATTTTAATGGGACAGTGCCACCATTGCTTAATTCTACTTCTACACCGCAGTTTGGATATATAAATATCAATAATACCGGTGGTGTAAGCCCAAGTGTGGGTTGGACAATCTTGTATAGTATGACAGTAGGCAGCGGAGCAACATTTAACGGAGGGTCTTCTTCTCATAACCTATTGGGCTCTCTAACCAATAATGGTACAATAACCTCAACGGGCACATTTAGTTTTATACCTAGTACTGCTAAGACCTTAAATTTTGGCACTGGCTTTACAAGTACGGGCAGAGTTTATTTTGGCGGTGCTGGTGCCATCACTCTTTCAGGAACGCCTGTTTCATTTGCTAATGTAAATATCACTAACACTAATGCAGCAGGCATTTCACCATCATCAAACTGGATACTTACTAAAGATCTTACAGTTGTTACCGGTACGGTTTTAAACGCTGGTAGTTATACTTATACCATTGGAGGTAATATCATTGACAATGGAACCATCAATGCCGGCACGTCAACTTTTGCACTAAACGGAAGTATTGACCAGGAAATAAATTCGGGATCATCCTTCAATAATTTTACTGTTAATAAATCATCTGGTTCTGCCTGGTTGTCCAATAATTTATCGGTGAATGGTAATTTAAATTTTATAGCGGGTAAAGTTCAGACTGGTGCATTTATAGTGGCTCAGTCATCTACCGGGAGCGTATCTGGTGCAGCACAAAATACAGGTTGGGTAAATGGTAAGTTGAAAAAATATATTTCTACTGGCGCTACCAACAAAACCTTTGAAGTAGGTGATGGTACAAATTATACAGCTGTGGCTCTGGCTTTCTCAAATGTAAGTGTGGGTGGTGATCTTACTGCTTTTGCAACTATTGGAGAGCATCCGGCTATTAGCAGTTCTTCTATAAATCCAAGTAAAAGTGTAAACCGTTTTTGGACTTTGACAAATAGCGGAGTATCATTTAATAACTATAATGCCACATTTAATTTTGTTGCAGGTGATATTGATGCTGGCGCATCTACTGCAAATTTTGACGTAGCTAATTATAATGGATCTTCCTGGTCAGTGCCTGTTTCTGCTTTACACAATACAACCAATATCCAGGCAACGGGCGTTACAGCATTTGGCGATTTTGCTATAGGTCAAATTTGTAACAAAGGAACAACTATTACTTATGCAGGTTCTCCATTCTGTACAAATGCAGGTGCAGCTACAGTAACAATAACCGGGACAACAGGAGGAACATTTACTTCAGATGCAGGCCTTGTGATTAATGCAACTTCTGGCTCAGTTAATCTAAGTTTAAGCACAATAGGTGATCATATCATCACATATACCGTTGCAGGTACGAGTGATTGCGGGCAATACATTACCACAGCAAACATTACGATTGCGGTTGCTGGTACCTGGACAGGAGCTGTAAATACAGATTGGGATAATGCTGGTAACTGGGCATGTGGCGGCGTACCCACAAGCACAACTGATGTAACCATACCTTCGGGGCTAACAAATTATCCCATAGTTATAATTACAAAAGCATTAAATAATATTACCATTCAATCGGGTGCATCTGTGGCAGTCAATAATGCAACTCTACGTATTGCAGGGGATCTTACCAGCAGTGGAAACTTTAGTTCATGGACTGGTACAATTGAATTAAATGGTACAACCGATCAAATTATTCCTGCAGGATTTTTCACCAATAATACTTTTAAAAATTTAATCATCAATAATAATGTATCGCTTGCCGGTAGAGATACTTTAACCGGTACCTTAACCATTATGGCGGGTAATACATTTACAACAAATGATAACCTAATTCTAAAATCTGATTCAACTGGTACTGCACGAATTGCAACATTGCCTGTGGATGGCTCAGGAGTTGCAACAGCATTTATTACAGGAAATGTTACCATAGAAAGATTCATTCCTGCAAAAAGGGTTTGGCGTTTATTAAGCGCACCGCTTTCTTCTACAGGAGCACCAACCATCAATGAATCCTGGCAGGAAGGCGCAACCACAGCTTCTGCAACGCCTAATCCAAATCCAGGTTATGGTACTCACATCACTGGCGGCACAGTAGCCAATGGTTTTGATCAGAATGCCACAAATGCGGCATCAATAAAATACTTTAATCCTTTAAATAATGGTTTGCCAGGAGTGACGAGTACAAATATTCCAATAACTACTTACCCGGGATATTTCCTGTTTATCAGGGGAGATAGGAGTAATAATTTAGCCTTGGGCGCTGCTGCCCCTGCTACTAATACAACACTTCGAATGAAAGGACAAATTGCGACAGGTACTAAAGCAATAACTATCAATACTGCCAATTATACATTAGTTGGTAATCCATATCCATCAGCTATTGATTTTGGTACATTAACTAAAACTAATGTTGCCAATACAATTTATATCTGGGATCCAAAGCTAGGCGGTAGTAATGGTGTTGGTGGTTATGTAACGGGCAGTTGGAATGCAGGAACATCTACTTATAATTTTACTACAGCAAATAGCCCTGTTAGCCAATACATACCAAGTGGAGAAGCGTTTTTTGTAACATCTTTAAATGGTACTACAGCTGGAACACTTGCCATAAAAGAAACCGACAAAACAACCTTAGGAAGTGACCAGGTTTTTGGCATAATTGGCGGTACTCAAAATCCTAATGTAAGAATAGATTTGTTTGCAGTAAATGCTAATGCTTCTACAGCACTTGCCGATGGTACACTGGCAACCTTTTATGATGGAAATAATAACGGAGTAGATGATGAGGATGCCAAAAAAATGAATAATTCCGGAGAAAATATTTCTGTAAAAAGAGAGGGTATATTATTAAGTATTGAAAGAAGGAAAATGATTTCAAATCCGGATACTTTGTTTGTGAATGTGGCACAGTTGAAACAACAAACTTATAAACTGGTAATAAATATTGAGGACCTCGGGGATGGAGTCATTGCCTTGCTGAAAGATAAATTAAGTGGAAGTATAATAAATGATATGCCATTAAACATGGCTGGGACAAATGATGTGACATTTACAGTTACGTCTAATACAGCGACATCCGCAGCGGATAGATTCAGCATTGTGTTTATGCCAGCAGCAGTAGTGCCAGTGACCATACAAAGTATAAAAGCAAAGCAACAGCAAAAGGATATTGTAGTAAGCTGGCATGCGGAAAACCAGGTTAATATTGCATCCTATAATGTTCACTCTTCTCTGGATGGTATAAATTTTATTGCAGAAAATTCAATAGCTGCAACAAACAATACTGCTGCAGATTTTAACTGGATTGATGTTGATGTTGTAAAAGGGTTTCATTATTACAAAGTTGTTGCCACTGGAAAGGGTGGTGAAAAATACTATAGCAGTATTGTAAAAGTTAATGTAGGTGGAACAATTGATAGTAATCAATTTTCAATCTTATCCAGTGGAAGTATTACCAATACCCTTGCAATACAGGTTAATGCCGCAAAAGGGGATTTTGAATGTTCTGTTATTTCTGCCAATGGCCAGGTGGTAAAAAAGCAAATTATAAATCATATTGGAGGAATTATTAATTATACTTTGGACCTGCCCGTAAGCATGGCAGCTGGGAAATACCAATTAATAATTTCTGGAAAGGAAACGCATTATAGTGCAGGATTTTTTAAACAGTAGAATATTTTTCTACCACAATTGGGCTGCTTATGGCGGCCCTTTTTTTATGAGGTACAGTATAGGTATTATTTAAGCATCAAATATTAATTCTAAGCACTAAAGACTTTGCTTCACAATAAAACGCTCCATAAACTAAAAATAATTTAATTTCCATCCTTCATTCTACAAAAAAGAAAACATATGAAATACCAACCCATACAGAATTTTATAAATGGAAAATTTGTGAATGCATCAGTAGATAGAAAGCTGGATGTAATTTCTCCCCTCGATGGAAATAAACTTTCAACTGTTCCTATGTCATCTTCATCAGATTTGAATGATGCGGTTGCTGCAGCAAAAAAAGCTTTCCCTTCATGGAGCAAAACGCCTATTAAAGAAAGGGTGCAGGTATTTTTTCGCTATAAAACTTTACTAGAAAAAAACCTGGAAGAACTTGCAAAACTCTGCAGCGAAGAAAACGGAAAAACTTATAGTGAGTCGGTTGCTGAAATAGAAAAAAGTATTGAGCTAACAGAATTTGCATGTTCATTGCCGCAACTTGTTACTGGAGAAATACTGGAAGTAAGCAGAGGGGTTGAATGCCGCACAGAACATGTTGCGCTGGGTATTGTGGCTTCAATTGTTCCATTTAATTTTCCAAGCATGGTTCCTAACTGGACTTTGCCAAATGCTATTGCACTCGGGAATTGTATGATCATGAAGCCCTCAGAAAAAGTACCATTGAGTTGCGGGCGACTTGCTGAATTATTAAAAGAAGCAGGATTGCCTGATGGTGTATTTAATATCGTTCATGGTGATGTTGAAATAGTTGAAGCCATCTGCGACCATCCGAATATTGAAGCAGTAAGTTTTGTTGGTTCTACAAAAGTGGCAAAACTTGTTTACCAGAGAGCAACAGCTAATTATAAAAGATGTCTTGCGCTGGGCGGTGCAAAAAATCATCTGATGGTTTTGCCCGATGCCATTCCTGGTATGACAGCACAGAACGTAGCAGCAAGCATGAGTGGCTGTGCAGGCCAGCGTTGCATGGCAGCAAGTGCTATGA
>JBDSEE010000201.1:0-2105 GCA_039920245.1 Ferruginibacter sp.
GTTTCAGGGCACGATTTGTAAATGGTTATGGATTTTTTACAGGCACTAATATTGGCGTGTATGTACAACCGGGTGGCAATTCATGGGTAGCTTTTAGTGATGTACGTTTCAAAGAAAATTTTATACCTGTTGATGGTGAAAAGTTTTTGAAAAGCATTGCCAATATGCCTCAGTACACGTGGAATTATAAAACACAGGATCCAAAAACATTCAGGCATTACGGACCAATGGCCCAGGATTTTTATAAAGCTTTTGGAAGGGATAAACTCGGCGAAATAGGTTGCGATACTACAATAAACCAGCAGGATTTTTTAGGGGTGAGCTTTATTGCTATACAGGCTCTTGAAAAACGAACAAAAATATTACAACAGGAAAATGATGCACTAAAAGAAAAAAATGAACTTCTGGAAAAAAGGCTGAAAGATAATAAAGATCAGCTTGGAAAAAGATTGCTGAAATTGGAATTGCGTCTTAAAGAAAAATAAGAAGGGGCAGCCCCAATGTTCAAATAGCTTTCCTGGAATATCCTATAATTTTTATTAGTAGAATTAACAGGAAAAGCATGCTATAGAATATCAAAATTTTAATGTAGTTAAACATCACGTTATGAAACAACTCATTTTTCTTTTTTTCTTTTTACCATTGTTTACTAATGCTCAAAACATAGGCATAGGCACCACATCACCTGCCAATAAATTACAGGTAATTGGAAACCTCTTGGTAAATGAGCCAGCCACAACTACAAATACAACGCCTTCCGGTCTGCAAACCAAAACATTGATAAATTCCAGTAACATAACCTTTGCAGACACAGATTCAACAGGACTTATTTATGATCCCGGTGGACCTGCAGGAAATTACAGTGGCAATCAATCAGCCACAGCAGGTGTTGACTACATGGCAACTTGTATAGGGTTTGAATTAGATTTCCAGCAAATGGATTTAGCGGTTGGCGATTCCGTTATTATAAAAGAATCACCATATTCAATAAATCCCGCCTGGTATGCAGTAGGCAACGGGTATAATACAACCGGGAAAATTACCATCAGCGGCTCCGGTTTTTATTTACTTTTTAAAAGTAATAATGATGGCATTACTGGAAGCGGCTTTACCCTTCTTTTTAAAAGACTTTACAGTAATTCACAGCAGGCTGTAAACGCAACAGCATTTTCAGGTAATAGTATGTTTTATGATGCAAAGAGATCTGCTTTTAGAGTGGGACTAAATAATAATGCTATTCGGGGCAATTATTCTTTTGGATCAGGCTCTTTGGTTACAGCTTCCGGTTTATATAGTCATGCAATGGGTGATGGCAGCAAAGCTACTGGAGATTATTCAACTGCTATGGGACATAATACTACTGCAAACGGGCTTATTTCAACTGCGATTGGAAATACTACTTCTGCAGGTGGTGCTAATTCAACCGCTATGGGAATACTTACAAGTGCAGTTGCAGATTATTCTACCGCCATGGGTTACCAGACAATTGCAGACGGATTTGGTTCCATAGCTATGGGATATAATAGCCGGGCATCTGCAAGTTGGTCAACATCTATGGGATATAGTACAATTGCAAGCGGCCTTCATTCTACTGCAATGGGTAATGCCACCAGAGCAAGCGGTGACAAGTCTACAGCAATGGGATTTCAAAATACAGCAAGCGGGGCATATTCTACTGCTATGGGGTTAGGAACATTAGCTAATAATAGCGCTTCCGTAGCCATGGGAACCGGAACAACTGCAAGTGGTGCGTATTCCACTGCTATGGGAGGTAATACAGTAGCCAGCGGTGCGTATTCTACTGCCATGGGATTAGCTACCGGGGCAACCGGGTATGGTTCCACTGCTATTGGAAATAATAATTCTGCTGGTGGATTATATTCTACTGCCATTGGTTCTTATGTAAGAACGCTTGGTTATTCAGGCTCATTAATTATTGGTGATGCTTCTACCACAACTAATCTGGATATTGTATCCAACAACAGTTTCAGGGCACGATTTGTAAATGGTTATGGATTTTTTACAGGCACTAATATTGGCGTGTATGTACAACCGGGTGGCAATTCATGGGTAGCTTTTAGTGATGTACGTTTCAAAGAAAATTT
>JBDSEE010000202.1:0-4221 GCA_039920245.1 Ferruginibacter sp.
ACTTTTTTGAAGATACTTATAATGCAGGACTCGTGCTTTCGGGTACTGAAATCAAATCGCTGCGTGCCGGTAAAGTAAGCTTTAATGATAGCTATTGCATCTTTCACCAGGGAGAATTATTTGTAAAAAGCCTGCACATTTCTGAGTATTCATTTGGCACCTATACCAATCATGAACCGATGCAGGAAAGAAAGCTGTTGCTTAATAAAAGAGAATTGAAAAAGCTGGAGGCAAAGACAAAAGAAAAAGGCTATAGCATTATTCCCCTCAAAATATTTATCAATGAAAATGGCCTGGCCAAAATGGAGATCGGCCTGGGCAAAGGCAAAAAGAATTACGATAAAAGAGAAACCATTAAGCAGCGGGAAACAGACCGGGATGTGAAACGGAAATATGGCCTTTAATTGAAGAAGCAGGCACCCAGTCCCCGCCAAGATAGCGGGTAAACCCCCACTCCCAATATAAATTTTATCTACTTTATCTAGAACTCTTTCTGCAGACAACCAGGTACGGTTAAAAAATATAACACACCCCATGCCATTACCAGGATAAATTCTTAATTCGCAGGCAGCCTACGTGGCATGGAGATATCTTTGCGTTCGAAACAGTAATCCTTTGCACAATACTGTTCATTTCTATTTTCAAATCAACTCCCCACAGCCTTTATAAATTCTTCTTTCTTACGACGGGCTACATCAAGGGCAGCTCCATTTTTCATGATCACATGGCCGCCATCACCCCTGATATATTTTTCTACATGGTTCTTATTGATGATATGGGAGTGGTGTATGCGAATGAATGTTGAGAGGGGTAAAAGATCTTCAAAATCTTTTAAAGTTTTAGAGACCGTAAGTTTATGGGAATCGTTTAGATAGAAAGTCGTGTAATTACTTTGCGCCTCTAAATAAAGTATATCATTCAAATTAATAAACTGTAACCCTTCCATAGAAGGAATGGCAATGCGCTGCTGTTCTTTTTTCTCATTCATAAAATTCTGCAGCAGTAATTCCAGGCGTGCATTCCCTGAAGCCTGTTTCCTTTTTTGTGCTGCTTTATTTACTGCATCTTTTAAATCAATTATTTCAACAGGTTTTACCAGGTAATCCAATGCGCTGAATTTTATGGCCTGGATGGCATAATGATCATAAGCCGTGATAAATATCAATTCAAAATCCCTGTTATGAAGTTGTTGTAACATAACAAACCCATTCATCCGGGGCATTTCTATATCAAGAAAAACTATATCAGGTTTTTTTTCTTCTATATTAATAATACCTTCTTCGCCATTTTCACATTCTGCTATGATGGTGAGCTCTGTACAATGACTATTAAGCTTTTTCCTTAAGGCATTTCGGCTGCTGCTCTCGTCGTCTATGATAATGGCACTTAGCATTTTAATATTTATGATTGGTTTATAAGATCTACTTCTACTCTCGTTCCTACCGGTTGATGGGATTCGTTTACAAGGTCTGTAATTTTTATGGCAGCATTGTTATTTTGATTGAATAAATTGATCCTATCTTTTGTTATCTGCATACCCATTGATTCATGCGTGGGTTTATTCAGTTCTTTGTAAGATTCAGCTCTTGCTCTTCCCACACCATTGTCTTCAATAATATAATGAATTAGATTACCGGTAACCGATACGTCAATGCTTAATTTCCGATCTCCTTCAATTTTATTTAACAGGCCGTGGTGAATGGCATTTTCCACAAAAGGCTGAATGACAAGCGGGGGCACTTTGTAGTCTCCGTTTAAAATATCTTCTGCAATATTTATTTTATAAGCAATCTTTTTATCCCAGCGCAATGCTTCCAGTTCTACATAAAGTTCCAGGGTTTCCATGTCTTTCCAGCAAGGCACTGCACTGTTTTTAGACGTTTCTAAAATGGAGCGAATCAATTTGGCAAATTTGGACAGGTATAAAGTAGCTTTTTCTTTCTCATTATTTTGAATGAGATTGTCAATGGAATTGAGGCAGTTGAAAATAAAATGTGGATTCATTTGTGCCCTCAATGCCATCATTTCAGTTTCCGCAATTTTTTGTTTCAATGATGCTTCGCGGCGAATCAAGTTTATCCTTTTTTTCACAAGCCAGTATGCAATTAACAGGATTAATAGCATGCACGAAACAAGGAACCACCAGTTTTGCCAAAAAGCTGGCTTGATCCTTATAGATAGGGATGCAGCCGGCCCCCATAGTCCGTTCTGCTCTTTTGCTTTTACAAGAAACGTATATTTTCCGTGCGTTAAATTTGCGTAGTTTGCTATTGAGATCTGGTGCAGGATGTTCCAGTCTTTATCCACTCCATTCATTTTATAAGCGTAATCCAGTAAAATATTTTTATTGTAATTAATGGCGGTAAAATCTACACTGATGTTTTTTTGAAAATAGTCTAAAGATATTGTCTCGCTGCTATCTGTAACAAATGCAGTATTGTTTACTTTAATGCTATTGATAAATGTATGTGGCAGGCCTGTACCTGATTTCCATAATTTATCTTTCAGTATAACTATACGGTCATTTAGTCCGTATACTAATTCTTTATTGGCAGAATCGTAGTATTGATGATTGGCAAATCCCCAGTCAATATCTTCTAAGTTGATGGAAAGGGACGAAATTTCGGGCGTAGCGGGGTTTAAATAATTAATGCCAGACCTTGTTACTAAAAATAACTGGCCTGCTTCGTTTTTGCTGAGGGAAAAAATATTTTCGGAAATTAAACCATCATTCCTTGTAAAATAGCGCAGGCTGTCATTGGTATAATCGTAACGGATAAGGCCGCCGCCATACAAATTGGAAAGCCATATAATGTTGCCTGTTACGGCAATGCTGTTTACTTGTTTTTTAATTAATGCCAAAAAATTCTTTTGATTTGCAAATGTCTTCCATTGATTCTGGGAAGGATTGTAGCAGAGCAAACCGCCCCCGAGATACGAGATCATCCAAATATTCCCATTGTCTTCTTCCACCATCCGGGAAATGGGAAAGCGCTCGTCAAACATAGATTTACCATCAACGATATAATTTTTAAAATATGAAAACTGTTCTTTCCCAATATCATAATATCCAATAGAACTTGGGTTGGCAAAAGAGATACATATATTTCCCTTACTATCCCTAAGCATATACTTTACATTCAGCTCATTGGTAAATGACGGCAACCAGGAAGGTCTTTTAAATTGTTTGGTTAATTTGTCAAATAGGTAAAACCCCAGCTCGGTACCTATCCACAAGCGACTTTCCCCATCTTCGCACACACGAAAAACGGTTTGCGTTTTTCCATTCAACTGAGGGAGTTTATATTGTTTTAAATTGGCAGTTTTTTCATTTACTTCTAATAGGCCATCAAGGCCGTAAGCCAAGTACAGCAACCCATTGGCAGAGCGGCATATCGCAGTAGCAAAATTGGTAAAATCGTGAATAGGATATGGAAGGTCAAATTGCCGGAAGGCAGAAATATTTGAAGGCCATTGTAAAAGACCTCGTGCTTCTGTTCCTATCCAGGTATTTTCTGCATCTTTAAATGCCTTGTGGCAACTGATAAAATCCAGCTTATTGGACAGGTATTTAAATTCCAGTGTTTCCTCATCCACGATATAAATATTCTGGGTTCCAAAACAGGTTAGACTTCCGTTATTTTGTATGATCGCATTGATACAGCGTGATTCTGTTTGATTCGGGATATCAAAGTATTGGTTTTGTATTTTCCTGCTTTTAAAATCATATTTCGTAAGTCCACCACCCCAAGTGGAATAACAGATAAATTGCTTTTCTTCTTCCAAAAAAAAACTGCGGATAGCCTCTTGTTTTAGAAAAGGGTAATGCATGGGGTTATTATCCTTGTTGTAAACCTCCTTTTCCTTTTCATCAACCAATACGATACCATAGTTGTCCGAAGGCATCCATATCCGGTTTTCCCGGTCTTTTACACAGGGAGCATTATTCATTTCTATTCCCTTTAAAGCTCTTGCCCAGGGCAAATCAGTTAACCGGTACAGGAAATTTAGATCGGTATCAAAAACATCAATTTTGCCCGAATAATTTATATATATATTCTTTGATCTCTGATCCATAAAAAGACTTCTTACATAAACACCGGAGCCTCTTTGTAAACCACGAGGAAAGATTTTTTTAGTGTCAAAACTATTGTTGTTAACATTTATAACCGAAAGCCCGTTATCGGTAGCTATTAAAAGATAACCAGGTTTATAACACAA
>JBDSEE010000203.1:0-31071 GCA_039920245.1 Ferruginibacter sp.
GATAATAAGGTGATCTTTCACAATGGCTGGTGGCACGGAAACAATGCAGTTTTTATTCGGCTCATTCCTGAAGATGCAACTATCATAGTTATGGGCAATCGATATTCTAACGCCATCTACAAAGCCAAACAGCTTATAAACATATTTACACATGCAGAAATGGATGAAGAGACAGAGGAATAACTGCTGCTTTTTTCAGGTATTTGCGGTTTTTTTTAGATATATGGAATAAATATGTATAAAAGTTGCAGGTTTTCTCATGATATGTCGTTAATATTGGTTCTTAGAAACTTTAACAAATGCTTAAGAGAGAGCGTCAGGCATATATTTTACACCAGGTCAATCTACATAACAAAGTATTATCCAATACGCTCAGTAATGAGATTGCAGTTTCTGAGGATACCATTCGCCGTGATTTACAGGAACTATCTGAATTTGGGAAATTGATCAAAGTACATGGAGGAGCACTTTCTCATTCATTCAATAGTGTAGCCCAACCCACAGAACCCATTTATGCATTGCAACAAAAGAGGATCGTAGCACAAAAAGCAATCTCCTTATTAAAGAATGGAATGTTTGTCTTAACTGGTGGCGGTACTACTATAATTGAAATGGCTAAAGCTCTACCAGCAACATTATTCGCAACATTTATTTCAGGAAGCATACCGGCTATCTCAGCATATATGCATCATCCTAATATTGATGTGATCGTACTTGCAGGTAAACTTTCTAAAATGGCTAAAATAACGACAGGTCCTGATGCTATGGCCCGCATAAAAACCCTGAAAGCAGATATTTGTTTTTTAGGAATAAATGCCTTGAACCTAGAGCAAGGAATAACAGATAATGACTGGGATGTGGTGCAGCTAAAACAACAAATGATGTTGTCTTCACAAAAGATAGTCTGCTTAACAATATCGGAGAAAATAAACAGCCTGCAGCCCATACATGTATGTGAAGCATCTAAAATAGACGTGTTAGTAACGGAACTTGACCCATCACATCCTATGTTGCAACCGTATATCGATGCAGGAATTAAAGTTTTATAATAAGATCAAAATACCCATAGTCCAATCCTTTAAAAAAAAAGTCCGCCTTTAAAAAACGGTTCAAATTAATTTAATCAATTAAAAAGATTGCTATGCGAAAAATTCTTCTTTTAATGTTATTAATTGGTGTGGGTGTATTTTATACACTTCCACTGATGGCACAGGACAAAACAATTTCTGGTATCGTTACCGGCACCGATGGAAAGCCTTTGGCTGATGTAACGGTTATGGTGAAAGGTACCCGGGCTGCTACCAAAACAAACTCCTCCGGAAGCTATACTATAATGGCACGCTCAGGACAGGTGTTGGTTTTTAGTTATGTAAATTATGGCAAAACTGAACTTACCGTAGGTGCAGGGAGCCAGGGCGATGTAAAAATGACGGTGGCAAGTCAGCAATTAGACGAGGTGGTAGTGGTGGCAATGGATATTAAAAGAAATCCTAAAGAATTGGGTTTCTCAACACAAACGGTAAATGGTAATGAGCTCAAAGAATCACAAAATGAGAATTTTGTAAATGCATTGCAAGGTCGAGTTGCCGGTTTAACAGTAAACCAAACTGGCGGAGCAGCTGGCGCTAGTTCTCAGATAGTTTTAAGAGGTTTTAATTCCCTGGCCCTCGACAACTCTCCATTATTCGTTATTGATGGAGTAATTGCAGACAATTCTACATTGAATGAAACCAGTAATGGAGGTTCTCAACTTGGTCTTGCATCAGATAGAGCAAACAGGGGGAATGATTATTCAAATCGTATATCGGATATTAATCCCAATGATATTGCCTCCATAACAGTATTAAAAGGACCTGAGGCCACTGCTCTTTATGGTAGCCAGGCAAGTTCTGGTGCTATTATCATTACAACTAAAAAAGCAAAACCAAATGGTAAACTTGGAATTACTTATGACAATGCTTTTAGAATACAAAAACTAACAAGACTACCTGAAGTAATGAATGCTTATTCTGGCGGCACTAACCTAGTTCCGGCTGCTACATTTTCTGCATTTGGTCCAAGATACACGGGAGAGAAAATTTATGATAACCTTCATAACTTTTTTGAAACCGGCTTTTCACAGACTCATAATTTAAGCCTGGAGTATGGAAAGAAAAATACAAGTTTTCGATTCTCAGGTTCTGTATTTGATCAACAGGCAGCAATACCAACAAATACATATAAGAGATATAACCTAAGGTTGTCAAACAGTACAAAAATTGGAAAGTATATTGAGATCACTCCATCCATAAGTTTTATTAATACAGTAAATGATAAACCTTTAAGAGGTGCCAGCGGATATCTTCTAAACTTGCTTGCATGGCCTGGAAATGATGACATCAGGGATTGGTCAACAGCTTCTGGATTAAAAAAACCGCTTTTCAATGCTAACCCAAATGCAGACCTTGATAACCCTTTTTACAATGTTTACAAAAACAGGAGTTCTGATAAAACAGATCGATTCTTGCCAAGTTTTGGTATAGATATCAATCCAACCAAATGGCTTTCACTCACTGGCAGGTTTGGATATGACACATACAAAACCGTTGGTTATACCCAGTACGATTCGATGTCTTTTTATTTAACGAGGGCACAGAAGGGACAACAGGATAATTATTACCGGAATTATTATGGTTATAATCACACAATAAATTTAACAGCTAAAAAGACTATCGGCAAATTTAACGGACGATTAATGGTAGGTAATATGTGGCAGGATTATGAATTCCAACAGTGGGCTGTTGTTGGCAATAACCTCAAAAGCTATTCAAACACAGATAGTAATAATACAGATCCTTTAACCAGGGTCCGACTATCTAACTCAACAAAAAATCTTCCAAATTATAGCATTCGCAGATCTGCTGCTTATTTTGGGGAAGCTTCTATCGGTTGGAATTCCGCTATTTTTCTTAGCTATTCCCATAGGTTTGAAGAATCATCCATCTTTCCAAAAGACTTTAGAAAATATAATTACCCGGCGGCAAGTGTGAGCATCATTGTATCAGACCTTGTTCCGGGATTAAAAGGAAAGATCCTTAACTTCTGGAAATTAAGAGGATCCTTAGCTACTACTGCCAGGTCTAGTAGTCCATATGCAAATCAATCAGTTTTCAATAATGTTACTACTAGCAGTGGTGGCGGTTTCGCATATGCCTTTAACAATAATAATCTTTACCTGAACCCGGAAAAACAAAAAACTTTTGAAGTAGGAACAGAGCTTAGATTTAATGACAACAGAGTGTCTGTAGATGCAACCTATTACAACACCAAAAACTCAAACCTTATTGTTGAAGGTTTCAGATCAAGTTATGCCACAGGGTTCGTTCTTAATACGCTAAACGTTGGCGCTAATAAAAATGAAGGAGTTGAGGTCGCATTAAATATTGACCTTCTTAAAAATTCAAAATTTGCATGGAATACCCGGTTTAATTTTAATAAAATGTGGAACAAGGTTACTGAATTACCATCTAATGTTCCGGAATTTTATCAGTCAGACACATGGACCTATGCGAATGCCCGTGGAGGTTTAGTTTTAGGAGGAGCTACTACTACAATTACTAGTTATGGCTATGCAAGAAATAATAATGGGGATCTTCTTATAAGCACTACTACAGGATTACCGGTGCTGGATAATAATTTCAGGGTACGTGGTGATAGAAATCCCGATTTCACACTTGGCTGGCTAAACAGCATGAGTTATAAAAACTGGAAATTGAGTTTCCTTTGGGACCTTAAAGTTGGCGGAGATATTTTTAACGCTACAGAAAGGTACTTAACTACAATTGGTAAAAGCGTGCGTACATATGACAGGGCAATGCCTAGAGTTATTACAGGGATATTGCAAGACGGTCTCGAAAATACAGCAACGCCCACCCGAAATAACATTTCAATTACACCAGCTACAAACCAGTCGTATTACACGACAATGCCTGAAGAAGAATTTATTCAAAAAGATGTAAACTGGTTCCGTTTGAGGGATCTGTCACTTAACTATACATTTGGAAGCAATGTAACAAAAAGCCTTAAGGCGGTTCATTCATTAAGTGCATTTATAACAGTAAATGACCTGGTATTAATAACAAATTATGGCGGTGCGGATCCACAGGTTAATGGTAATACTGCAGGCAGCAGGGGTGTCGGTGGGTTTGGTTTCGATTTTGGTAATCTTGGTACCCCAATTAGTATTAATCTTGGTCTTAAAGCAAGTTTTTAAAATTTTAAATAATTGAATTATGAAAAATAAAATATTTAAATATTTTCTGGTTAGCACAACGGCTATTTTATTATGCTCGTGCTCAAAGAAAATTGATGACGTATATCAAAACCCAAATGCACCAACGAGGGTGCCGGTGGAAGCCCTCTTACCTCATATAATTGCCTCTATGGCTGCAAATGCGGAGGGTCATGGAACGATGAATGACATCAGGTATGTAGGTGCCTACGTACAAAACTTTCAGTATGCTGCATCTTTAAGTGTTTTCGACGAAATGGGTTATAACAATAGTGACGTGGCTCAATCTACATGGAGGATGCACTATTATGACATTGGCCAAAACAATGTTATGATGATAAGGTGGGCTGAAGAAGAAAAGAAATGGGATTATGCAGGTGTAGGCCAGGCGATTTTTGCCTGGAGTTGGTTGACACTTGTTGACTATTACGGAGAGGTAATTGTAAAAGAAGCCTTCAATACAGACCAGATCACGTTTAAATATGATACAGAAGAGACTGCCTACAATTTAGTAAGGGATTTGTGTTTTCAATCATTGGAGAACCTCAATAAGACAGGTGATAATGTTAGCCAGGCAAACCTTGCCAAAGGTGACCAGTATTTTTACAACGGTGATGCAGGAAAGTGGAAAAAATTTGTTTACAGTGTTTTGGCCAGGTATTATAATCATCAAAGTAACAAAGCCACTTACAAAGCTGATTCAGTAATTTATTATGCGAACCTTGCAATTACAAATAATGCTGACAATGCGATGGTAAAGTTTGCTGCTACTGCAATTAGTGGTACTAATAGCTTTTTTGGAACATTTAGAGGTAATCTTGCAGGTGCTTCCACAGCTTCGCCAACAGCAATCAGGCAAGGAGCTTACATAGCAAACCTGGAGAATGGCACCAACACTGCCTTTTCGGGAGAACAGGATCCACGTGCCTGGTATTTGCTTAGAGGAAATACAGCTGGAACTATCAAGGGTATATTGCCCAATAAAGGTCAAATTGCTTCTTTACCAATTGCAACTGACAGGCCTGAGAGCTTTTATGGGGTGAGTCAGAATTCAACAAGTGTTGTAAATACAATTCCATCTACGGATGCAGCCTGTAGATTCATATTTAGAAACGACGCACCCTTCCCTATAATTACAGCAAGCGAAGTGTTATTTATGAAATCAGAAGCAGCCTTCAGGAAAGGGGATAAAACGTTGGCATTGCAGGCTTACACTCAAGCCATCGATCAGTCATTTGATATGCTTTCAACAACCTTTAATGTAAATATTCCCGTAGGCAAAGAAATAACAGCCGCTAATAAAATGGCATACATGAGTTCAATTGTTCCGGGTAGTGTTGCAGGGTTAAACCTTACGAAAATAATGCTTCAGAAATATATTCACATGTTTGCACATGGTGTATTGGAAACCTGGCTGGATATGCGGCGTTACCATTATACTGATCTGGATCCATTGACTGGCCAACAGGTATATAAAGATTTGGTGGTTCCTTCGGGTTCAGATTTATTTATTGATAATGCTGGCAAATTGGTTTATAGAATGAGGCCACGATTTAATTCTGAATATGTTTGGAATATTTTGGAATTGCAACGGATTGGTGCTACTACTAACGATTATCACACAAAACCTTTATGGGTAGTTACACCATAAGATAGTTAAACTATAAAATTCTTAATATGAAAAAAATATTTTTATATACATCTTTAGCAGCTCTTCTGTTCATTGTAAATAGTTGTGAAAAAGATACTGTTTACAGAGCTGAACGAACGTTCACTAACCCTGGTACTGCTTTATTAAAAATAAACTATGCCAGTGCATACGCCACAAATCCATCGGTGCAATTATCAATAAATGATGTAAGAGTTAGCGGACTCATTGCTGGGCGCACACCTTTTCCCGGTGGAGGTTATAATACCAATGGATCAAGTTTTGGAGATTATCTTTCTTTAACGCCTGGCACAAATGTTTTATCAATATCTATCCCGAAAAAGAATACTAATGTTGATTCGGTGCTATTGTACAAAACAACTTTAACCCTGGAGGCAAATAAGAACTATACTGTTCACGTAGCAGACACATTTGCAAGGACAAAATCTCTTTTGGTTACTGATAATTTGAATTTTCCGGACGTAAATACATCCAGATTTAAATTTGTAAACCTAATCCCGAATGCACCGTTAGTAGATCTATATTATGGTACTACAAAAGTTGCTTCGGCGATACCATACCTCGGATCAAGCGCTGAATTCACTTTACCAGCAACACCAGCTATTATAGCATCATGGGCGATCAGGGAAACAGGAACTTCACCAACTAGCACTGCCCTTGCGACATATATCAGTTCTAACACCTTATTAAATCAAAGAGTTTATACAGTTTTTTCTATGGGATATAAGAGTGGAACCGGTGTATTACTTCCGTTCGTTTCCTTTTTTCTGAATAAATAATTAAAATTCTTTTGCCAAAAAAGCCGGCTCATTATTGAACCGGCTTTTTTGTGTTATGATTTTTGTTCCGGATTTATTAAATTCTAATCACATGCCCCGTGCCTTTTATCCAAAAAACATATAGCAGAGTAATATAGATGTAATTATTCCTACCAGGTCGGCAAGTAACATGGCTCCCACTGCATACCTGGTATTTTTTACAGATACTGCTCCAAAATAAACAGCGATCACGTAAAAAGTTGTATCAGATGATCCCTGTAAAATGCAGGACAACCGGCCGGCAAAAGAATCCGGACCATAAGTTTTCATAGTGTCAACCATCATCCCTCTTGCAGCGCCTCCACTGAAAGGTTTTACTAATGCTGTTGGCAATCCATCTACAAACCTTGTGTCTGTTCCCATTGCTGCAAATAACATTTTAACCCCATTGATTATTGCATCAAATGTGCCGCTTGTGCGCAGCATACTGATGGCAACAAGCATACCCACCAGGTATGGTATGATCCTTACAGCAATTTCAAATCCGCCCTTTGCGCCGTCAATAAAAGCACTGAAAATATCTATCTTTTTGTAAATCGCTCCCAATATGATCAGGATAAATATCAGCAGGATGATTCCATTGCTTAATGCTCCAGAAAATGGTGCAACTGCTTCTGCAGACAAACTTTTAATGTACACAATTAGCAATGCAATCAATATGGATATCCCTCCAACCCAAGCCAAAATTACGGGCTGAAATACATTAATGCGTTGCTTAATACTTACTACGAACATGGCCGCCATCGTAGCTGCAAATGTTGCGATCATGCAGGGGATAAATATATCCATTGGGTTACTCGCCTTGGCAGCGGCCCGCAATGCAATTATGCTTACTGGAATTAATGTGAGTCCCGATGCATGAAGGCATAAGAACATAATCTGTGCATTTGATGCCCTTTCTTTATCCGGATTAAGTTCCTGCAGGCTTTCCATTGCTTTTATTCCAAACGGCGTGGCTGCATTATCCAGGCCCAGCAGGTTTGCACTGAAGTTCATCATCATATGTCCCATTGCAGGATGTCCTTTGGGAATATCAGGAAAAATGCGGGAGAAAAATGGCCCGATTATTCTTGATAAAAATCTTATTCCACCAGCTTGTTCGGCAATGCTCATGAACCCCATGAACAACGCCATGATGCCGATAAGCCCAATACTCAGGTTTACTGCAGTTTTGCAGGTTTCAATGACACCATCAGCGTTCTGTAAACGGTAGGTGAGCAATTTATCATTGCCATACCTTATCATTTTTTCTTCACCCTGACCATATACTTTATTGCTATCCAGGTAGCGAAGAACGGCCAGGTCTGCCTTACTGCTATCAATAGTACTTACCCTTATCGTGTCAGCAGTTTTTCCCGTAACCATGCTGGTGAATACATTTTCATTACCAGTGATGAAAAACTTATATCCTGCCACCAGGATTGCTATGATAATAAATGCTGACCAGATCCTGCTTAAAGCCATCTTGAAGAGTTGATTTAGAACGGTGAATAGTGAAAGGTGAATAGTGAAATCTTCGGTGTCTTTACTATTGACAATTTGCTATAGACCATAAATTAAAAATAATGAATTTGAAAGTTAAGTATTTCGGGTTATTCAGCATTCAAAGTTCAACATTTAAAATAACTGTCAGCCCTTACCTTTGCAGCCGAAAAACACTGAAGATCACTAATGAATAGTTTATAGAGTTTGAAGCATAAAGTCTATTGACATTTGACTATTGACTATTCATCATCGAATATTGACTTATTTAAGCATTGAAATTAAAATAAAACCCCATGGCATTACAGGCTGGAATAGTAGGATTACCCAATGTAGGAAAATCAACGTTATTTAATGCAGTTAGCAATAGCGCTAAGGCACAAGCAAGCAATTATAGGTTTTGTACCATTGAACCAAACGTAGGACTTGTTAATGTTCCCGACCCTAGGATAACTAAGCTGGAAGAACTGGTGAAACCCAATCGAACTGTGCCTACGCAGATTGAGATTGTAGACATAGCTGGGCTTGTAAGAGGCGCCAGTAAAGGTGAAGGGCTTGGCAATAAATTCCTGGCAAATATCCGGGAAGTTGATGCAATCATCCAGGTGATCAGGTGTTTTGAAGATGAAAATATTTTAAGAGAAGAAGGCCCCATAAATCCTGTTGGTGATAAAGAGATCATCGAAACAGAATTGCAACTTAAAGACCTGGAAAGCGTAGATAAAAAAATTCAACGCACTGAAAAATTAGTGAAACAGGGAGATGGTAAATTGAAAGCAGATTTTGAGGTGCTTAAGCGTTGTAAGGATCATCTGGAGCAAGGGAAAAATATTATTTCCATGGGCCTGAGTAAAGAAGAAAAATCTGCCATTGCAGATATCTTTTTACTCACAGATAAACCTGTGCTTTATGTGGCCAATGTTGATGAGGCCAGCATGCATACAGGTAATAAATATTCAGACATATTAAAAGCTGCTGTAGCAGGTGAAGGTGCTGAGGTGATTGTAATGACAAATGCCATTGAAGCCCAGATAGCAGAATTTGAAAATGGTGACGATAAGCAAATGTTCATGGATGAATATAAAATGACTGAACCCGCATTGGATCGCTTGATTCATTCGACTTATAAGTTACTAAACCTATCAACTTACTTTACAGCCGGAGTTCAGGAAGTGCGGGCCTGGACGATTGAACACGGCTGGAAAGCGCCGCAAGCTGCAAGTGTTATACATACCGATTTTGAAAAAGGATTTATCAAAGCAGAGGTGATAGCCTATGAAGATTTTATAAAGTATGGTTCTGAAGCAACCTGCAGAGAAAATGGAAGACTTAGAATAGAAGGGAAAGAGTATGTTGTAAAAGACGGTGACGTAATGCACTTTAGATTTAATGTATAATTTGAGCGGCTCTTACAAAAATTAAGTGGCTTTAATTTATTATTAAAATCAGCCCATCAACTTGGGCTCTTAATTTGATCTTTATCTTTAAAAATAATCCGTGGCATTATTAGAAAAACAACTCGAAGTCAAACCCTCAACCCTACCAGCATCGGGGAAAGGTTTATTTACCAACCAGCCAATACCAAAAGGGACCCGTATTGTAGAATACAAAGGTAAAATAACCACGTGGACCGCTGCTGATCATGATAATGGTAACAATGCCTACATTTATTACATATCCAGGAATCACGTTATCGATGCGTCGAAATACCTAAGTTCAGTGGCTCGCTATGCCAACGATGCCGCAGGTCTTAGCCGTGTTAAAGGCATAAATAATAATTCACAATACGTAATGGAGGGTAAGAAAATATTTATTGAATCAACAAAATCTATCCCTGCAGGCGCTGAAATTTTTGTGGCATACGGCAAGGATTACTGGGATGTAATTAAGAAGAATAAAGTATTGGGATAGTATCAATCATTCTTTTTTTGATTTTTTATTAACGTACACTGTTTTATTTTAGCTGATGAAACACATCAAAAAAATAGTTTTCCTTCTCTCTTCGTTCGTATTATTTCATTTCTATAGCAAAGCACAAAAAGAAGATTATCTACCTGTTGATAAAAAGGTTCAAAACCTCGGTAGCTTAGATAGTTTTAATGTAGCTATAATAGCCGATACAATTACACGCCCTTTTGCAGAAAAGGAACAAAAGGCCAGGGCCATTTATTACTGGATCTCCCATAATATAAAGCTGGATCTAAAGGCTTCCAAATCGAACGACAATAAGAATAATGACCCGGTAATAGTAGTTAAAACAAGAAAAGCTACCCCCCTTGGTTATGCAATGTTATTCCAGGAAATGAGTAGCATGGCAAATATTCGTTGCCTTATAGTAGAAGGCTATATAAAAAATAACACCGAGGACATTAATAATATTCCAGATGAAGTAAATCATGCATGGAACGTTGTGCAGCTGGGTCAAAGCCCCGAGCAATGGTTCTATGTAGATGCAATGAAGGCAAGTGGATATGCAGATAAAAAAATGTCAGCCTTCACACAACAGTTCACCAGCCAGTATTTTTTTGCAAACAAAACACTTTTCAATCTTGATCATTACCCCAACAATAGTGCATGGCTGCTTGGTCCTGGTGCTAAAGGCCTTAAAGAATTTTATGCCTTACCAGTTATTGCCAATGCCGCTTATATTTACGACCTTAAAACAATAAATCCAACTATTGGCTTTATCAAAACTAATCTTAAGAAAGTAGTACAGTTTCGTTATGGTATGGGCTCTGATAGTACAATCACTTCCGTTGACATGGTCATCGGTGATAACAAGAAATCGCAAAAAACAGAACCCATGAACTTTGACGTTACTGGAGGGAAGTTGGTATTTGATTTTCAATTCAAAAAAGAAGATAGCTTTCCTATTCGCATTTTCGTAAATGGAAAAGACTTTCTGCAATATAATGTAGAAGTCATTGAATAGCTTAGCAACTTAATTCCCAATATTTAAACTAACCTTTCTTATCCGGTACGAGCTTTACTTTCCTGGCAACAAAGCGACCATTTTCTATATGCCCCATAACCATAGCAGGGCGAATTTTTTTGCATAGCCCGTCATCAGCATGTGCATCGCCATGATCATCTATATTACTGCCATCTACGAAATAGGCGTGGCCATTTATTCTAACAGCAAGATCACAACTCTTACCTGACATTTTAAACTGGCATTGTCCACAGGCAATTTCAGCAGTGTAGGTACTATCCTTGTATTGGTGTTTTACTATATCGTGCTGTGCACTTGCGGCGAGTGGAAATATTGCAATGATGATAAGAGTGAATATTTTAGTCATGATGCATATTGTAAAGTAAAATTAAACTAATGAATCTATTACCATGAACAATAAAAAACCCCGGGCTCCGGGGTTTCAATTTTTTATGCTCTTTGTTTTGCAGGTGCTTTTTTCTTTACTTTCTTAAGTGCAGCTTCTATGCTTTTACTTAATTCATCGTAAGTTGGTTTCGCTACCCTTTCGCCATTTACAAAAAATGTAGGCACATCTTTTACACCACGGTTAAGGCCTTCTCTTAGATCACCCTGAACCTGCCAACCATAAGTAGCATTTACCAGATCATCCAGGAAACGTTTGTTTTTAACACCCGCTTCTTTAGAATACAATTTTAGGCTGGTAGTTCCCAGGTTTCTTCTGTTTGCAAAAAGTATGTTATGCATTTCCCAGAATTTTCCATCCTGGGCTGTAGCTACTGCAGCTTCACCAGCCTTAAGGCTACGTTGGTGAATATTAGTAAGCGGAAAATGACGAAAGTTAAAACGGATCTTTCCATCATACTCTTCAAGCAATTTTTTTACAATCTCATTTGCTTTTGCACATACTTCACTTTCATATTCACCAAATTCTTCTAGGGTAACTTCTGCATTTACATTTCCAACAAAAACATCCTTTGGTTCAATAATTTCAACCACTTCTTTTTTAAAAGCCATATATAAACTCCTTTTATTTAATCTTTTGCAGCAATGCCGGTTGTTTTGCTACAAAAATTATGTTACTAATAAACCGGTTTTCTTTTTTAAAAACGCTTGAAGGTAATGTTTTTTTAAAACCTACCTAATTAACTTATAAATATTTGTCAAATACGACAATTTAACAGCTGAATATTAAGTACTTATGGAAACGTTAACATTTATTTATTACACATTTATGACATGGCATTCACCTTAGGTGTTTCATTACGAAAAACAACCATTCCATCAAATACATCTACAAGTACTGGCTTTGATTTATCAATATCCCCTGCCAGGATCCTTTTGCTCAATTGGTTAATGATTTCCTTCTGTATTAATCTTTTCAAAGGCCGTGCCCCGAACTGCGGATCATATCCGTTTTCTACCAGGTAATCGATAGTATAATCACTAAACTCAAGTTGTATTCCATTGCCAGCAACCAGGTTTTTTAATCCCTCTAACTGGATACTAATTATGCCTTTTATCTCGGACTTCATAAGAGGCTGGAACATAATTACCTCGTCAATCCTGTTTAGGAATTCAGGCCGAATGGTTTGCCTTAGCAAATTCACAACTTCTAATTTGGTTTTTGCTACAACTTCGTCTTTGTTTTTTTCATTAATATTCTCAAAATTATCTTGTATTACCTGGCTGCCCATATTGCTGGTCATGATGATGATGGTGTTTTTGAAGTTTACCAACCTGCCCTTATTATCTGTAAGTCTTCCATCATCCAGCACCTGTAGCAAAACATTATAAACATCAGGGTGTGCTTTTTCTATTTCATCAAGCAAAACAACGGAATAAGGTTTGCGTCTTACGGCTTCAGTAAGCTGGCCTCCTTCATCGTACCCCACATATCCCGGAGGCGCACCTACTAACCTACTCACACTGTGTTTTTCCTGGTATTCACTCATGTCAATCCGGGTCATCATGCTATCATCATCAAACAAATAGTCAGCAAGTGCTTTGGCCAATTCAGTTTTACCAACCCCGGTTGTGCCCAGGAAAATAAAGGACCCGATAGGTTTTTTAGGATCCTGCAAACCTGCACGGCTCCGGCGAATGGCATCGGACACTGCTTCAATGGCTTCTTCCTGCCCTACTACCCTTTTGTGTAGTTCGTTCTCCAAGTTTAATAGTTTATCTTTTTCGCTCTGCAACATTCTTGATACAGGAATGCCGGTTGCTTTGGCTACGCTTTCTGCAATATCTTCTGCATCAACTTCTTCTTTCAACAATCGTTTTTCAGAAAGGTTGTCTAATAATGTTGACAGGCGAACTATTTCGTTTTCTGTTTCTTTTACTTTACCATAGCGTATCTCGGCAACCTTACCATAATCTCCATTCCGTTCTGCCTGCTCCGCTTCCTGTTTTAATTGTTCTATAAATGCTTTTGAATTCTGGATTTTTTCTACCAGCTCTTTTTCTTCCTTCCATTTGGCCATATAAGTATCCTTCTCCACAGAAATATTAGCAATTTCAATATTCAGTTCTTTAAGCCTTACATCATTATGTTCTCTTTTAATGGCCTCCCTTTCTATTTCCAATTGACGGATCTGGCGCTCAAGTTTGTCCAGGTCTTCAGGCATGGAATTCATTTCAAGCCTTAGTTTGGCAGCACTTTCATCAATAAGGTCAATGGCTTTATCAGGTAAAAATCTATCGGTAATATAACGGTGAGATAATTCTACTGCTGCTATGATAGCTTCATCTTTTATCCTCACATGGTGATGCGTTTCATAACGATCCTTTAATCCACGCAAAATAGAAATGGCATCGTCAATTGTAGGTTCATCAATTATTATTTTCTGGAACCTGCGTTCAAGGGCTTTATCTTTTTCAAAAAATTTCTGGTATTCACTTAAGGTAGTTGCACCTATTGCTCTTAATTCTCCACGGGCTAGAGCAGGCTTTAAAATATTAGCAGCATCCATGCCACCATCACCACCACCGGCACCAACAAGCGTATGAATTTCATCTATGAATAAAATGATGTCGCCATCGCTGCCGGTTACTTCTTTAATCACTGATTTTAGCCTTTCTTCAAACTCTCCTTTATATTTTGCGCCTGCAATCAACTGCCCCATGTCCAGGGCATAAATAACTTTGGAGCGCAGGTTTTCAGGAACATCACTGTTTACAATTCGCATAGCCAAACCTTCGGCAATAGCGGTTTTCCCTACACCTGGTTCACCTACGAGAATGGGATTGTTTTTTGTACGGCGGCTTAGTATATGTAGCGTCCGCCTTATTTCTTCATCTCTTCCAATCACGGGATCAAGCTTTCCTGCACGTGCAAGTTCATTAAGGTTCTTTGCATATTTATTCAGGGCATTATATTGTGTTTCTTCTGTTTGAGAAGATACTGTACTTCCTTTGCGTAGATCTTTTATTGCCGTTATCAATCCTTTTTCTGTTAGCCCAGTATCCTTCAATAATTTACCTACAGAATCATTGCCCTGCACCAATGCAAGCAGCAAATGTTCGGGTGTTACAAATTCATCTGAAAAAGTTTTTAAAGATGCGGTGGCCCGTAATACCATGTTGTTAGCATCACGACCAATGTTTTGTGCAGGCTCCGCAGTGCTGGTTGGTAATTTTTGTAATAATTCCTGTAACTTATTTTCTACAAGGTTGATGGTAACATTATTTTTCTTTAGTAAATAATCTATTGGGGAATCTTCCATGTCCAACAATGCTTTTAGAAAATGCTCATTTTCAATGGAAGGATTTTTTTGATTGAACGCCAATTGTTGTGCATGTTGCACCACTTCAGACGCTTTAATTGTGAAATTATTCAGGTTCATATTAATAAGTTGATTAATTAATTTTAAGTATTGCTACAAATCCAAATCCAAACCACAAACCAGCTTTTATGTCACAGAAACCACGCCTTAGCTGCCTCTATTGCATTCTTTTTATCCTTGGCCTGCTACTATTTCAGGAAACAAACGCTCAATATGATTTTAGAAAGCATTCCATTTCGTATGATGCGGATAAAGTAAATTTGCCTTCATAAACTAACTTGTTGATATGAAGAAATTTTTATTTATATCCGTTTTATTCCTAAGTTTTTATGATGTCTTTGCGCAAAAAAAATCAAGGCTTATTGATGGCATGTATGTGCAGTGGGGTTACAATACTGAATGGTATACAAACAGTAATATTCATTTTAAAATGAGCAATGGCAATAATTTCATTTTACACCATGCTATGGCACATGATAAACCTGACCTGGATGCAATTGGTAAAAAGCCACTGGAAATTTCAATTCCGCAATATAATTACAGGGTAGGTTTTTATATAAACAAAAAACACAGCAAATCAATCGAGCTTAATTTTGATCACCCGAAATATGTTGTTACCGAAGGTCAAAAAGTGCATGTAACTGGTACCATTGACAAGGTAGCTGTAGATGGTGACAGTGTCCTCGATTTCAGAACCTTTCTTCATCTTGAACACACCGATGGAGCGAATTGGTTTCATATTAATTATGTACAGCAACATACATTACTGAATACAAAAAAAACACAAAGGCAATTGATAAATTTGATCTGGAAAGCAGGAGCAGGCATCAATGTTCCCCGCACTGATTTTACATGGAGGGGCGATAGGTTGAATAATCATTTTCATGTAGCAGGATATAATTTTGGTGCTGAAGCTGGAGTAAGGATCTATCCTACAAAACATCTCTTCTTTGAGTTTACCTCTAAAACAGGTTTTGTGAGATATATGAATGCATTAGCAAATACTACACACGAAACTGGCAACCGGGTTACTCATAGTTTTGGATATATAGAATTAATTGGCTTGGTAGGTGTTGACATTAAGTTTTAGTTCGTTTGCAAAACGATCTCTGCAAGTTTATTTTTCTTAAAAAAAATTACAGTGTACGAAAACAAACATCAAAAGCTTGCACCAAAAAAGGTTTTTTACCAGAGAATAAGAAACAACGTTTTTCTTGGGTTATTAATTATTTCGTTCGTGTTGTTTATAGGCATTATTGGTTATAAATACATCGTTGAATTATCCTGGGGTCAAAGCCTTTTAAATGCTTCGATGATATTGAGCGGTATGGGGCCGGTATTTCCAGAACATTTTATTTTATCACGATCAGCAACAATTTTTGCATCGCTCTATGCCTTGTTTATTGGGATAGCGTTTCTTTCTATTTTCAGTATAATCATTGCCCCTGTTGCACATCGCTTTCTTCACAGCATTCATTTAGAAGCCAATGCTGAAGACAATAAATAAAGCTGACCTTACTGCATTTACAAAAAACCTTTCCAAAACACTGGGCTTTGATCATTGTGGTATTTCAAAGGCAGTAAAATTAGATGACGATGCCAGGCGTCTCGAAAGCTGGTTGAACAAAGGCATGCAGGGCACCATGCAGTATATGGAAAACTATTTTGATCTCCGGGTAGATCCTTCACGGCTTGTACCCGGCGCAAGATCAGTTATAACTTTATTGTTAAATTATTTTCCTGCTGAAGATCAAAATGAAGATGCCCCAAAGATTGCCAGGTATGCTTTTGGAAAAGACTATCATGAAGTAATAAAAGAAAAATTAAATTTATTTCTATCAATCTTAAAAGAAAATATTGGTGAGATACAGGGAAGAGGATTTGTGGATAGTGCACCCGTGCTGGAACGCACCTGGGCGCAACGTTCGGGACTGGGTTGGATAGGCAAGAATGGAAATCTTATCAATAAAAACCAGGGATCTTACTTTTTTATTGCAACGCTCATAACTGACCTGGAGTTAGAATATGACAGCAATATGGTGCGGGACTATTGTGGAACTTGCACCAGGTGCATTGATAATTGCCCAACAGATGCTATACTTCCCGGGAAAGTAATTGATGGAAGTAAATGCATATCATATTTTACAATTGAATTGAAAGATGCATTGATACCTGGCGGAATGAAAGGAAAATTTGAAAACTGGATGTTTGGATGTGATATATGTCAGCAAGTATGTCCATGGAATCGTTTTTCAAAACCGACTTCTGAAATTCAATTCAAGCCCCTACCAGAAATCCTGAATTTTACAAAAAATGACTGGGAAGATTTAACCGAAGAAAGTTTTAAAAATATTTTTTCAAAGTCACCTTTAAAAAGAACAAAGTACCAGGGTATAAAACGAAATTTGAAATTCATAAAAAACATATGAACCGTTTTGTAGAAAAACTATACTCAATCGCAGGGAAACAAAAGCGGCTCGTGATTGGCCTCATGAGCGGCACCTCGCTTGATGGACTGGATGTTGTGATCGGGTATATTTCAGGTAATGGAGCAGGAACTAAATTTGAACAGCTTCATTTTGAAACGGTGCCCTATGAGGAAGATTTTAAAAAAGAGATCAAAAATATTTTCAGCAAAAAACAGGTAAACCTGGAAAGGCTTACATTATTAAATCCATGGGTTGCATTATATCATGCAAAGATCATAACTGAGCTTTTACTAAAATGGGGAATACCAAATAGTGATGTTGATCTTATTGCAAGCCATGGTCAAACCATTTATCATGCACCAAAAAGTTTGCATCGTAATAAGAAATTTGGCAATGCTACTTTGCAGATCGGTGATGGAGATCATCTTGCCGTTGCTACAGGGATAATAACGATCAGTGATTTTAGGCAAAAAAATATTGCTGCCGGCGGCGAAGGAGCACCCCTGGCTTTGTATGGCGATTCCCTTTTGTTTGCGAATGACACTGAGAATCGGTTGTTACTTAATATTGGGGGTATTGCAAATTTTACTTACTTGCCAGCAGACAAAAGTGAACTTATGATTTGCACCGACACTGGGCCGGGTAACACATTAATGGATGCATTCATACAAAAGATTGAGACCGGAAAATATTTTGATAAAGATTCCTTACTCGCCAAACAGGGAACTGTGAACAAGCATTTGCTGGATATGCTGTTAAAGGATTCTTTTTTTGCGCTGCCATTTCCGAAAACAACCGGGCCCGAATTATTTAATCTTGAATACCTGGTTGCCGCAAAGGAAATGTCAGGAACGGGAAATATTTCTGATGCGGATTGCATGGCTACGCTTAATGCATTTACTGCACGAAGTATTGCAGTATCATTTTTGGAAACATTGTCAAAAGATGCAAACATAAAAGTTTACATGAGCGGTGGTGGAATGCACAACCCTTTACTGGTAGAAACTTTAAAAATATTATTACCTGGAATGGAATTTTATAGCAGCGATGTTTTAGGCATTAATCCTGACGCAAAAGAAGCCATTCTTTTTGCCTTGCTGGCTAATGAAAGCATTTGTGGTAAGACTACCACATTCACTGGCACTGGTTTTCCTGCCGTAGGAATGGGAAAGATCAGTTTGCCTGGTTAATATTATTTTCCAGATAATTTTTTAATCCGTTAAGGGAAGCCTCATATCCCGGCCCGGTCATTTTCTCAATAAATATGCCTGCAAATTTTTCCCATGGATACCACTTCAGGTATGTAATACTTTGCCATTGCACCTGCCATGCAGTACTATCATCTACCGGCGAAATGCTTATGATATTTTCAATGTCTTTTTGTCCTTGCTGCTTTAATAAAAACTTTGTGTAATTTTTATTGCTTTCAATGATTTTCACTTGGCTTGTTTTTGCATTGCTTATCCATTCTGCAAATGCATTTTTCCCTGATGAAGGGTTACTGATCTTTATCTTATCCACTTCTTCTTTAAATACGGGCTGCCAGTTTCGCCAGTTTAAAAGATCTGAAATTTCATTAGAAATCTTATTCTCTTTTGCATGTATAACTACAGATTTTACTGTATTTATTTTAGAAGGAATAAATAAGGAAATAATGGTAATCATTATGAATAGCCCAATAACTGTAATTAAAAATCCTTTGATCATACTTTCTTATTCCCATTTAAAAACTTTGATTGCTACCAGGTACACTGCTACTCCCCATAACAATAATACTCCTATCTCCCATCTTACGTCCCAAAGGTTCAGCCCTTCAAAGGCTACGCCACGCATGGCTGTGTTAAGGTGAGTTAGTGGCAATGCTTTCGATATTGGCTGTAGCCATTTTGGAAATGCATCCGCAGAAAAAAAAGTGCCGCCCAGCAGGAATTGTGGAAGTGTTATAAGATTTGCAAAAGGCGGTATGCTGCTATCGCTTGTGGCCAGACCACTTACTATAAACCCAAGACCCATAAACAATAGGAGTCCTATAAAACTTAAAACCAGCATTTCCATCAAGGTTTCAAATCCATGAATCAATGTAAATCCAAATAAATAATAACCTACCAGGATTATCACTACGGCAGTGATCATTTGAAAAATCACCCTGCTAAGCGCTTCGCCCAATATAATATATGTCCTGCTGATGGGCGTAGCAAAAAATCGTTTTAGTACGAGCGTATTTCTCAAATTAAAAAACATAAACGCCACCCCAAAAACACCAGAACTTAGTAATGAAAATCCCAGCTGCCCCGGCAGAATAAAGTCAATGGTTTTATATTGTCTTACTTCCGTAATGTCTTTAGAATAATCGAAAGGGAAAAAGGCATAGGCTGGCCTTTGTCCTGCATATAAAGTATTGCTTATTTCATTTATGTTACTTTCAATAAGGTTTTTTAACTGCGGCCATTTATCATTACTTGAGTTTGTGCTTTCTAATTGTACCCGGTACGGAGTTAAACTATCATTTGTCTTTGTGATATTTATGATACCGGCAATCCTTCCTTTTTGCAGGTCAAGGTTCATAGCTTTTGCACTGGCATATGTCATTATTTTTACTCCGGGCGTGCTGCGTATCGATTTAAATAACAGGTTATTAGTATCTGCGCCTTCTTTCAAAACGATCCTGAAGCTTTGCTTTCCACCGCTATTGCCTACAAAACCAAACACCAGGATAAAAATAAAAGGAAAAACAAAACTAAAAACAACTGCCGAGGGGCTTCTCAAAATGGATTTTAAACTTCCTTTAGTAATTGCCAACATCGCCCTTAACTGGCTATATCTCATCTTTGTAGTTTTAAAAAGGTAAAGCTATAGAAAAATTATACAGAAAAATTGTAGTAAGAATGACTTTTGTCGTATCTTTGTAAGACAAAAGTCGGTGATATGAAAAAGAAAACACACTATATATCCAAGAAAGATAAAGACCAGCCTTCTCTCGTAGAAGAGCCCTTGATGGTTTACAATCCGTTGCGTATGCTGCCTTCATTAAAAGACTTTACTTATTATGAATTTAAAAAAATTTCAGATAAAGCCCCCTTTAACCAATCTGAATGGGCCTCTTTTCTTCATGTGAGCGAGCGTACTTTACAAAGATATGCAAAGGGTGAAGGTTCTTTTGCAGCCATCAATGCAGAGCGGGCCATGCAGGTAGCTGGGGTGTTGGAAGTTGGCAAAAACATATTTGGCACTACTGCACAATTTTATACATGGCTTAAAAGCAATCCTCCCATGTTGGAAGGGGTGCTTTCCCTGGAGTCTCTCACATCAGCTCATGGCATTCAAATGGTTCTTATACAGCTTGGCCGCATTCAACACGGCATTCTTGCATGATAGTTTACAGGCTTGCAGTTGCTGTATATAAAGACGATCTCTCAGGGAACGGCGCAAAGTTATATGGCGGTCGGTGGAATAATGTTGGACTCCCTGCTCTTTACTGCACACAAAGTATTTCATTGGCTGTTTTGGAAATTCTGGTCAGAACCGGTATCAATATATTGCCACCTGAGTATTGGATGATTAAACTGGATATTCCGGAAAAGATTGTTATTCAGAAAATTGCAAAAACCAAACTGAAAACAAACTGGAAAACAGATATTGAATATACACAATGGATGGGAAGCGAATTTTTGAAAAATGATAAAAATGCTGTACTGGAAATACCATCGGCCATTGTAGATGATGAATTTAATTTCTTACTAAACCCAAAGAATATTGATTTTAAAAAGATAAAAATAGTTTCGTCTGAAAAATTTGATTTTGATAAAAGACTATTTAAAAAATGAACTTAGCTTACATATTATTGGGTAGCAATATAGGCGATAGCAAATCGTTGCTTATTACTGCAACCAAACTAATTGCCAAACATGCAGGCGAAATTAAAACATGTAGTTCTATTTACAGAACGAGCGCATGGGGCAATGAAAACCAGGATGATTTTTTAAACCAGGTTATATTAATTCAAACCAAATACTCCGCACAAGCCCTACTGGATATACTCCTGGAAACAGAAAAAAAAATGGGTCGTTCAAGGACGATAAAAAACGCTCCCAGGTTAATAGACCTCGATATCTTATTTTTTAATCATGACATTATTAACGATCCCGAACTCGTGGTGCCACATCCGCTCATGGAAAAGCGCCGGTTTGTTTTAGTTCCATTAAAGGAACTAAACCCTTTGTACCTGCACCCTATATTGAATAAGACCATCCAACAACTATTACTTGAGTGCCCGGATAAACTGGACGTGAAAAAAAATTGATAACCCATAGGTTCTTTGCACTTATTTTGCAGCCTGATGCAATACAACTTTGTAACTATTGAGGGGAATATCGGTGCAGGAAAAACTACGCTTGCTCATTTGCTGAGTAAACATTTTAATTCCCGCTTGATATTGGAACAATTTGCTGACAACCCTTTCCTGCCAAAATTTTATCAAAGCCCGGAACAATATGCTTTTCCTCTTGAGTTATTTTTCATGGCCGAACGCTATAAGCAGCTCAAAGAAATGTTACAAACAAAAGATATGTTCCAAACAGTAACTGTTTCTGATTATCTTTTTACTAAGTGCCTCTTGTTTGCAAAAGTGAATTTACCTGATGAAGAATTTAGGTTATACCAAAAGCTTTTCGACATTATAAATCCACAGATCGTACAACCTGATATCCTCATTTACCTGCACACACCTGTAAATAAACTCCAGGAAAATATCAGGAAGAGAAACCGGGAATATGAACAATCAATTCCAAATGACTACCTCTTTAACTTACAGGAAACTTATACCCAATATATCAAGCAGCATAATATTAAAACGCTGTTTGTAGATGCAGGAAATGCTGATTTCCTGGGTAATAAAAAACATTTAGACACTGTAATAAATGCATTGGACAAAGAATACGAAAACGGCCAGCATTACCTTACACTGCCATAACAAGAAAATTCATCATTGAACAAAAGTTCCCCATTGACAAATACGACAGGCAATAAAAACCCTTACGCTCCACTTAAGATTCAGGAATTTAAAAATTTTATTACCGGCAGGTTTATTTTTATAATGGGTCTCAGGATGACGGGCACCGTTATTGGCTGGTGGATGTACCTGCTTACAAATAGTAAATTAGCATTGGGATTTGTTGGGTTGTCTGAAGTGATCCCTGCCCTTTCCCTGGCCCTTTATGCCGGTCATTACATTGATAAAAATGAAAAGCGAAGATTACTATTGCGTTGCATTTTGTTGTATGTAATATGTATCATTTTGTTGATTTTTCTTTCCACAAGCTGGCTTGCATCAAATGTTAGCCACTGGACAATTGCAATTTTCATTTGCATTGTAATAGGATTCACGGGTGCAATTCGTGCTTTTTCAGGACCCACTTTCGCAGCAATGATCTCACAAATAGTACCGAAAGAAATTTTACCTGCTGCGGCTGCAATAAGTTCGGCCACATGGCTTGTAGCCTCCATCAGCGGGCATGCGCTTGGGGGCTTCCTGATAGCATGGGTAGGCATTAATAAAACGTTCTATGTTATTTTATTATTTGTATCATCTGGCTATTTTCTTTTAAGCCTCCTTAGTATAAAACCTGTATTTGTAACAGCTGCTAAAAAAACATGGCAAAGTGTAAAAGAAGGCATTGCTTATGTTTTAAAAACAAAAGAATTGCTCGGCGCTATGTCATTAGATCTCTTTGCTGTTTTATTTGGAGGTGCCGTTGCACTTGTACCTGTCTTTGCAAAAGACATCCTACATATCGGACCCATTGGTTTTGGATGGCTAAATGCCGCAGCAGATATTGGTGCTATAATATCTGTTACCATACTCACCATACGGCCACTAAGAAAAAAACAAGGCCGTATTTTAATGTATGCTGTGGCCGTCTTTGGTTGTTGCATCATTGCATTTGCTCTTTCAGATCTCTTCTGGTTTTCATTTTTAGCATTACTTATGAGTGGATGTGTAGATGGAATAAGTGTAATCATCAGAAGTACAATACTTCAATTGAAAACACCCGATGAATTGAAGGGAAGAGTAATGTCTGTGAATAGTATGTTCATCAATTCTTCAAATGAACTTGGACAGTTTGAAAGCGGGTTAACGGCAAAGTTAATGGGCACCGTTCCTTCGGTTATATTTGGGGGCTGCATGACCATTGCCGTTGTTATGGCTACCTGGTTTAAAGCTCCTGCATTAAGAAAAATGGAGTATTGATTTTTGATTATTCTTTTACTTTATCAATTTCTCCAGCACAAAATGTACAGCAGGACAAAAGCTTGCATTCTTTAGTGTAATAGCTTTTCTTTTTAATAAAACATCTTCATCGGTATATGGAAAACGGCTGCAATCAGAAGGCCTCACTTCGTAGATACTGCAAAAATTATCATTACCAAGAAATGCACAAGGTTTTGTTTTTACCACATAATCACCGTCTTCATCCAGGTATAAATAAGTTTCAATAAAATCTCCTTCTTTCATCTTTAGATGTTTAGATATTCGTTTAATATCCGGAGTTTTGAAACGTGGGGAATAATTCTTACAGCATGCTGCACAATCAAGGCAATTTATATTTGTAAAAGCTTCCTCATGCAATTCAGGTAACTTTTTAATATCTTTTTTTATATCGAAGCGGTCAAGGTATTTTTTATACTTTTTAGCGTTATCAGCTGATTTCTTTTGCCAGTTTTTAAGTATGGCTTCATTCATGCTGCAAATATCGGCTTATTGCCCCGCTTTAATTGTTACTTAGTTTATTTACATTTTTTTATATATTTTTATCAAAATTATTTTCATGACAACTGTAATTGTACCGCTGGATTTTTCTGAAACATCTTTCAATGCTGCACACTTTGCTGGCGGCATGTTTGCCCAAAGGCCCTCAACTACTTTAATTCTTTACCATTTTTATACTTCTCATGAGGACGTCACTACCGCCATGAACTTTTTAAATAGTCTTAAAGATGAATTGGCAGATAAAGGACTGAATGTAGAAATTGAAATAGAAACTGGTGATAATTTTATTGACCGCCTGAGTGCATTTGCCCATGTAAAAAGAGCCTATATGATTGTGATGGGACTTACAGGCAAAACTCCGATGATTCAACGATTTAGTGGTTCCAATACCCTGAAAATGGCTGAAAAAAATGTTTGCCCGGTTTTAATAGTGCCTGAACATGCTCGTTATAAAGGCATAGATAATATTCTAATAGCATCAGAAATGAAGTATGTGGAAGAAACCCCGGTTTTACTTGCAGTTAAAAGAGTTCTTGCAGATTTTAAACCATCTCTTCACATACTCAATGTAGATGCCAGTCATTATATTTCACTTACGGAAAATTTTAAAGAGGAAAGAGATAAAATGGAAGCATTGCTGTTAGAATTTAACCCGGAGTTTTATTTTATGAGGCTGTTTGATTTTCATGAGTCCATCAACCTTTTTAGCCGGGACAAAAATATTGATATGATCATTATTAGTCCTAAAAACCATAGTTTTTACGAAAAGCTTTTTAAGACCCAACATACTAAAGCAGTGATATATCAAAGCCAGGTACCCGTTTTGGCAATTCATGAATAGGCTTGTTCGTCTTTATTTCTTAATTTTTTATATTCCGCTCTTCACGTAATTTTGCGCCGTAAAATTCAATGATAACTTTCTCTATCATTCTACTTTAATATAAGGCAAAATTTCTATAAATGAACCTGTTCGAACAGCAACAAAATGAGTTTACCCAACGTCATATTGGACCTTCAGAAGAAGAGACAAGAGATATGCTTGCCCAAATCGGAGCGGCTTCAATCGAGGAACTTATTGATAAAACAGTTCCTGCATCTATTCGCAGTAATAAACCTCTTAAAACCGGCGGTCCGCAAAGTGAATATCAATATTTAACTGAATTAAAGAATATTGCTTCGTTAAATAAAGTATACAAAACTTATATTGGCAAAGGATATTACAACACTATTGTTCCCAGCGTAATTCTGAGAAACGTTTTCGAGAACCCGGGATGGTATACCCAATATACTCCTTACCAAGCCGAAATTGCCCAGGGGAGATTAGAAAGTCTGTTGAATTTTCAAACCGTAATTAGTGACCTGACGGGGCTTCCTATCGCCAATGCAAGCCTGCTCGATGAAGGAACGGCAGCAGCGGAAGCAATGGCCATGCTATTCAATCACAAGAACAAAAATCATGATCATATCACAGCTCCTAAATTTTTTGTGGATGAAAATATTTTTGAGCAAACAAAAGATGTTTTAGTTACAAGGGCAAAACCTGTTGGTATCGAACTCGTAATTGGAAATGTACATTCAGTAACATTGGATGACAGTTTTTTTGCTGCTATAATTCAATACCCAAATAGTAATGGTTCAATTGAAGATTACAGGGACTACATCCATAAAGTTCATGCTGTGGATGCACAGGTCATCATGGCTACTGATCTGCTGGCGCTAACGCTTTTAACGCCTCCCGGCGAATTGGGGGCTGACGTAGCTATCGGTAGTTCACAACGATTTGGTGTACCAATGGGTTTTGGCGGACCACATGCTGCTTTCTTCGCTACCAAAGAAGACTTTAAAAGAAATATTCCGGGCCGCATCATTGGCGTGAGCCTAGATGCACAGAATAATCGTTGCCTGAGAATGGCATTACAAACGAGGGAGCAACATATACGCCGTGAAAAAGCTACGAGTAATATTTGTACTGCCCAGGCGCTACTAGCAAATATGGCTGCTATGTATGCTGTATATCATGGGCCTGAAGGATTGCAGACGATTGCAAAACGAATCAGTATACTTGCTCAAACACTTAGTTACGAATTAGGGGCAATGGGATTTGAAAATGAAAATGAATTTTTCTTTGATACCATAAAAATAAAAGTATCAGATATAGCAACATTGAAAAAAATTGCTGAGGAAAAAGGAGTAAATTTTTATTATTACAGTAATGCTGTTGGAATTTCATTGGATGAAACCAGCAGCCCCCTGGATATATTGAACCTGCTTCACATTTTTGCTTCATTGAATAATAAAGATACTGCGGTAGCACATTTTGAAGCGGATGCAATATTAACCAATATTCCCAGCGCTCTTACCCGTACAAGTGAATTCTTAAAGCACCCAGTCTTTAATACTCATCACAGTGAGAGTGAAATGATGAGATATATCAAAAGCCTTGAGAATAAAGACCTGAGTCTGAATACTTCCATGATTTCACTAGGAAGCTGCACCATGAAACTGAATGCTGCCACACAACTTATGCCCGTAAGCTGGCCTGAGTTTAGTAGCATACATCCGTTTGCCCCTGCAGATCAATGGAAAGGTTACCAGCAAATCATCAAAGAGCTGGAACAATGGCTGAATAACATTACCGGGTTTTCAGCAACATCATTACAACCTAATAGCGGGGCTCAGGGAGAGTATGCTGGCTTGATGGCTATCAGTGCGTTTCATGCAGAAAGGAAAGAACAACATCGCAACATTATCTTAATTCCTATTTCAGCTCATGGCACCAATCCTGCTTCTGCAGTGATGGCAGGCTTTAAGGTGATTGTAACAAAGTGTGACGAGGCAGGTAATATAGATGTAAATGATCTGACTTTAAATGCAGAAAAATATAAAGACAATCTTGCAGGATTGATGGTAACGTATCCAAGTACGCATGGTGTGTTTGAAGAAAGTATCAAAGACATCTGTAGCATCATACATGAACATGGTGGATTAGTATATATGGATGGAGCAAATATGAACGCTCAGGTTGGTCTTACAAGTCCGGGCCTGATCGGTGCAGATGTTTGCCATCTTAATCTTCATAAAACTTTTGCAATACCACATGGTGGAGGTGGTCCCGGCATGGGCCCTATTTGTGTAAATGAAAAACTTGCACCCTATTTACCGGGACATGTTAGCATGAAACATACAGATAAGCAAATGCATGCTGTGAGCGCCGCAGCTTTTGGGAGCGCCAGCATTTTATTGATTAGCTATGCTTATATAAAACTACTGGGACCAGAAGGCTTGAAGAAAAGCACATGCTATGCTATCCTGAATGCTAACTACATGAAATCAAGATTGGAAGCTGAGTACAAAATTTTATATAGCGGTAAGAACGGCACCTGTGCACATGAATTTATAGTAGACTTGCGGCCGTTTAAACAGAGCGCTGGCATAGAAGCGGAAGATGTTGCCAAAAGATTAATGGATTATAATTTTCATGCTCCTACATTAAGCTTTCCTGTGCCGGGCACAATAATGATAGAACCAACAGAAAGCGAGGACAAAGCAGAATTAGATCGCTTTTGCGATGCAATGCTTTCCATCAGAGATGAGATAAGAGAAATAGAGAACGGTTATGCATCAAAAGACGATAACCCATTAAAAAATGCACCTCATACTCAGTTTGTAATAACTGCTGATGAATGGAACCATGCATATAGCAGGACAAAAGCAGCTTATCCCTTGCCTTATGTTTTAGAAAATAAATTCTGGCCATCGGTGAGCAGGGTTAACAATACTTACGGTGATCGTAACCTGATATGTACGTGTGAACCGGTAAGTGCTTATATGGATGAAGCTTAAAATGTTATACGTTAATGTTAATTTATAAAAACATCTTGGCATAATATTTCCATTATAATATTATAACCATAAATAATTTATATGAAAAAATTAGCTGTTGCATTCCTTGGAATGATAATGCTTTCGCTCTTTACAATAAGTGAGGCTTCCGCACAGACACGCACTTATTGGTATTATCCTTCATCCAACGTTTATTATGATATTGCTGCTAAGCAATATGTTTTCTACAATGCAGGAACATGGAGCAATGCAGGTACACTTCCTTCAGGAATAGTAATTGAAAAAGAAGCTCCCAGGGTAACAGTTTACCATGCTGGCAATGATGTGTGGGCAGACAATGCTGGACATGTAATGAAATATAAAAATTATAAAGGCAAACAAGATAAAGCAGATAAAAAATTAGAAAAGGCTGAAAAGAAGCTGGAAAAAGCGGAAAAGAAAAGCGATAACTAAGAGATTAAAAAAGCCCGGAGAGACCGGGCTTTTTTATTTACATTCTGTAACATACTGCATTTATATTCATTCCCGCCCCCACCGAGGCAAACATCACTACATCTCCTTTAGCTACCGAATGAGACGGCATTTGGTTCTTGATAACCATATCTAGCAATGTTGGTACCGTGGCTACTGAACTATTTCCGAACTTATGAATACTCATTGGCATGATTCCATCGGGCGCTGAATTCTGCCCATAAAGCCTGTACATAGCCTTTATAATTCCTTCATCCATTTTTTCATTAGCCTGGTGCAGAAATACTTTTTTTAATTCATTCAATGGAACGCCAGATTTATCAAGGCAGTCTTTCATTGCCTGCGGAACATACTTCATCGCATACTCATAAACCTTACGTCCTTTCATTTTTATGAAACGGACACGAGGATCCGAATCAGGATAATTACTTTTTCCCAGGTAGAGGTAATCTACTTCATCCACGCAATGTGCAAGTGATGCCGTAGACAGTATACCCGCTTCATCCTGGTCCTTATATTCTACAATACAAGCTCCCGCCCCATCGGAAAAGATCATACTGTCCCGGTCATAAACATCTAATACTCTTGATAATGTTTCCGTACCAATTACAAGACATTTTTTTGCCAATCCACTTTTAATAAAAGAATCTGCCTGGATAAGACCTTGCACCCAGCCGGGGCATCCAAATAAAATATCGTAGGGAATGCAATGCGGATTTTTAATATTGAGTTCATGTTTTACACGGGATGCAAGCGCAGGTAAAAGATCAGATTGTATTGTATGTTTCACCACGTTTCCAAAATTATGAGCCACAATTATCTGGTCAATACTTTCCGGGTCACAGCCTGCGTCTTTTAAGGCTAACTTTGCTGCAATAGATGCCATTCCGGATGCATTCATATCTTCAGTTGCATACCGCCTTTCTGCAATGCCTGTTATTTGTTGAAATTTTTCAACTATTTCTATAGGGTCGGTATCTATCCTGCTATTATCTTCTGCATAAAAATTATGCACTGTAAAATCCCGGTTTGTTTTTATTACTGGTGGAATATAACTGCCTGTTCCTGTAATCACAGATCTTGTTGCTTGCATTATTATGAAAATTAAATAAGAAGAATGATAAAATTAATCAATCTCAATAAAGATTGGAAGATTGGCCTTCATTAAATTTTATCTGCTTCTTTATTTTAACCACTTGGGAAAAAATGTCGGAACATTTTTTATGTAGGAAATATATTGATCACCAAATTGTTTCACAAGTTTTTTTTCTTCCAATGGTATTGCCAAGACAGTATAAGAAATGATAATGATTACTGAAATGAGATTTGCCAAGCTGGGCATTAATAAAAATAAGCCTGCAAGAAACAAAAATGTACCGCTGTACAAAGGGTGACGTACAAAAGAATGAAGACCCGATATTATTAATTTATCTGAATTACCATTTAGCCCACTCAGTTGCCTGAAATATTTTATGATACAGTAGATCATAATTGATATGCCAGCTACAATAAATATTGGGGCAATGATAAATTGTACAATCAAGGATGTAAATAAATACCGACTCTGAATTTTTACAAGGAAGTACAGTATAATGACAAGCGTTACTGCTGCGAAAACATTATAACCAATCCTATATGAAGCTGGCTTAATTCCGAGCGAACTGGTAATGCCGGATTTTACGGTTTCATTTGCAAGCATGCTATGCAGGAAGCCATATAAAACCCAGCAAGCACCTAATATAAAATGACTTTTAAGCATGTTGTTAACTAAACAATTATAATTCCAATAGCAATTTTATATTTAATAAAAGAAAGTTTATCCACCAAATTAAGCTACATTTGCACATTAATTAATAATAATACAAACACAACAAACAACAAATGGACACTAAAAATCAAGGAACTGTTAAGTTTTTCAATTCTGAAAAAGGATTCGGTTTCATTAAGCATGACGATTCTGACAAAGAAACTTTCGTGCACGTGAGCGGTCTTATCAACGACATTAAAGAAGGTGATAAGGTTGAATTCGAATTACAAAATGGTAAAAAAGGAATGAACGCTGTTAACGTAACAGTAGTAGGATAATTCAAAACATTTTTAATTTGCATAGGGTTGCTGAAAAAGCAACCCTATTTTTTATGTTAATAATCCGTCTCTCATTTGCCCAATAAACTGTTCACACTAAATTTGTATTTCAATAAATCGAAAATGAAAATATATATAACGTTAACCTGTTTACTTGTTTCCTTTTATTCCTTTGCACAAAAAAAACAGCCTGATGGTTCTCTCCCCGCACTTATATTAAACAAGGGGCAGCAAATAATAGTTACAACAAGCAGTAGCATGGATGCTGAAATGGGAATGGGTATGAATATGAAAAATGATGTAGTTCAACAGAATACTTTGATAGTAACGGATATTAATGAAAAATCTTACACCATAAATAATACTTTAGACCGTATGCGATTTTCCGGAAGTATGGCCGGGCAGGATGTAAACTTTGATTCAGATAAAAAAGAAGATCTTGATACTGAAATTGGGAAAACTGTAAAGGATAAAATAGGGAAAACAATTATTGCAACAATTGACCGTAGTACAGGCAA
>JBDSEE010000204.1:0-4818 GCA_039920245.1 Ferruginibacter sp.
GATATTATAATACCTGATCAGGCACCAGGCAAAGACTGGTACATGTAAAAACACAGAGACGCCCACAGGAAGTGTAAGAATAGCGGAGAAACACAGATCCCCCACTGCATATTAAAAGCCCTGCGTATCTGCGCCAGTTGAGGGGAAAAATGAACAAATGACGTCTGTAAGCTTTGCAATAGTGTGTTACTATACCTGATGTTTCTGTCGGTGAGAACAACGACCGGTATAAAATAGTAAAATTAAAACTCAACGATAAAACGTAGCCTTCTCATAAACGCAGCGTCAATATTGGTTTTCATATTGGTAGCAAGAATGACGAGACCATTATATTCTTCTATTTGCCCGAGCAGGTAGCTTAGTTCCTGGTTAGCATACTTATCATGAGCATCCGTCACATTCGTTCTTTTTCCAAATAAAGCTTCTGCTTCATCAATAAACAATATTGCGTTTTCATGAGCCGCTGCTCTGAACAGAAGGTGCAGATCTTTTTTTGTCTCGCCAATGTATTTGCCAAGGATAGCGCCCAGGTCAATATGGTATGCAGGCCTATTCAATTCTTTGGCAATCACTGCCACTGCTTGTGATTTTCCGGTCCCGGAAGAGCCATGAAACAAAACCTTTATACCTGGCCTTGATCTTTTACTCAATCCCACTTTCCTTTCTACTGTTTGTGGGGCTTTGAATTCAGCAATAATTTCTTTAAGCTGTTGTTGGGTTGCGTTGTTTAATTTCAGCTCATCCAGGTTCTTAACTGGCGATATGGGAATAAAAAAATGACTCGGCATAAATATTATATTTTAAGAATGATGACCACCCGGGTGTACAGTACTTTAAGTTCTTACAATAATAGTGATGAGTGCGCAGCAACCGATGTGAAAAATATTTTTTTATCCCTGCATTTTTAATTTTTTTATATCGGGAAAATCAGCCCGGAATAATTCGTGGAGAGAAGTCAGCTTTACCGAGAGTAATTGAAAAACCCCTACATCATGCGTAGATACTACATTTCGGAATTCAATATTTATTTTTAAAAACAACCCTGTTTTTAATTTATTCTTTTCCAATATTCCACAGGTGAAATGCCATTGTTTAAAACCACTATCAGCATATTTGGATATGCCGTCACTTATATAATATTCCTGGATAGGTATAATACCATCATAGGCCTCCACTGTACGTACCAGGGTATTGGCAGTATATGTATTAAAGTTCAGCTCAATTGAACTCAGTTTTTTGCCTTTAGATTCCGGGATGAAGACGTATAAACTTAGCGCATTTCCTACAGGTCCGTCGAGTTGTATGCCCCAATCTCCTTTTATAAAATGCAAGCCCGTGAATGAAATATTGATCTGTGCATTTGCCTGCAATGAAGGAGTGATGGGAGCCTCCAGTTTCAGGCTACCATGTTTTTGCTGTACACTATCAATATCATATTGTGTTAATGTACGTACTACCTGCTTTTCTCCAAATGATCTTGACATCAATGCATCGTGGTAAAGTTCCATATTAGTATTTGGATCTAATGGAGGGTGATCTAGTTCAAGCACATGGCCGATCTCATGTGTTAAAGCACGTATGAAATCCCAGGGACCTAAATAAGTAGCCGGCGGATTTTCAGGTTCATTGAATTTATCAATGAATAACCTGTTAGTTACATTCATCTCAATAGAAGTAAGAAATATAGTTACGCCAATTTCAATTGTCTGATCATTTTGTTTGATAAATGTAATGGTGAAATCTGTTTCAGCTGCCGAAGATTCCTGGAACTGCAAAGCTGCGTAAGCTGTCCACAGTGAGAGTGATTGCTTTATTGCCATTTTAATCTTAGCAGGATTAAAATTGTTCTTCTGTGATGTAGCAGCTATAGGCAGCCCATTTACTTTATACGTATAAATTTTGAACTTGTTTAGTATCATATAGCATGTTTTATTGCGTTGGGTTAAATGCTAAGGATATAGAAGTGGTGTTGGTATTTGCAAGTGGGCAGTGGGTAAGATGCTTTAAAGATGGGAATAATTATTTAGATATCAAAACTTGCAGAAAATTCTAAAGAAAAGATTTTATGTATTTACTTAAATACACAAAATATCTTCCGTCAGCAGAGTAATAATTTAGGCAAAAAAAGCATGCAGGTTTAGTGACGGAAAAGCACAGGTCGTGAGACCTGCGCCAGACAGGACGGTCCATGAGCAGCTGCAAATGACCGATGCAGATGATAACAGGCTTAAAAGTTTACAACAGCAACTGGAAGGGTTAAAAGCAAGGCTCCGGTATAAAGCCATTCATAAGAAATGATTCAGGCGCTTTCGGATATTATGATACCTGATCAAGCACCAGGATAAGTATGGTGCAAAAGTCTAAGGAAAGGAAGGATAGCAGGCACTATTACACAACTGCACTTATCAGCCTTGCATAAGTGCGCCAGTTGGGTTAAGCAGTGCAGATGAAAGTTTGAGATATCCAATTCTCTTTAAATGCGTAAAAGAGGAATTATAAAAAAAGTGTTTCTTTTCTTTTTGAACATCATACCCGGCAATCGAATCCAGCCAAAGATGGGCCAGCCTCATGACTATCCTTCCAAAACGGGCAGCAGTATTAAGAACAACCCGGTATTATTTGGTATTCCATTTAAAACCCTTGATACCGAGGACAGAAAAAATAATACTATAACCAATTGTTCCCAGCAATGCCATAGTTGTATCCATATTCCAAACATCGGGCTGCAATGCGGCTGCTACAATAGTTTTTACTGTACCGTAAGGTGACCAGTGAACGGCTTGTTTCAACGCAGAGCCTAATATGCCCATCTCACCAAACATGCCTACCATGATGAATATAAAATAAACCAGTCTTGTGGTAGCATTAACCGTTTCTGCATTCTTTTGAAGGCCGGCGATCATTTGTCCTAAACCAAGATATAATGCCCCGCCAACGATAGCAGCAATCAAACCCAGTGCATATGCCAAAGGTTTAAGGCTAATATGCAGTTCCGTGTAACCCACAATAAAAACCACAGCAGTAAGTAATAAAATCATCGCCATTTGTACTGCCAGGCGGCTGAGCATAATATAGGAAGTGGGAATAGGTGCTACACGCAGGCGTTGAAACACACCTTTATCCCTGTCACGTGCTAATGCATTAGAATACCCCATTAAACCTATTGCGGTAAGGCCTATTGTAATGCAGGTAGCTAGTACAAATGGTCCACCAAGCTTGGCCACTACTGATTTCCAGGAAATCAGGATAATGACAGGCACGAGCAGGATTAAGACCACTGAGCGGCGGTTGCGCCATTGCGTAAGAAAATCTGAGCGCAACAATGCGCTGATCGCAGTAGATTTTTTTGGTATTGATGCAGTCATATTCGCATTTTAATAATAAGATTAACGGATGGCAGTTCCCGTGATGCCAATGAATACATCTTCCAGTGTAATCCTGCCTTTGCGGCTTGCCCGGATCACTTCAGGATTATTGCGGTGCTTTTCTATAATGGTTACAGGAGTACCCATATCTACGATGCGGCCATGATCTATTATAGCAATGCGGTCGCAAACAGCTTCTGCTTCTTCCATGGAGTGTGTTGTGAGCAGGATGCCATGTCCGTTACTGCGCATGGTTTCTATACGGGTCCATAATTGTCTTCGGGACTGTGGATCAAGACCGGTTGTTGGTTCATCCAGTAATACAAGTGGTGGGTTGTTTAACGTAGCAATCAGGAGTGAAAACCTTTGCTGCTGTCCTCCGGATAATTTACCAAAACGTTTGCCGGCAGCATCATTCAAATTAATTCCTTTTAACAGGTCCATCCCTTCGCTCTTATTGAGCGGCACGCCATATATTCCCGCATATAAACTAAGTATTTCTTCTACCGATAATTCGGGTTGAAAAGAAGTAGATTGTAATTGTACGCCCATATTAGCCCTAGCATGAAGTGCTTTGTCTTTTGTATTATAACCTGCAATAATAATTTGTCCTGAATCTGGTTTTAAAAGTCCTTCAATGGCATTGAGGCTACTGGTTTTTCCTGCGCCGTTTGGCCCAAGCAGGCCAAATATCTCTCCGCCAAATACGGAAAAGCTCACTTCCTTTACCGCCTCAAAATTTCCATAAAGCACCTTGAGCTTTTCTACCATCAATACAGATGTCCCAGGTTTAACCGAGCTTTCTTTAAGGTCAGTTTCAGTTTCAGTTTCCATTCTAAAGATTATTTGTTGGTTGTGGTAGAAAGCAGTTCTCCCGGAATAGGATTATTTGGCGATTCATCCTGCCAGGTTATATTGGAAATATACCATCTTCCTTTATCCTGTACAAGAGAAATATTATTGATGCCCCGTTGTTCAATTTTTCCGCCTTCAGAAAAGCGAAACTGGTAAGCAGATCTTGCAACCGCAATGCCGCCATACTGGTCCACTTTGCGGCCAATCTCCTGCTCATAGAAACTGCTTTTTTCCATGAATGGACTATTCATTTGAATATACTCTTCAAAATTCATAGACATAAACATGGTCTGCCCTGTAGGTAAATTATGAGAAGACGCCATTTGGGCCCCAGGATAAAATAAACTCCTGAAACGGTTCCAGTTCCTTGGGCCGGCGGGGCCATTAAGACTTTGATATAAAGCAGTGATGATGGAATTAATATCTTTCACATCAGCCAAGTTAGCAATTCCGGAAAGCGGCCGGTCAGGAGTTGACAACCATGCATTGCGAATTCTTGCCTGGCTTTCAGAGATTTCCGGCATCAGTTCAACAACGTTCTTTAATATCGTTACATTCGGAATTACTTCGGCTGATAATTCTATAGGACTGCTGTTAC
>JBDSEE010000205.1:0-93796 GCA_039920245.1 Ferruginibacter sp.
GGTTTTTGTCAACCCAAAGGCGGAAAAAAGAACTATTCAGAAGATACAGCTAAAGTAAACAGCCTGATACAACAAGGTAAAGCATTTTTTACAAGTGATCCAGCCCGGGCTATTAATCTTGCTGATGAGGCCAGGCACCTGGCGCAACAGGCAGATTTCGCAGATGGGGAGGCGTATGCTTTGAAGAACATGGCCATCACCAATTATTTTCAGGGAAAATACCCCGAAGCATTAGATTATTACAACCAGTCATTAAACATCTTTATTGGCAATAAAAACGTGGTTGGCATGGCCAATATTTATAGCAATATTGGTGTGATATATTACGACCAAGGAGATGATGCAAAGGCACTTGAAAACTACCTTAAAGCGCTTAAATATGCAGAACTGTCGGGAGATAAACTTAGGATGCTTACCACCCTTAATAATGTAGGTGGTGTTTATAACCAACGGGAAGCCACGTACGACAAGGCCCTTGAATATTACCTGAAAGCTTTACCCATTTGTGAAGAGCTGGGAAAGAAAAATGAGCTGGGTGCCATTGCCGTAAATATCGGCTCCATCTACACGGAAAAATATATTAAACAAAAAACACCCGAGTTTTTCAAAAAGGCAATGTCTTATTTTAATATGGCCCTGACAGCATACGGCAATGAGGAAGGTAGCCTGAATGCATTCAATGCCATTGGCAAACTGTACCTGGCACAGGGTAAGGATGAACTTGCACTGTACAATAATAACAAGGCCTATGAACTTGCCAAAAAACTAAATGTAAAAATATCAATTGTACAATCCTTGCGGGGCCTTGGCAATGTGTATGTACATAAAAAGGATTACCAGCAGGCTATTAACTATTATAAGGAGGCCGAGCCTCTTGCAAAAGAAATAAAAGCTAATAATGAATTGAAGGATTTGTACATACAAATGGCGACGGCTTACGAAAACATGGGCCTCTTTAAAGACGCCTTCCAGTACCAGGCATTGTTCTCAAGCATAAAGGATACGCTTTACAATGCCGAGACAGATAAAAAACTTGGAGGCCTGCAGTTTGATTTTGACATGCAAAAAAAACAGGGCGAAATAAACCTGCTTACAAAGGACATTGCCCTGAATGCCCTTTTGCTGAACAGGCAAAAAATGGTACGGAATACCTTTGCCGTCATACTGGTAATGGTGTTGCTTGTGACCTTATTATTTTTCAGGAACTACAGGGAAAAGATAAAGACCAATAAAATACTGGACCAGCAAAAAGTGCAGATTGAAAACTTGCTGGTAAATATCTTGCCAATAGAAGTTGCAAAAGAACTAAGGATATATGGGCAGGCTACTTCAAGACATTACGAATCAGTGCCCGTGATGTTTACTGACTTTATGAATTTTACCACGCATGCTGATAAGATCTCTCCCCAGGAACTGGTACAGGAATTAAATGCATCATTTATTGCCTTTGATAATATTATAGAAAAGAACGGGCTGGAAAAGATTAAGACTATTGGCGATGCTTATATGTGTGCCGGAGGTATCCCTACAGAGGACAAGAACTGTGTGTACAATATTGTAAAAGCCAGCCTGGAGATACAAGAATTCATTGTGTCCAATAATCAACGTCTGAGCGAGGCCGGAAGAGAACCATGGGATCTGCGCATTGGCATACACGTAGGCCCGGTAGTAGCAGGAGTAGTGGGCAGGAAAAAATATGCGTATGATATCTGGGGTAGCACGGTAAACATTGCCAGCCGGATGGAAAGCAATGGGGCAGCGGGGCAGGTAAATATTTCTGCAGCCACTTATGAATTTGTAAAGGACCATTTTGAGTGCGAATACAGGGGAAAAATTTATGCAAAGAACATAGGTGAGATAGATATGTATTTTGTAATAAAAGAAACTGTAGTCGGAGAAGTGCCTGTAATTGCTGAACCGAATGCAATAGTCAACAGCGAATTTTTGCAAGATAGCTTTAACCTTACCGGCCTTACCGGTGCCGCTTCTTAGGCACCGCTTCATATCTATTCCACCATTGACCGGACAGGCCCGATAATAATAATAAAACGCTATTTTCCCACCCATGTGTAAAAATATTTTTGCAATTATTGGTAGTGCGAGTAGGCATTCTGCCAACCTACAGTTGGTAAACAGCATTGCTGACTTGTGCGCAGGTGAATTTTCGGTAAACATATTTGACCGGTTGTCTGAGTTGCCACATTTTAGTCCTGAGTTATCTATAGAGTGCACGCCGGAAATAATTGTCCAGTTCCGGCAATATATACAGGACGCAGACGGCGTACTGATCTGCACGCCTGAATACGTTTTCAGTATCCCAAGTGGATTAAAAAATGCCATTGAGTGGTGTGTATCCACAACAGTTTTTTCGGGTAAGCCAACAGGTTTGATAACGGCATCTGCCCATGGCGTAAAAGCACATGAAGAACTTAAACTGATCATGAAAACCATTGAGGCCTCATTTATAGAAGGAACAACTTTATTGATACAAGGCATCAAAGGAAAGATAGATAAATCTGGAAATTTGTCGAACGGGAAAACAAGGAATGACATACAGGATTTTGTGGTAGCGTTTAAAGGATTAATAGAAAGCGCCTGAGATGTGTATTCGTATCGGAGGATTTAATAAGAAAGTCAAAAGTCATAATACAAAAAAAGCAGTTTGTATTTTTCGGCCCTTTTGTTTCACTTTTTCATACCTCCAATTAATTCTTCAACAAATAAAATTCTTGAATCTACTTAAATTAAGATGCTAGCTTTCTTGCAAATTTGCCAATGGTTAATCCCTGCACTATTATGGAAAACAGTACAACAATGTATGTAATGGAAACAAATACTTCACTATAAGAACTTTGAGGCAACGATAAAGCCAGTGCTACCGATATGCCACCTCTCAAACCTCCCCAGGTTAAAATAGGAATGGCATTTCTTTCAAAGGCTTTACCGAATCTCAACACTGATATTGGCATGGCAACAGATATGAATCTTGCTAATAAAACAATAAGGATTGTTACACATCCCAGCCAAAATAAAGTTTGACTGAATGGAATAATCAACATTTCAAAACCGATAAGTAAAAATAGAATAGCGTTCAAGACTTCATCCATCATCTCCCAAAACTTATCGATGTAATCTCTTGTCACGTCACTTGTTCCTTCTTCAAGGCTTTTGTTGCCGGTGACAATACCTGCTACTACCATTGCCAACGGGCCGCTTATGTGCAGGTTAGCTGCCAATGTATAACCTCCCATTACGACAGCCAGTGTTATCAACACTTCTACCATATAATTGTCTATAGACTTTAAAGCCCAAAAACCAATATATCCCAATAGCAAACCGAAAATAAGACCACCTCCGGCTTCCTTTAAAAAGAGCCAGCCTATTTGAAATACAGAAACATTATCGTAACCCACTTTTATTATTTCATAAATAGTCATAAAAACGACTACTGCAACACCGTCATTAAAAAGACTTTCCCCAGATATTTTCATCTCAAGTGTCGCTGGTATTTTGGCTTTCTTTAAAATACCTAAAACGGCGATTGGATCTGTTGGAGAAATTAATGCTCCGAACAATAGACAATAAATAAAATCTATTGAAAAGCCAAACCATTTTGAAACTACAAACATCAAACCACCGACAATAAAAGTGGAAAGCAAAACACCAATCGTGGAGAAAGTAATAATCGAAGTACTTTCTTTTTTCAATTTATTAATGTCAATATGGATAGCACCTGCAAAAAGTAAAAAGCTAAGCATTACTTTCATTAACGCTGTATGAAAGTCCACAGCTCTGATAAGATCAGTGGTCTTTTTGAAAAAATCGGGACTAAAAAAACCAATACCTACAACAGCTAATGATGCTATAATTGAAATAATCATAATGCCGATTGTAGCGGGCAATTTTAAAAACCTAAAATTGATATAGCTAAATACAGCGGTCAGAACAATGATAATAGTAATAAGATTATATACTTGCATCAGGCGTGAAATCTATTGAAAATGCAATTTACGTTTAAAGAGAGACCCTGCCTGCAAAACACGCATATTTACAAGTTCCGATATTAAAGAAGACGCTGCGAATGGTGGTAGGCATCCCTTGCCGGAAGTAAATGTATTTGCTGAAACATTGACAAAGCTTGGCATCTCAAAACAAAGCCATGTAGTTATCTATGATGATAAGAATGCTGCCAATAAAGCAGCACGCTTTTGGTGGATCCTGAAATCGGCTTGTAACCGCTTGCTGATTTGTATCTTTCAACCTGTCTCCGACACTTTAGCTCCACCTGCTCAAACAAACCAGCCATTTAAGCAAACGCCGCTTCTTTAAACTTATCTACCTGTATTTTTATATACGCTTTACAATAAAAACTTAATTATGAAGAAGACTGTTTTTTTGATCATAGTAGTTATATTATTAAAAATACAACTGGCAGCACAAAGTGTTGCTATTAACGGTGATGCTTCAGCGCCAAATGCCAGCGCTATGCTGGACATAAAAAGCACGGGTAAGGGCCTGCTCATACCCAGGATGAACATGGCACAAAGGGACCTTATACCTTTACCTGCCAGTGGATTGCTAATTTACCAGACTGATAATACTGCAGGTTATTATTATTATACCGGTGCTGCATGGACTCAATTGTCAAGCGGGGGAGCATCAAATTACTGGTCACTGAATGCAACAAATATATTTAGCAATGCCGCAGGTAATGTAGGGATAGGAACTAATACACCTACCGATAAACTAACGGTGCAAAGTGTAGGCAATGGTATTACGCATAGCGATGGTACTGTAAGATTGACTACTTATCTGGGAAGTGATGGTAGTGGAAGCCCCACAGGGGGATGGCTGGGTACTGCGACTAACCATCCACTTTATTTTTATACCAACGGAGGAATTCCAAAACTAAGTATTTTGCCAAATGGTAATATGGGTATTGGCACAACTTCGCCAACAGGTTTATTGCATGTAAATGGTACTGTAAAGATCAACGGAGCAAATCCTATAGAATTAGGCGTTGGAATTACGAAAGAAGTAAGTGCAGGAAAAATTGGTTACGAGATGTTTTCTCCGGATGCCCTGGATATAGTAGGTGCCGGCACAACCGGGTTAAATCGTAAAATAAAATTCTGGAATGAAGGAGGGGCTTTTTTTAGCGCAAAAGTTGGAATAGGTCTTACCAATCCTCGTTGCATGCTCTCTATTTTAAGTGGAACTATAAATGGAGCAAATAACACCGAGGTATTACAACTTGCAGGGAGGAACCCTATGCAGCTTTTTTCTGACGCAAATGGAACGGATGTAGCCTATATGAAGGGCGTTACTGATAACTCGGTCACACCTCAATACCCGGTGGCCGGCCTTGAAATTGGTGCTGCGCCTAATACCTCCATTTATCTCTCTGCCAATTATAGCCCTGTTCTAACGATTGCAAGCAATAATAATGTAGGCATTGGAACTACCAATCCTACTTATAAGCTTTCTGTGAATGGAAATATAAGAAGTAAAGAAGTGGTGGTAGAAACAGGTTGGGCTGATTATGTTTTTGATAAAAAATATAAGCTAGTACCACTGGAGGAAGTGGAAAAATTCATTGAGCAAAATAATCACTTGCCTAATATTCCTTCTGCAAAAGAAATAGAAACAAACGGGCAGGCATTGGGTGATCTTCAAAGAAAGATGATGGAAAAAATTGAGGAGCTTACCCTCTACGTAATTCAATTGAAAAAAGAAATAGAAATACTGAAAAAAGCAGATCATGAATAAGCCAGTATTTAAATATATAATGATGATACTGGTTGTTGTTTTATGCAGCTTGGTAGCAAAGACTCAGGTGGCACTTAGGTGTGGCGATCCGAAGATGGATATACTGGCTGTTCAAATGGCAACTGCATATGAAAAAAACCATATACAAAACAGGGACAATATTCAAACAGTCAATATTGTAATTAAAGTCTTCTTCCATATTATAAGGCTTACCAATGGCAACAGTCCTGGCGCCACTTCAGCACAGATCACATCAGAATACAATTCCCTTGTTTCATCCTATACAGGCGATAATATCTGTTTCTTGAATGCAGGATTCGATTATATCAACAACGATTACCTGGACACTGCCTTTGTAGCTGGAGTAGATAATTCAAATTTTTTTTCTCCTTACCAGGTGCCAGCCTGTATAAATGTTTTTTATCCGCTGAGAATTAAAGGCTCCAATGGTGCCTGCAACAATACCTGTGGTATTGGTGGAACTTCCTTTCAGATACCAAATACATTTTGCCTTGTAGGCAACAGTAATATCGGCAAGGGAAATACTGTTGCACACGAAGTAGGACATTGCATGGGCTTATTTCATACTTTCGAAAGGGCTAATGGTATTGAAACTATCAATGGCTCAAATGCAACAACTGCAGGTGACTTAATAGCTGATACCCCGGCAGACCCTTATGGACTTACCGGCTCGTGTTACGATACAACCGCTAACGGTTGTTCATACACGGGTAATTGCCCTGATCCTAACGGGGCCACAAATTATAGTCCGCCTTATACAAATCTCATGGCTTATTGGTGGAATGGTAATGCAGTAACTTGTTATAGTAATCTTACTCCTACAGGTGGACAGTATTCCAGGGTTAATGCAACCTTAAGCACCTATGCACCCTTGCAAAGTTGCCAATCTCCATTTAATTATACCCTGAACGCTTTCACTGTTTCCTCGGGCTATTTTATGCAGTCAGTAATAAATTCACTTACTACCAGTGGTTCTGTAAATCTTGTCGGGTCAGTTATATCAACCCTGGGCGGGGGCCATACATACCTGGAGCCAGGTTTTAAAGCATCTCCTACGAGTGGTACCATTACGATCAGGCCCATCCCATGTAATTAGGAAAAACAAAAAGCATCTGCTCTTTTTAAAAAAAGAAACATTGTTTGCAAATTATAAATCATCATAGGCGTTTTACCCAAGTAAATCCGACATACAAATAAATACTTTTCTGCGTCTTTAAATGTGCTTTGCAGATCCGTTAATGATATTATTGTAATTAAAACCTTTAGCACATGCGGTTCGTATTCCATTAATTCTCCACCCGCCCACACCCATTGCTGCTGCATCTTCGAACTATTAATGCTTCCGCATAGTACATTGCTTGACAGGTCAGGCTGTCCATCGCCAAACCCTTTATCTCACCGATTTTTGCGCTGAAGCAGAAAATGGAAACCCTATAAATAAAAGAAAAAAGAAAAACCTGTTCATAGTTAGCGGTCAGAGGGTTAGATTCCGCCGCGGTATGTAGCATCCCAGCTATCCCCGCTGTCCTAAGAGTTCCGAAGGGCCTCTTAGGATGTTTATTTAGTGCCAGACTTTGTCTGGAATTTTAAACTGTAGGATGAATAAAGAATAAATGTTGATCGTATTTCTATTAAATTAAAAACGATGGATACCAAATAAGTGAGCAAGATAGGGTTTGCCTGTTTTTTGTAACCATTTTAACCCGTTCGCCGATGTTGTGCTTCCTCTGTGGTTACAAGTCAGTCTTTAACCATTTAAACGCCCTTGGTGGTGTTTTTCACTCTATGAAACGCGGCCACATCTTCAGGAACCGGGCGGCGACGTACATAATAGTTTTATACCAATACCGATAATACGCCATAAAGAATAAAATATACAGATTGATTTTCAAACTCTGGGCAACTTACTTGTGAGGATACCAATAACAGCGAAAATTTATTTGTTTTGCACATAGAATGCGCAAGAAAGGAGTAAACAATAAAAACTGTACTTTCTATCCTTATCACAAAAGATCTTTCATCCTTTTTTTACGATCTGCCCAACCCAAAGAAAATAATATTACTGAATCCGGGTATCATTCCTCAAATACTCCAATGGCCTGATAACCCTGAAGTGAAAATTATTACCTTCCGGAGATACAACATATACAACGCTTGCCGAAATTTTATGCATGGCAGAAAGTATAATGCCGCCTCCCACACCAGTATGCAGCAGATTTGAATTTTCATTTTTCAGCCAAACACGTCCGATATCATACACAGCCAATAAGCCAAACTTTCCAAAGTATTTTTTGGTGTGTACATCGGTGATCCATCGCAGTTCATTTTGATTGTAAAAGCTGCTGTTGCCATAAAAACGTCCTTTCTCATAACCACGCACGGTTTGTGTGCCGCCCACAAAATTGTACTGATAAAATTCCGGCGTTCCGGAAAGTGAAGACGCCCCTGCCCTTATGGTAAAGCCGAGTTTTTGTGTGATGGGCTGATAAAAATTTAATTCAGTGGAGTATCTGGCAAAAGAGCGATTGCTGTTAGTAAAATTATTCATGTAGGTAAAGTTTGTAAGCCATGCTATACCCTTTACCGGTAATACAGAATCATTTATTTTTTGAAACACATAATCTAATGCGATGCCACCGAAATTGGAAGTGTTATATACAGATGCTTCTGCCGGGTACACAGATTTATAAATATAATGGTTGCTGTCTTTTTCTGCTTTAATTTTTACTGATTGGAAAAAAGGTGAAATGGAAATTTTATGATAGTCTTTAAAGATGCGCTCCATACCCACCCCGGCGTTTATCAGCGTGCTGCTTATGCGATTATATTTTTTGTCATAGACTTTGCCGGGTACATTGAAAAGAGAATTATTACCAAGGCCGTAAAAATATGTCCATTCTACCCCATAATAATTTGCATACAGATTGGTATTCCATTTTCCAAATGTTTCAATAAACGTGCCCTGGTAACCGGTAATGAAGCTTTTGCGTATAGGATGATACCTTACAACGAAGGTCTGCCTGGAATTATAAGGTAATTTATTTTTCTTGTTGAAGTAAGTGTAAGAAACACCCAAAAAGGCGGGCCCAAATCCACTTTTTTCAGGCTTAAAGGGCTTCGTTATTTTACTGTGCGGTGCGGGTCCAACTGTGTCTTTAGGAATTTCCTGGGCAAAAACTTTATTGGAATTTATGAATAAAGCAAATAGAGCAATTAAAAAAAAAGGTAAGATCTTTATCTTTTGATTTTTCGGGAATAGCAAGGCATTCATAATAAGTTAATTTAAATTATAGCTGATAGAACCATGACTTAACTCACCGTCATATTATTGGGTTAGCAACTGCAATATAACGTGTATATTTTTATGTAAGCCTCACACGGTTAAGTGATTTCCCCGCCTGCAGTACCCTCGGGGTTTTCGCAAGCAATTATCATCACTAATTAAAATTCACAAATCCATCTAAGCTCGCCTTAAAATAGATCGGACTTCTTAATTATATTTTTACAATAAAATATCCTGTTGTCTTTTCCATCTTCCCCCAACATTCATCCTGTACACACCTACCGTACAAACTCTCTGCAAAAGATCTCCGGTCCAGCCTTGGTTTTTATGTCCCAGCGGGGTTTTCGCAAAGTAAGTATTGCCTGAATAAATAATTGCTTGACAAACCCCGATACTTGCGAAACCCTTGAAAATTTAAAAATAAAATTTAAAAATAGTTGTAATGACTAGGAGTAAATTGATTTTACCAACATGTCTCAAAATAGAAAATCCGGCTTAAAAATTATAGAAGTTTTTTTAGCATCGGGGTTTTGCGAAAGTCTTTTAAACCTGTAATTTAAAAATGCAAAAACGCCGCTGGAACATAAGGTCGTCCTCCGCCAAAGTAAGGTCTTCCTTCCCCTAATGAAGGCTTCACCCGGGAACAAATTGGGTGCTTTAAAAGCCCACCCGCTATCCTTAAACTTCCACAGGATGTCTTTGAATTGTTTATAAGAGCCAAGGCCCTGTTTGGAATTAAGATACTAAAGCTTGAGCAAAGTTCTTTGGTTCATGCGATAATCAAAGTTATAAGCTTCCATCTGGCCACACAAAATCAATGCAGCAAATTTGCTCTATTTTAAATATTGTGATTATTTAAAAAGCGGGAGATTATATTTTAAACGATGCTTGTATGTCATACTCTAATTGTATTCAATGGATAAACTAAACCTGAAAAAATGGAAAAAATAATCTTATCCTTATTACTTACTCTATGCACATGTTTTTTCCTTCACGCCCAAGACACCACTAAGCAACAATATGTTGGTAAATATAAAATTCCAGGTGCCGGGATGAATGTTAAAGTTGCAAATAGAAGGTAAAAAATCTTACGGTAACTTTTCCTGCTGGCCACTTCTCTTTAAAAAATATAGGTGTTAATACTTTGACATTGTAGATATCCGAAACGATGAATTTCTGGTATTTAGGAGAAGGGAAATAAAAGAAATAAATGGAATATTATTATCTTTTAATGAAATAATGTTAGAAGGGAAAAAAGAAGATTGATATAATCTTTTCCACCGCTATTCGGTAACATCTCGGCTATTCTTGATTTCCGCAGGATGTCTATGGAATGTTTATAAAAGCCAGACTCTGTCACAAACCATCCTCATTACCTTCCTCTCCTCAGCATATCATCAATTTCATCGAACGGGTAGTACGTACCCCTGCGCCTAAGGTCAAAAAATCATTTACTTCTCTTTAGAGGATCCTCGTCTACAAGCTCATTAAATATCCTTTTATCATTGGTAGCCAATATATTTAAATGGACAGGTCGCCTGCTTTATGGCCATTCTATGTGGATTAAGATATGCTTGTAAACTTATCGATCAGGCATGGAAACCCCGGCTTTACTCCGTATACCGGAGCATCTGACGCCCACTTTACTCCGTACAAAAGGTATGCAAACCTCCACCGGTAGGTATTCAGGTAAGATACAAAAGCTATATAAGGCCTTCCTTCCGCCGCCGTAGGTTATCTGCACTTGCTTGAAAGGCCGTCCTCCTCCCCTCTAATGTCCAGCATAATCACGAATGCAACCTGCGCCTCACTTTATCTCGTGTATGTTTCATTCCACCAAATAAATCCAGAAATTTGCTCTCTTTGCATAGTGTGTATATTTGATAGGTAGGATGTTATAAATTTCATTTAGTATTATAATTAAATAGAAAATTCAGCCGCTATTGCTAACAATTTTTGAAACCTAACCTTTGGAGCATGACGCTTGGTGTCCGGGCTGTTGCATAAATATTTTTGTAAACAGTCACCGGGTATTCATAATTTGTTGGCTTGTCAAAGTCCTGCATCGGCTTACATGGAGTGGGGGTTACCAACAGCAGAAAGAATACACATGATATTGTGAAGGCAACACTTCTGACAAGAGAATGATTCCAGGATCGAGATACTACATTTTCCCTTAAAGCAAAATAAAATGAATAAGGACGGAGCAATTGTAATCGTTGAAGATGATTCTGATGACCAGGAAATGTTTAGTACTGTATTTAAAGAACTCCCTTATAAGAATAAAATTATTTTTTTCAATGATGGACAAGAAGCCCTTACCTACCTGGCTGCAAATACTAGTGAGCCTTTCATTGTTTTTTCTGACATCAATATGCCTAAGCTGAATGGCATTGAACTAAGAAAGCAAATTCTTGAAAACGAGGACATACGACTAAAAACGACCCCTTACTTATTTTTTACAACCCGTGCTGAGCAGGCAGCTGTTATTGACGCTTATTCAAAATCTATTCAGGGATTTTTTTTGTTAAGCCTCCAAGTTTCCAGGATTTAAAAGCGCTTATTCAAATTATAGTGGAGTATTGGAGACATTGTGTTTCCCCAAACTATGTCAAATAACTTTAGCATAGAAGATAAGTGTTTCCCTATTCTGAGAAGTAGTTTCGCTATATTAGTAAATTACTATGACTAGAAACTTAACGATTGCAAACCGCCTTCGGGAACTTTTACTGAATGGGCACTGGATTGCTAACACGAACTATAAAGAACAAATACTTAGCGTTAACTGGAAGCAAGCAACCCGAAAGCTGGCGGAGCTAAATACGATTGCTGCCCTGACTTATCATATAAATTATTATTTGAGCGGGCTCATAAATGCTTTTGAGAACGGGAAACTTGAGATCAGCGACAAATACAGTTTTAACCTCACACCTATATTGTCAGCAGAAGATTGGAATGCTTTAGTAACAGGCTTTTTGAACAATGCTGAAAGTTTTGCCAGCCGGGTTGAACAAATGGATGATAATATTTTTGATCAGTCGTTTGTGGACGAAAAGTACGGAAGCTATTTACGAAATATTGAAGGGGTTATTGAGCATGGCTATTATCATTTAGGACAAATTGTTTTGATAAGAAAAATGATCGCATAGAACTAATATAAAATAATACAAGCATGAACCCGCCCATACCACCCATCATTTCTCCAACTGAATTAATTAACTTTTATCACAACCCAGGCCTTGTATTAGCAGATGTACGTACCGGGCCAAATGCAAAAGAAAACTATTTTAAAAAACATTTAGAAGGGGCTTTGTTCGTTGATCTGGATACGCAACTGGCCGATATTAAAGAAGACGTTGCGAATGGTGGCAGGCATCCCTTGCCGGAGATAAATGTATTTGCTGAAACATTGACAAAGCTTGGCATCTCAAAGCAAAGTCATGTTGTTATCTATGATGATAAAAATGCTGCTAATGCTGCCGCACGCTTTTGGTGGATGCTAAAGGCGGCTGGTCATCAGCATGTACAGGTAATAGATGGCGGCATGCAGGCTGCAGAAAAATCAGGTTTCCCAACAGGTTCCCGTATAGAAAAACCTAAGATGGTTCTGCCTTATAGTTTTGATTCCTGGCAATTACCATTGGCAGATATGCAGGAAGTAGAAAAAGTTTCGGCAGATGAAAATTATATGGTCGTAGACGTGAGGGATGCTGCTAGATATAGGGGTGAGCAGGAGCCTATAGATCTGGTTGCGGGACATATTCCGGGCGCTGTGAATATTCCTTTTACAAATAACCTTGATGAGCATGGCCTCTTCTTGTCTCCGGCTGAATTAAAAAAAATATATCAAATTAAATTAGGCGACAAAGCAACCAGTAATATTATTGTGCATTGCGGATCGGGTGTAACAGCCTGCCATAGCCTGCTGGCCATAGCATACGCAGGGATGGAAATTCCTAAACTTTATATAGGATCCTGGAGTGAGTGGAGCAGGAATAATAAGACCATTGCAAAAGGATAAAATGCATCTATATTTCCTCATGCGTCGGGAGTGGCACTTATGATTTGAGTAATGCTGTATTGTTTTTGTAAAAGATAAATAAACTGGTAAAAAAACGATGAATTAAGCCTTTAAATAAAAAATCATGGCAACGAATAAAAATAAAACCATCGAAACAAAGCAACCCGTGGATCAATATGTTGCCCATATTAAGGATGAAAAGAAACGAACAGATTTTGTAAAAATAATGGAGCTCTTTGCAAAACAAACCAAACTGGAACCCAAAATGTGGGGAGAAAATATAGTAGGATTTGGAAGTTATCATTACAAATATGAAAGCGGGAGAGAAGGCGATGCACCGCTTACCGGCATTGCATCCAGGGCAGCAAATATCACCCTATACCTGGGTTGTGATTTTGAAAATAGTGAAGAGCTTCTTACTAGACTGGGGAAATATAAGATGAATGGTGGTTGTATCCACATAAAAAAACTGGAAGAAATTGATTCCAAAGTGCTGGAGGAAATAGTGAAGAAGTCTGTGGCGGCAAAGCGTAAAAAACATAGAAGATAATTTGTTTAAAATATGTACGCCCTGTATATAATTCCTTTCAATATCAGTTTGAATACCTAATTTAACCATTCATTTTTTTACCAAACTTATACTTCTGATGAAAATACTTTTTTCTTTATTTATTTGCCTTCCACTTTTTATGGCGGCGCAAAATCTTCCAACAATAGAAGATAAAACAAAGAACCTACAGTCGTTCCCAGGTTATCTTAATTTCTTTTGGGATAATAGTACAGGAAAACTTTTGCTCGAGATAGATAAGCTTGATACAGAATTACTATACCAAACTTCATTGCCGGCCGGCCTGGGTTCTAATGATATTGGGCTTGATAGGGGATCGCTTGGTAGTACTGCTATCATTAAATTTTCACGGGTTGGTAATAAGGTCTTGATGATACAACCAAATTATGATTACCGTGCTGTGACGAATGACGCCGCAGAGAAAAGGGCAGTGGAGCAATCCTTTGCACAATCAGTGATATGGGGTTTTACGGTCGAAGCACAATCAGGCAACGCTGTGTTGGTAGATGCCAGCTCATTTTTTATGAGAGATGCCTTAGGAGTGTCCAGTAAATTGCAAACTTTCAAACAGGGCAATTATAATATAGATGCTTCCCGATCGGCCATGTATCTTCCCCGCACAAAGAATTTCCCACTGAACAGTGAATTTGAAACAATCATAACTTTTGTGACAAAAGATGCAAGACCAGGTGCTTTTGTTAGCACAGTTACACCTGCGCCAGATGCTATTACAGTCAGGATACATCACTCCTTCGTGCAGTTGCCTGACAATAATTATAAGCCACGGAAATTTGATGCCCGCTCCGGTTTTATTTCATCTGCTTATTTTGATTACAGCACACCAGTTACGGAACCTATCAATAAAATGTTCATCATACGGCATCGCCTGCAGAAGAAAGACCCTGCTGCGCCCATGAGTGAAGCTGTAAAACCAATCGTATATTATTTAGATAACGGTACACCTGAGCCGATTCGGGCGGCATTGCTGGAAGGAGCAAAATGGTGGAACCAGGCCTTTGAAGCAGCAGGATATAAAAATGCTTTCCAGGTAAAAATATTACCGGAAGATGCTGACCCAATGGATATCCGTTATAACATGATCAATTGGGTGCACCGCTCCACGCGGGGATGGTCATTGGGTGATGCCGTAGTGGACCCACGCACCGGAGAGATCATCAAAGGCAATGTACTCCTGGGTTCCTTAAGGGTTCGGCAGGATTATTTAATAGCATCAGGCTTACTGGCTCCCTTTGAGAATGGTGTGCCTCCAGATAATAAGATGTTGCAAATGTCGCTGCAACGATTGCGGCAACTGGCTGCACATGAAGTGGGGCATACCCTGGGGCTGATGCACAATTATATAGCCAGCACACAAGGCAGGGCGAGCGTAATGGATTATCCACCACCAGTGGTTAGCATCAACAGTAACGGCCAGCTTGATCTTTCGGATGCTTATACAAATGAAATAGGAGCCTGGGACAAAACGGCTATTCAATACGGTTATACTGATTTTCCTCTTGGCACAGATGAAGCGACTGCATTGAATAAGATTATAACAGATGCAGGAACAAAGGGCCTTAGCTTTATTTCAGACAGGGACGCAAGAGATCCGGCGGGATTAAATCCAGGTGCGCATTTGTGGGATATGGGAAAAGATCCCGTGAGTGGTCTGACGGAGATTTTAAAAATTCGCCAGGTTGCCTTGTTACATTTTGGAGAAAATAATATAGTGAAAGGAGCACCCATGGCCCTGATCGAAGATGTGCTGGTGCCGGTATATCTTTTTCACCGTTACCAGTTGGAAGCTGTAACGAAACTGGTTGGAGGCATGAATTATTCTTATGCATTGAAAGGCGATGGACAGTTAGTTACAAAACCCCTCACTAAACAGGAGCAACTTAATGCATTGGTAGCAGTGGCAGATTGTATGGAACCAAGCTTTCTTGCGCTGCCCGGTAAGATCACGAAACTTATACCACCACGGCCTGCCGGTTATGAGTATACAAAAGAATTGTTTAACCGCAGAACAGGACAGGGATTTGATCCGCTGGCAGCAGCAGAGAGTGCTGCAGATTTCCCACTTTCCTTTTTATTTAACCCGGCAAGGCTAAACAGGATGGTTCAATACCAACAGGAGAATAATGGACTTGGTATAGATGATATGCTGAAACTATTGATGGATAGAACATGGAAAGCACAGCGACAAAAAGGCCTGGAAGGTTTGATCCTGCAACAAAATGAACAAATATTGCTTACATACCTTTTGGGTGTTTCCTTAAATGATAATATTTCTTTTGCAACCAATGCAGCTATTACAAAAGGCATTGAGGATATAAAAAATTATGCTACTACTAAAATGTCTTCTGCGGATGCTAATACTAAAGGCTATTTATTATTAACCCTGGAAAGGATTAAGAACCGGCTATCGGCGAAACCATTTATACCACAATCCTTGCCACCAGGTTCACCCATTGGTTGTGATCTGGATATTAATTTTTGACCAACAAAATAATAAGAGATGAGCAATATTCCATTTCAAACCATTGACTGGAGCAGTATAGAAAAAATAGAACATAAAAGCAAAAAGTCTGGCACAGCCTGGTGGCAAACTATACAATATGATGGACTCAGGATACGGCTGGTTGAATATTCCGGCGGATACATTGCGGATCACTGGTGCGAAAAAGGTCATATTGTTCATTGCCTGGAAGGAAGTTTTACCAGCGAGTTACTAGGCGGCGAAATCTATACGTTAACTCCAGGGATGAGTTACGCGGTATCGGATGATCTCAGTTCACATCGTTCGCTTTCAGAGACTGGCGTAAAATTGCTGATCATTGATGGAGATTTTTTAAAGCTGGATAAATAACTACCACTTAGATAAAAATACCCCCCGGTATCATATCATTATTTAAATTGTTATCCTAAATTATTTTTTATGATAAATGAAATTTATCCCTGCCTTTGGTTCAATGGCCAGGCAAAAGAAGCTGCAGTATTGTATTGTTCTATTTTTAGTGACTCAAAGATTACCACGGATACGCCGATGGTTGTTATGTTCGAGATCGCCGGCAAAAAAGTTATGGGATTAAATGGTGGACCCATGTATTCCATTACGCCTGCTATTTCTTTTTTTGTCAGTTGCGAGACTAATGAAGAAATAGAACAAACCTGGAATAAACTTTCAGAAGGCGGATCGGCCATGATGCCATTAGATAAATATCCATGGGCGGAAAGATACGGTTGGGTAAAAGATAAATTTGGGATGACATGGCAATTGATGCTGATGGAATCATTTCCAGGCGGGCAGAAAATAAAGCCAAGTCTTCTTTTTGTAGGCGATCAATATGCTAAAGCTAAAGAGGCAGTTGAATTTTATACTACTGTCTTTCCAGGTTCTTCTGCAGATAATATGAAGCTTTATGAAGCCGGAGAAGGCGCACAGGCAGGTACCTTAAAATATGGTGAGTTCACTTTACAAGGCAATAACTTTTCTGCTATGGATGGAATGGGTGAGCATGCATTTAAATTTTCCGAAGGACTTTCGATAGTCGTGAATTGTGAAACCCAGGAAGAAATAGATACATATTGGAACAAACTTACCGAAGACGGTCAGGAAAGTATGTGCGGCTGGCTGAAGGACAAGTATGGTGTGAGCTGGCAGATCATTCCTAAAATTTTGGGCAGTCTTATGACCCAGACTGGAAAAGCAGAGCGGGTAATGCAGGAACTTATGAAAATGAAAAAGCTGGATATTGAAACATTGGTAAATGCTTAGTAGAATGTTTTCTTGTTTTTATTGAGCCTTTTTTTGCTCAATAAAACGCTATCTTGATTTTTATAACTGTTTGCGAAACTTAAAATTAACTCATGAAAAAATTGCTACTTTTTACTTTTTTTATAACAACTCTTCTAAATTTAAATGCACAGGAAGTTGAAGACGCTGGAAAATCTGGCGCTAAAAAGCCTGCTATATATATTCAAGTAAAAGCGGATTCTGTAGTATCCAAACATGAATTGATTGTAAAGGGCCAGCACATAAATTACAAAGCCGTGGCAGGTACCGATCCATTGCTTGACGAGGATGGCAAAAGCATCGCTACTGTTTTTTATACTTATTACGAAAGGACAGATGTAAGCAACCGCAATAATCGCCCCCTCATCATATCATTCAATGGGGGACCGGGTTCCGCCTCAGTATGGATGCATATTGCTTATACGGGGCCTGTATTGCTTAATATAGATGATGAAGGATATCCAGTGCAGCCTTATGGCACCAAGCCAAACGCCAACTCATTGCTGGATATGGCAGATATTGTTTTTATCGACCCGGTTAACACAGGCTTTTCCCGCATCAGTAATAAAGAAACACCCAAGTCAAAATTCTTTGGTGTGAATGCAGATATTAAATACCTGGCAGAGTGGTTGAATAGTTTTGTAGGCCATTACAATCGCTGGACCAGCCCTAAGTTTTTAATCGGTGAAAGTTATGGTACCACGAGGGTTTCGGGCCTTGCCTTGGAATTGCAGAATGCACAATGGATGTACCTGAATGGTGTGATACTCGTATCGCCTACTTTCCTGGGGATGGAGCGTGAAGGAGCAGTTGCAGATGCTACAAGGTTACCATATTTTGCGGCTACTGCCTGGTATCATAAAATGCTTCCGGCAAGGCTTCAGCAAAAAGATCTTACAGAGATGTTGCCGGAAGTGGAGAACTTTACAATGAATGAATTGATCCCCGCTTTGGCAAAGGGAAGTATGCTTGATAATGCAGCCAGGAATGATATAGCAACAAAGATGGCAATGTATTCCGGGTTACCTGTAAAATCAATTCTTGCTCATAACCTGCTTATCTCAACTAATTTTTTCTGGAAAGAATTACTGAGAGACAAAGGCTATACATTGGGTAGGCTTGATTCACGATACCTTGGAATTGATGCACAAGAAGCAGGTGAGGGGCCAGACTATAATGCAGAACTTACTTCCTGGTTACATTCTTTTACGCCAGCCATTAATGCATACTTAAGGCAGGACCTGAATTATAAAACTGATCTGAAATATAATATGTTTGGTCCTGTACATCCATGGGATAACAGCAATGATAACACTGGTGCGAATTTGAGACAGGCCATGGCACAAAACCCTTACCTGCATTTGCTGATACAGTCTGGTTACTATGACGGCTCCATTTGCGATTATTTTGATGCCAAATACAGCATGTGGCACCTGGATCCAAGCGGTAAAATGAATAACCGGATGAGTTGGAAAGGCTATCGCAGTGGGCATATGATGTACCTGCGTAAAGATGACCTGGTAACGGCTACCGATGACCTGCGGGTATTTATTAAAGATGCATTACCAAAAGATAAGCCTGCAAAATACTGACGTTTGTTTTTTCAAATCTAAATGATGAGCATGCCTGTTAGCTATCTTATATACGGATCTTGTACTACGATCTTAATTACATTGGTCATTTATCTCATTAATAGAAAGTGGAAAAAGTAAGATGCTCTGGCTTCTATACATCCTTCGGCAGGGCTTTGATCTCTGCTTTATACTTTCGGGGCAGGATCATGGACTTAATAAATCCATCTAGCCTCAATAGCCTGCTAAATTTATATAAAGGTAATAAAATGCTAAGCGACGAAAAGGTTGGGAACCCTAGTAATTGCAGGACTTTTGGTGGCACTACCATTTTTTGCGATTCAACGAAAATATAATAACGGAAAGTACCAAGGTGCTTTTTATATTGTTTGAACAGGTCAAGTGAATAATCAGATAATACAAGATCTTTCTCTAAATGATTTGCTCTTGAATGTAGCCATTCATTATATGTAGAAGGAAGTTCTGTTATATTCATCCTGCTCCCAAAACGGTAAAAAACATTATACACTTCATCCTTTTCAGCAGTAGTTAATTTTCTTTCCAGAACTTCGAAAGATGAAATGCTATAATGCATCAACATATACAGTACATCCCTGTAAGCCCAGTCTGGTATAGACTTCCCTCTTTTATTTTCCACACCGGCATGTATAGCAGTAATTGAATCAATTGTTTTAAAAGCATCCTCTTGCTCCGAGAAAATAATTTTACCAGCGTAGCTAACTGTTGAGAATAACCTGCCTATCGGATCGGCCGGAAGCATGCCTGTAAAATATAGCCAGTCAACTGCTTTATTTAAAGCAAACTCCGCTGCTGCTCCTGCAAAGATGAGCAACACAGTATCTGGCTTACCCCATATTTTTCTTACGATTGATTTTTTCTCAACAAAAAATTGCATATAACGCAAAGGTAAAGTGCTGCAACTATAAATATGTCGTCAGGTACAATAATAAGAAGCCGGCGTTATTTAATATGTCCCTGGAAGGAAATAGGATCCCTGTTATTACTATTTACATTCAGGCTAGCAACGCCATTACTAAAGATGGTGAGATAAAATTGTGATACGGATGAAAAATCCTGTGGTTTTATGAGGATATCCCATTGATTATTTTTTGGCCTGGAAACCAGGTAAGAAAAACGTGTGCTCATAAATTTAATACCGGCATCAGAAGGATCGATAGAGGTAGAATTAGAACGGCCAAAATAAGGAAGATAACTGGTAAGGGTATCGCCGTTAACCTGCACATCGTATGGAGAGCTTAGCATCCTGTTTCCGCCTCTTACAGGGATAGCAGTCTCTGCAACAAATGTAAATTGCTTTGACGCAATCTTGTTTTTTAAAGAGATCTGTTGTGAGCCGATGTTCATGTCCTGGCTGGCAATTTGGTTTGAACAATTTGAAAACAAGGCAATGCAAAAGACCAATCCTATAAAGTATTGCTGTTTCATCACAATGGTTTTAAGTTGTTGAATACCTATCAAAAATTGCACCGTCTGCACCGGTATACTGTTAAGATTGCATAAGGCTTCGACATTGCGTATGGACTCTTTAAAATTCACTTTTCGTCCTCCAAAAAAAGGAATGCCCCATTAGATGGAGCATTCAATGAAATATAAATTTCATAAGAATTATTTTAAGCCAAGATTTGCGCCCAGTATAGCACGATCATCCTGGTAGCTGTTACAACCTGCAGATGAAGTTCCAGTTGTCCAGTAACCTGTTGTACCTAAAAGGCTGTTACCCATAATAACATTTGGTGCATAAGCATTACTTAATGTGCAACTGCTTGTCCAAACACTCTGATGTAAAAGACCGGAAGCATGGCCAGATTCATGGGTGGCAGTTTCACCTACATAATATGAATCATAATACATGCGGTCACTAAATACAAATGAAGGAGTACCGTCACCAAAGCTGATAGAGTTTATAAATGAAATCCCGCCCACGTTTGGCTTCCAGTAACTTGTCGGAGTTATTATAACCCTCTGCCTCATGCTTGGATTAGCAGCATTATACACAGACAACTGGTCAGTAACAACAACATTATAAGCAGCAAAATTTGCCTGCACAGTTGCAAGAACGGTAGCAATATTTTGAATTGAAAGGCCAGAAGACGCACATTCAATGGTAGCCCCATTGTTCCAATAGGGAGAATTCACTATCTCCCCATCAAAATCAAGGTATATACATGAATAGGTACCTGTTGGAATTGGGGTAGGGGTAGGAGTTGGATCAGGAGTTGGTATTGGCGTAGGATCAGGTGTAGGAATAGGAGTGGGATCGGGAGTCGACGTGGGAACAGTTGGCGTTATCTGCCATTTTTTTGATCTGCCGGCCATTATTAAATTATTGGATATAAGATTTGTATCTACTGTACAAACTTCCAATTTTCTTAATAAGTGTGGAGTTGATAGGTTGGAGTTTTCTTTCTGGCATGAAAATAAGAACATTGCTAAAGCGGGAATGATAATTTTCTTCATGAATTTTTTTTTGATTGTTTTTAAGTTGTGGAATTATCTGCACATTGCTAATAATAATGCCGGAAGTAAGGATAACCATGCGTTTAACAATATTTTAGTCAGATATTAAAACATTTAATGCAGAACACATTCATACATAACGTGGTCAGTTATATTTATAAAAATGGTTTATTAATATTGAAAAGATCTACTTTTCACTTGAACTGAATTTATTTATGCCAGAAAAAAAATCACTGTTTGTTATAAAAATTATAATAAATCTTTTTACAAGAAATTTGGGAATCAATGTTCTGAGAATATTTAATCTTTGTAACCGGCGATTTATCAAATTTACCTATGCGATTAAAAACCAACCTCTGTTACTTGTTTATTCTTTCTGCAAATATTTCCTATGCTCAGGTAAATGCAAAAGATACTTTAGTGAAATGGGATGCCAATCATAGAATAACCTGGAATGATTTTATTGTCAAGGATACTAATGACCGCTTTGCTGCTGAAACCAATACTTTTTTTAAAGCAAATTTTTATTTGAAAAATGATTCTGTCTTCTGCCAGGTAATTACTTATCTCAACGCTGATAGATCCTGGAGGAAGCCATCCCTAAAAACAGATGGGCAATATGCCATTAATCATGAACAGAAACATTTTGATATCACTGAAATATTTGCCAGGCGAATAAGAAAAGAACTAATGGTGGTATCTGCGAATGAACAACAGGTAGAAAAAATTTACTATAATAATGCAAAGGCTTGCAGAGAGTTTCAGGAATTGTATGACACTGAAACCCGGCATTCCTTAAACAAACAAAGCCAGGAGCGCTGGGATAAAAAGATAAGGCGTATGTTGCTGTTGCTTGGTAATTATAAGGAACAGGCTATCTATATTAAAAACCCCTGGTGTAAAATCTGCTGGAAAAATGCCCCGATTCTCGCATCACGATAAAACATATTTCTAAAGAACTTCAACTTTAATCTAAAATCAGAACGATACCGCTTATAATAAAACCGGGTATTTAAAAAGTTGTTTTTTTACTTTTAGGTCACTGATGACAATATAAGAATTAATGCCTTGATATTAGCTTTTACTTTTGCGGTTTTCATTACTGAGACTTTGACTGTTATCCCTATGATGATGGATTTAAATGCAAAAGAAAAGACTGCTCCGAAGTCGGATAAAAAGGAAAATTACCCCGTTGAAAAACAGAAAAGTTGCTGTTCTAAAATGATGCACAGTAATAAATGCACTAATAAAAAAGAGAGATCAAAAAATACTCCTGGAAAAAACTGCAATGATAGTACTGGTTGCACTACATGTCCGGTTTGCTATAACTTTACTTTTCAGCCTTCATACCAGATACAGGCAGCAACATCGTTCTTATATAAAAGAAGTTATGCTTACCAGGATGCAATGTTTACTTCACATTACCTCACAGATGTTTGGAAACCACCGAATGTTATTTAAATACCAGGTAGAAAACACATTAATAATTTAATAAAAAAATTTTTATGAAAAAAATAATAATGCTGGCGATGGTTTGTTCATTAGCGACAGGTGCCTTTGCCATAGATAACAAACCTAAGAAGGTTAAAAAAAGCAAGGCATGCACACAACAAACCTGCAATCCCGCAGACTGCAAACCTACGGGTTGCTGTTCAAAGATGAATTGTGCTAAAGCATAATATCCATTTTGAAAATAAAACCCCGGCTCATCGCCGGGGTTTTATTTTACCGTAAATATTTTGGCTGCTGAGATTTATTCAAATACTTTTTCTTCTCTTGTTAACTGTCCTGCTTCATTCAAGCCTTCAATTACAACACGAATTTTTTTACCATTATTATTGTTGTAAAAAGGAATTGTTACCCGTTTATTTTTTGCATTCATCAGCAGGAATGGCATCCAGTAAAGTGTAGTGCGGTAATCGGCCTGGTCAGGTGCGCTGTTAGTTTCATAGTCAGGAATATAAAATTCTTTAATTGCCGAATATCCTTGAAGCGTTGCTACATTCAAACCTTTCACATTGGCATTATTCATCTTGCCTTTTTTAGTGTAGACTGCTACGGCACCTCCGGCTCCTGAACCCGCTGACCCAAAGAATGGCGGATCGAATACCTTAATGAGCGCCACATCAGACATGGGTGTAGATTGTAACATGCTGATATCCGTATTTGTTTCATTTAAGAACACATCTGTGGCGCTACCACGCCGGCTGATCGTTCCTCCATCCGGTCCGTCTGTCGTTATTTCCAACCCTGCTACTTTATTTCTCAGGTAATCCAAAATGCTAAATGATGAAACGGCAAAAGGATCATCTTCCACAGCAAAGGAACGGGAGTTACCACTTTCAAACATGCCTGATACGTATTCTTTCTCTAATTTTTCTTCATTTGTTTTCACTTTGCTTTTAACCGTAACAGTTTCCAGCAATTTTATTTTTTTATTTTTTACCCACGCCGCATATTGCTCAAGCTGCCGAAAGTTTTTTGACAGGATATCATCAGTTGGCTTCACGCTAAAATTTAACCCGGCAAGTGTTTGCAGGTTCATGGTCGGAGATTTTATGAAACTGTTTTTAAAAGAAAAGCTTGCTCTTGTAGTAAGGCTTTTATTCTTATCACTATTAAACTGGTAGTATAATTTTACAGTATCAAAAAAATAAACACCATTAAGGTTAAATGTTCCATCCTTGTTCACAGGTATGCTTAAATATGAATTGCCCATATTTGCAGTTGACTGTAGAATACCTGTAAGCATTTTATCAGTGAGTTGAGTGCCGGTCAGTCCATATATATATCCCTGGATACTGAGATAGTTCTCCGGGATGTTTTTGATTATGGGACGCTTACCGGCAAGTAAAGATTCCCAATTATACCTTCTCCATCCGTTCGTCATCATTACAAGGTCCAATTGCTGTTTTACAGAATCTTCATCTGACAAAAAATAATAGGCAGGATCATAAACATATCCTTTGAGGTCAGATGTAAGCAAGAGCTGTGAAAATATATTTTCTCTTGGCCCTTCGATGGCGTCAAGACCTGCATCAGTAACGGCAACAGATAAATTACTTTTAAGTCTTCCACCTACATCCACTTGTAAAATATTTTTTCCACGGGGCTCTATTTTTTTTTCTACAAGGTGCAGATCAGTTGGGAATGAATAACTGCCATTATTTATAAACACAAGCCTCTCAGCTACCGGCACCTGCATTTTGTTGAATAAAGTTATCTGCATGATACCATCTGGAAGGCTATCAGTTGATATCGATGCAGTGGCAATATTTTTTACTTTTAGGTTTATTCTTGCCGCATATATAGTTTGTTCATTCACTTGAGCAAACAACACAAATTCTTTAAAATCATCAGTAGCATTATCAGGTCTTTTAATGGTATAGGTAATGGATCCATTCTGCATGGCCGCTGCAAGGGTAGCGCCATTTCTTTTTGAATTAGGGATAGCAGTTTCGTGCTGCAAACCGGAAGGATCTTTCCATACGAGTTTATATTTTTCCCCGGCTTTTACAGAAATATTAAAATTGCCCATACCATTGTGGCTGCTTTGAAAACTGCCAAGTGTTTTTCCTTGTGGATCTGCTATGATCCCTGTTATGGTGAATGGCTTTCCGTCCTGGTCATTGGTTTTAAACGCCACCCTGCTTTCAATATTCTCCACAAGGTCGCCCCCTTCAGGAAAAAGGGATAAGCTGTACGTGGAAATGTGGGTGTTGTTTTTTAGCGCAGCATTTCGGGCACTGATAATAGTTACAGGCTTGATCGATAAAAGTGTAGAATCAAAATTCAGCATCCATGAAGTATAGGCCCTGATATATAATTTAGATAATTGGTTTGTATCTGGTAATTCAAAATTTGACGCAGCTCCACCCTGTAAGACCGGCATTGTTTTTCGTTGCAATATTGCGCCCCTTTCATCGATCAACTCCGCATATACCGTTTTACTTATGAAGGAAGGAAGTCCATTACTCGTCAGGTAAGTCTTGAACCAGATAGTTTCACCAGGATTGTAAAAAGATTTGTCAAGCTGCATGTAAATTTTCTCCTGTGGATACTTACTGGTCAATTCGGTTAATACAGAATCATATTGTTGTTGGGCACCAACCTGCTTACACGCAAAGCACAATAAAAAAAGAAATGAAGTTTTTTTTAGGGAAGTAAGAATTAAGCGCATTTTCAATTTATATTTTTATTACAAAATAACTGTGAGGGGCGTAAAGCTAATATTTTAATTCTTGGATAAAATTACTTCAACAAGATACAGCGCATTTAATCTTACTCCTTTATCCAAAATTATAAACGGTTCCTTCCTTTGCGTAAAACCGATTATATTAGCTTTTCAGTACTTGAAAAAATTCTCTTATGACATATAGCCGGTTATTATTTAAAATAGTTTTATGTGGTTTTCTTGTCACTTGCTCACTATCTACATTTGCCCAAAACGAAAGCTCTGGTTATGATAAAAAAATAGCAGATTCATTAGGTGCAGATGACTATGGGATGAAAATGTATGTAATGGTGATCCTGAAAACAGGCGATAATTTAATAGAAGATAAAAAAAAATCGGACAGTTTATTTGGGGGACACTTGAAAAATATTGTTCACATGCTGGATATTGGAAAATTGCTGGTCTCAGGTCCGCTAAAGAAAAATGAAAAGAACTATCGTGGAATTTTTATTTTAAATGCCAGCACGATTGAAGAAGCGAAAGCCCTGCTGGAAAATGACCCTGCCATTAAAGCAAAACTATTGGCAGCTGAGTTCTACAATTGGTATGGCTCTGCAGCATTACCAATGTATCTAAATTCATTAAAAAAAGTCACAAAGAAAAGTTTTTAGCATTTTGTATATACTGCTCATAGGAATAAAACTACTGCTCTTTTATTTGCAGTTCTTTATAACCACTGGTGCCATCATCTTCTCTCGTAAAAAGATACCTGGATGATTCTACAAACACAATTTCAGTAGTAGTATATATTTTGCAGCCTTCAAGCAGATGTCCCCCAATGGTATGGCCCAAACTGTCTGCAATGCTGATATGTATATGTGATCCATTTTCACTGAGGATTCCTGATAAGGAAAGGATCTCGAAATGGCCACTACCTGTTGTTCCCGCAGGGCTATTGGCAAAACGAATATTATAATTTATCAGGCTACCGGCACAGGTAACCAGCCAACCAGCTTTTATCTTTTTGTCTTTTACAAAATTTTCAATACCAGCCCTTAGGTCGGAGCCCGGCATTAAGCGGAGCGCAAATGATTTATCAGCATGCATAATTTTTGTATGAGTTGCGGTGCAGGAAGTTAGCAATATTATCATTAAAGCAAAAAGACTTTTTATCATTCTTTAAGTTTTGTAAATAATCAGGTGACACTAAATTATGAGCAAAAAAAATGATTACCTGGTGTAATCATTTTTTGAAAAACGTTTATTTAACCGGTCAAATATTAAAACCGCTTTCTTGCGGTGCCCTGGCTGCTGAATGAACGACGACCCTGTGCAACTCCTGCATTAGCATTACGCTGCGGTCTTTGCTGGCGGTTCTGTCCTTGCGGCGGCCGGCTTTTTATTTGTGTGAAATTTGTATGGTATGGATGATTCTGCTGCACAGGGATCTGCTGGCTGATCAGTTTTTGTATATCTCTCAGATCGGCTGTTTCTTCAGCTTCACAAAATGAAAAAGATATACCCGACGCACCTGCCCTTCCTGTACGACCAATACGATGTACATAGGTCTCAGCAATTTCGGGCAACTCGTAATTGATCACATGCGTAAGATCATCTACATCTATTCCTCTTGCTGCAATATCTGTGGCAACAAGAATTCTGGTACTCCTGTTTTTGAAATTGCTCAGGGCACGCTGCCTTGCATTCTGGCTTTTATTTCCATGAATGGCTTCAGCACTTACACCTATGCGGTGCAGGTCCTTCACTACTTTATCTGCACCATGTTTGGTCCGGGTAAATACAAGGGCAGTTTCAATATTCTGATCTTTCAGGATATGGGCCAGCAAGTCTTTTTTGTTTTGACGCTCCACGTAAAATAACCATTGCTCAATGCTTTCCGCTGTAGTAGCGGGTGGTGTTACGGTTACTTTTTCGGGATTATTCAAAATGCTGTTTGCAAGCGATTGAATTTCTGCCGGCATAGTAGCTGAGAAGAAAAGCGTTTGCCTTTTTGCAGGAATTTTAGTGATGATTCTTTTTACATCATGTACAAAGCCCATATCCAGCATACGGTCTGCTTCATCTAACACAAAAATTTCAATGTCTTTCAGGTTGATATGGCCCTGGCTCATAAGGTCTAAAAGACGGCCTGGTGTAGCTACTAAAATATCAATACCCCTGCGTAACGCATCAACCTGTGGACCCTGGTTTACGCCACCAAAGATTACAAGGTTTTTCAAACGCAAATGTCTTCCATAACCATTAAAGCTTTCCTGTATCTGGATTGCAAGCTCACGGGTAGGAGTGAGAATAAGTGCTCGTATGGGCCTTGTTCCGCTGGACATCGTCTTTGGCATTGCCAGCAATTGTAGCATGGGTATTGCAAACGCTGCTGTTTTTCCTGTGCCTGTCTGGGCACATCCCAGCAAGTCTTTTTGTGCCATAATAAAAGGAATGGCTGCCTGTTGAATAGGTGTAGGCTTTGTGTAGCCTTCTTCGCTAAGCGCATCAAGGATGGGCTTAATAATGTTTAAGTCTGTAAATAACAATGTATATATTTTAAAAAATTAGTGCGGGAATGAAACCAAACGTTTCATCATTTAAAACAAGTTGCTTTGGTAAAAGCGGGTATCAGAGAGGGTTGAGGTCTATAATATACTTGGCTTGAATGCCGCGGAAATAATGAACTGTGGCAAAGATACGGTGAAATAACCGTAATTCTAGTTTTATAAATGAAAAACCTGCTATGATAAGCAGGCATTCATTATTGTGAGCATTAGTAATCTAGTTAAAGAATGTAATAAGTTAAAGGCCCAGACTAAGTAATTGTTTACAGCTTTCTTTGAGGATTGGGTCTATCAATGGCTGGTTAATCAAAGCCTGAGAAAACATTCCTGATGCTTTTGCTGCCATGCCATTTGCCTGGTAAATCAAAGCGGCCCTGCATAATAACCTTGGCTGCTTGCTACTGGTAGATAATGCTTTTTGCAAATACGGAAATGCTTTTGCGTGTTCCCCGTTTTTATACAGCACCCATGCCATGCACTCATTCACATCAATATTCGCAGGCCTTCTTTTATATTCAATTAAAGCGCTTCTCAAGGCGTCCTCATTTTTACCAACATTTAAATAAGCATAAGCAAGTTCCATTCCTGCGTGGTAGTGACCTGCTTGTTTTGTATTGGTTGCATGCTGATGATTATTTATAGAATTGATTATTTCATTTTGTAAATTACTTGCTTTTTTTATATCACCATTTTGTTGGTAAGCTTCTGCCAGCAATTCTTTTACAGATCCGTCCTCTACCAATGCATCGGCCTGTAATAAGTATTTAATTGCCTCTTCGGTTTTTTTATCATTCAATAATAGTTTTCCTTTTCCTGAAAGAGCATATGCATAATTAGGCTTGTCTACAAGGGCTTGTTCATATTGCATTTTTGCATAGGATAGTTCACCGGTATTTTCATACAGTCTTGCCAGTTGTACTCTTGTCCAGGCCGTAGCTTCATCACCCGGTGTGCCCGCTTCTACAGCCATTTTCATAGCTTCAATAGCGCCGGGATAATCACCGTAGATTTCTCGTAGGTATGCTATGCGGCTATAAGATCGTATATCAGGACGTACTCCAACCATCTTGTCTGAATTGACAACTGCACTATCATATTTACCCAGTTCCACATTTGCATCTATTAAAATGCCATACACAAAAGCATTATATGGATTTAGTTCTTTCGTTTTTTCGCCTTCAACCAATGCCTCTTCAAACCTATGCTGCGATAATAATAACACACACTTCAATATAGAAGCTTCAAAGTTTTTGGGATCAGAACTTAGTACAGCATCAACATAATACATTGCCGCTTCATCATAGTAAGCATGATTACCATAGGCTCTAGCTTCACCGATAAAAATGCTTGCAAGTGCCAGCTTCGATTTATTATCAGATGGATTTAATCTTAGCTTATCAAGATGTGCTTCGGTTTGCCCGTTAAGATAAGCCCACTCTTTATCAATACTGCTTTCTGCTTTTCTTTTTTGAAACTGGTAGCTGCGGTTGACAGATGCTTGTTCTTTATTATTGAATCGTAAAATAATAAACCCAGTGGTAAGTACCATCAGCGGTATCATTATAATATAGAAGTAATTTTTTTTCATGATCGATTTATTAGAAGGGTAAAAAAGAGAGTAGCAGTTTTTTAACTGCTACTCTCAAAACCATTATTGTTTGATGACCTTTAGAGATTGTTGCATGCTGCCATTCATACTGGCGGCTACAATATAACTTCCTTTTGAAAGATTTAAGGTATTGAATCTTACGGTGTAGAAACCAGGTTTTTGCTGCTGGTTAACCAACGTTGCTACTTGTTTTCCTGTTGCATCATACACACCGATCTGAATGTTTGATGTAACATTTACACGGTATTCAACAATGCTTATGTCGGTGGTAGGATTCGGCGAAGCTTTCAGCATGATACCTGGTGAAGCAATATTCATCAGGGAAGGAGAATAAGCTTTTGATACAAAAGGAACCGATGGATTTCTTGTGCTGCCGATTTCATTGTTTGCTTCTGTGCCTGCGCATTGACTTGTGCCAGCGAAGGGTTGTTGCACATAAGGGAATGCAGTTTTAAAAGGAACATCATTCGCACCAATGCCGGTACTGTAATTCAAAACATTTAAAAGTTTCGGAGTTACAGGAGTTCCACCCGGAACATAATCATCATACCACAAACCAATAGCCGCTAATACAACACCACTTACTGCTTGTAATTCTATCCGGGTTACATCATCTTCAAGCCTGCGTCCATTAGGGAAACCATCCATATTCGGTATGAATTGAATATTTGTATTTCCGTTATAGGCAGGATCCAGTAAACCCAATACTGCAGCCTGCACCAGGCCAAGCGAACTGAATTTTGCATCAGTACGGCTTGTTGGGGGTACTGCCATATTCAGCCTGAGCATATCACCACCGTTAGGTAAAAAGTTATTTATAAAAGGCTTTCCTGTTGCAAGTGGATTACCGTTCTTGCCAGTAGCTAACTGGTAGGGACGTAGGTTCGGAACACCCGTGTGAAATATGGGCCACAGATCTACAGAGCGTGGCTTATTTGCAGCCGGTAAAAGCAAGGAACCAAAATTGGCTTCAGACAATGCTGTACCATCCAGGGCAGGATTTCCTTTTAATCCATAAAGCCCGTTGTGGTAATTTCTAAAATCGAAAGAACCTAAAGAACTGCTTTGCACACGTAAAGGACTAAAGGCGGGAACAGCGGTACCAAACTGGCTATCGTCCATGTACAACGCTAACTCTGGATTGTAGAAATATTCCCCAAAACGATTGAGGTTTGCAAGGTCCTGGTAAGGTGTAATTGAGTTCCAAAGATCTTTGGAACCAATAGGAACAACGGCTTCATTCGTTAATGGCATTCCAAGGCGTGATACTTGTACCCAGGGCCCGCTAAAATCTTCTCCACCAGTTCTGATTGTTTTTATTTTTTGCCTGCTGGCCGATGCCCAAACTCCAATGATATAATCTCCATCTAGGATATTAGCTGCTTGTACTGCTGTTTTATGATCTTTTTGCAAGGTAGAAATATCAATCTGCAATGCAATGGTTGAAACATTTTTGCATGCTACTGCGTCAATAGGGGTTCCGTTTTGCCTTGGTGCATCACCCAGGTCGAATATACCTCCAAGGTCTACAAAGAAGGGATCATCTGATGTGCCGCAAAAAACCTTTTCGCCAGTGCCGGATGTTGTAATGGCTGCATTAATTAAAGCATTGTAATTAGATGCACCTATTCCTACCGGGCTGCTGATAGAGCGTGGGCCTACATTTGGCGGCGGAACAATACCTGCTGCCACGATCGTTTGAAAACTTTGTCCACCATTAATACTTCTTTCAAGTCTATAAGTGGTTTTAAGATTCTGTAGTCCAAGCCGGATATTAAAGAACGTAGAAGGATCTTCATTCGTCTTTGTAAAAGTGAACCGATAGATAATATCATCACCTGAAGTGGCAATATTATTATCGACATGTATTTCATAACGGATGTTTTCCCCGAATGAATAATAATTGGGGCCGCCCTGTGGCAATTGTAAAGGCACATAGGCAGCAATGATGGTTATCTTATTGGGATCATCAGGGCTGCGGAATGCATACAAGTCTGTATTATCGGCAAGCGGATCATTTGCAATCAGGGGAGCTTCCCTGTGGCTCGATGACATGAGCACCGATACTGAAATGCCCAGAGTGAGCAGAACAGCGATTGATAAAAATTTCCTTTTCATATAATTAATTTTAATGCTGATAATTTATTTTACTGCAGTACCTCTCCACGGAGTTTGTACATACGGGAAATTGTTTCTGAATGTAGTGTCGTTATTGTTTACGCCTGTATTGTAGGAAAGTACGTTTAATAATTGCGGCGTAACAGGGCTTCCACCAGGAGTGTAGTCATCATACCATAACCCAATGGCTGCCAGTACAACACCGCTTACTGCCTGTAATTCTATGCGGGTTACATCATCTTCCAGTCTTCGGCCATTAGGGAAGCCATCCATATTTGGAATGAATTCGATATTTGTATTCCTATTGTAGCGACTGTCTGTGAGTCCCAGCACTGCTGCCTGTACAAGGCCTAAATTACTAAAATCACCACTCTTGCGGTCGGTAGCAGGAACTGCCATATTTACCCTGAGCATATCACCACCATTTGGTAAAAAATTATTGATGAAAGGCTTCCCTGCGGCGAGTGGATTGCCGTTCTTACCGGTAGCTAACTGGTAGGGGCGCAGGTTTGGAACACCGGTATGAAATATCGGCCAAAGATCTACAGAGCGTGGCTTGTTTGGGGCAGGTAACAATAATGATCCAAAGTTTGCTTCTGATAATGCAGTTCCATCTAATGCAGGATTTCCTTTTAATCCGTATAAACCATTGTGATAATTCCTGAAATCAAAAGCACCCAGGGAATTACTTTGAACACGTAGCGGACTAAAGGCTGGTACCGCAGAACCAAACTTACTATCGTCCATGTATAACGCTAACTCGGGATTGTAAAAATATTCGCCAAAGCGATTCAGGTTTGCAAGATCCTGGTAAGGGGTTAATGAATTCCAAAGATCTTTTGATCCGATAGATACTACTGCTTCATTTGTAAGTGGCATACCAATACGGGAAACCTGAACCCATTCGCCACTACCTGTAGAAGGACTACCATCTGTATTAAGTGTTTTTATTCTCTGCCTGCTTGCCGAAGCCCACACGCCAATAATAAAATCTTTGTCTAAGATATTTGCAGCTTTATTTAATTTTTTGCCATCCTTCTGCAACTGGTCTACATCTACTTCAATGCAAATGGAATGTACATTTAAATGACCAAGTCCATCCCTGCTTTGTGAGGTTTGACGTGGAGCATCACCAAGATCAAAAATACCTCCAAGGTCTACAAAGAATGGATCATCAATAGGACCGCAATAGATTTTTTCGCCGCTGCTGGCTTTGGTAATAGCATCTTTGAACAATTCTTCATAAGGGGTACCCAGACCTATAACGGTGCTATCGATACTGCGTGGACCGATATTATTTGGTGGTACAATCCCGTTGCTGATAATAGTAGAAAAACTCTGACCACCGTTGGTACTCTTTGTACAGGTATAAGTGGTTTTTAGGTTTTGTTTACCAAGCCGGATATTAAAGAACGTGGTTGGGTCCTGGTTTTCCTGGCGAAAAATAAAACGGTAGATGATATCATCCCCCGCTGTTGTAGTGTTGTTATCAACATGTATTTCATAACGCACATCCGTTCCAAAGGATGAATAGTTAGGCCCACCATAAGCCAGTTCAGCCGGGTTATAGTTTGCAATGATGATCATTTTGTTAGGGTTCTGCGGACTTTTAAAAGCATAAAGGTCTGTGTTGTCTGCCACAGGGTCATTGGCGATCAATGGCGCTTCACGGTGACTGGAATAAATGCCGAAAACTGCCAGCCCTGACAGGCACAGGATCTTCAGCCATCCCTTCGATGTAATTACTGTTTTCATTTAATGAATTTTTGAGTGATAAAATATTTTATTTTCTTATGCCTGTAGGCAAAAGACCATGGGACATTGTATTTAAAAGTGGATTTAAAGGGAAGAGTTTAAAAAGGGAACGTTTGCTTAACTACGAGAGAATAGTTAAAGTGGATTTAACAAGTATAATAAAAGCGGAAGTTTCTTTTTAGAAAAGTATAGAGCCGTGCATTTATTTCAGGCTTCAATTATTACAATGAATTAACCCGCCCCTAAAAAAGGTTAGCTGGTCTTGAAAATATTCCTGATCATTTCCCTGAAAATAAAATAATAAATCAAAAAAATCAATCTCGACCAATTCAGCATAGGGTGTGCCAGGTCATGTACAAACCGATTTTTATTTCTTACGCAGCAGTGTATGCTATGCCCACGTTCTAATAATACAGGTATAACTCTGTGCTAAATAAACATTTTAGGATGGAAAGTTTTAGGTTAAAGAATGGCACTTCTTTCTCATTTGCTAACCCTGTTTTTCTGTTTATCAAAAAACATTCTGAAATAAAATAAGTGATATGGCAACGAATTGCTCCAGTATTTCCATTCATGTTTGCCCGGCCTTTCAATATAGTCATGCGGAATTTTTAGCTCAATCATTTTTTTATGAATTGCCCTGTTCATTTCAATAAAGCCATCTTCATTGCCACAATCAATAATTATCCTAGGGAAATCTTTGGTAATAACCTCCATCGCTTTCATCACACTATAATCATAATATCGGTTTGAAAAATTACTATCTCCCAGTAACTCAGGGATATGATACCGCTTGCCGGTTGCAAACAAATTAATATCAAAAGCTCCACTCATACTTCCACAGGCGCCAAAAATATCCGGGTGTCGGAATGCTAAAAATAATGCGCCGTGCCCACCCATACTTAAGCCCGTAATGGCTCTTGCATTGCTTCTTTTAATGGTTTTAAAATGTGTATCTATATATTCTGGAACTTCTTTAGCTATATAAGTTTCAAACTGCATGCTGTCTGCAATTGGGCTGTCAAAATACCAGCTATTTGATTTTCCTTCCGGGCAAACGATCAATAGCTGGTAATCATCCACATATTTTTTAATCTGCGGCACCCTCAATATCCAATTACTATAATAACCATCATAGCCATGCAGCAAGTAAACAGTTTCATAGTAAGTTTTTTTATGGCTGTAGCTGTCCGGTTTTATCACAACGCAGTTGTAAGACCGGTGCATGGAATTGCTGTAAATACTGATCGTATCTGCAGTACCGGCTACAGACTCTAACGCTATAAAAACAAACAGGGCAAAGGATAAACATTTCGTCATTCCATAACATTGAAAAATGAAAATATTGCTTTGCAATGTTCCGGCAAAATTTAAAAAGGATTAACCAAACATTTAAGGTTTATTCAAATCAACATCAGCCATTGTAAGCAGCTTCCAAGTCTGCAATAATCAGTTTTTTCATTTTTAGCATCACGTGCATAACCCTTTCAGCCTTTTCTTTTTCTTCATCGGCCATTAATTTAGGAAGAATAGTAGGAACTATTTGCCAGGAAAGACCATACTTATCTTTCACCCATCCACAAACCTGTGACTTTTCATCGCCACCCTCTTTCAATTTATCCCAATAATAATCTATCTCTTCCTGGTTTTCGCAGTACACAATAAAAGACACAGCTTCATTAAATTTAAAAATGGGGCCGCCATTAAGTGCAACAAAATTTTGACCTTCAAGGCTAAATTCGATGGTCATTACAGTGCCATCTTTCCCACCATGTATTTCAAACCCTTCTTTCCCATAACGTGCGATCCTGCCGATCGATGAATTTTTAAAAATGGAAGTATAAAACTTAGCTGCATCTTCTGCTTCTTTATCAAACCAAAGATTGCTCGTGATCTTTTGCATTGTTGCCATGATGATATTTTTTTGATGATGAAATGTTATTTGAAAGCGTTTTTAAATTGAATACAAAAATGCTTCCATAAACCTAAACGAATAGGGTTGTTCTCCGCCAAATGAACGGTTGAATGCGACACGTTTCAAATACACCTTCACATGAAATGCTGTTGTTGTATAAAAGCATTCTGGTTAAATTATTTTAGAATAATTTGCAGCAGTTTATTACATAGTAGATTTCATGACACACAATTCATCCGCCATACGAACCGTACAAGTAATGCGATATGTAACACCATTGCGTGAAGGCGGTTCACTGCCTGCAATAGCAGAAGCGGATGATGAGTTTTTATATGTTGTTAAATTCAGGGGAGCAGGGCAGGGTACCCGTGCACTTGTGGCCGATTTTATTGGTGCTGAACTTGCCCGTGCCGCAGGGTTAAAAGTACCGGAACTTGTATTCGCTAACCTTGATGAAGCATTTGGACGAACCGAACCTGATGAAGAGATACAGGATCTTTTAAAAGCAAGCGTAGGAGTAAACCTTGGCGTACATTACTTGCAGGGTGCTATTACCTACGATCCTGCCGTGAAAGAACTGGATGCATCACTATCTTCAAAAATCGTATGGCTGGATGCGTTATTAATGAATGTAGATCGCACCGCAAAAAATACAAACATGCTTTGCTGGCATAATGAAAACTGGCTGATAGATTTTGGTGCCTCATTATATTTTCATCATGCAGGATATGAGTGGGAAACTTACGCATCCAAACCTTTTGTACAGATCAGGGATCATGTGTTACTGAAACAGGCGACTGAGATAGAACAGGCAGATGCAGCGCTACGCCAAATATTTACCTATGAACTAATTCACAACATAGTTGCCGCCGTTCCGGAATCATGGCTGCAATATGATAACGAAAAACTAAGCGTTGAAGAAATAAGGAAAGTATATACCAATTTTTTAATAAGCAGGATTGCAGGCTCGGCTAATTTTGTAAATGAAATTATACATGGAGGAAAATAATTTATTTGAATATGCCATCATAAGGATCGTACCACGTGTAGAACGGGAAGAGTTCCTTAATATTGGGATCATAATTTTCTGTAAAAAAACCGGATTTCTTCAGACTAAGTATAACCTGGACGAACAACGATTGCAATCTTTATATGTTTCTTTGGATGTAAACGAAGTTAAAGATCATGTAGAAGCATTTAAACAAATAGCGGTTGGTAACGGATCAGCCGGACCAATAGCAGCCCTTGATGCTGCTTCCCGTTTCAGATGGCTTACAGCAAAGCGCAGTACGATCGTTCAGACATCCGCAGTACATCCTGGCCTTTCTGCAGATATTGATATTACATTGGAGAGACTTTTCAACCAGTTAGTATTAAATTAATTGGAGTTATTCTACACATTATTTTACTATGCAAATACAGGGTTAGATCAAGATTCTACAAGTCACTGCTACATCATCACTTGCATATCTCACCGAGACACACTATTTTAACCCCACCAAAAAAACTATTTATGAAAAAAACAATCATCGCTGCCATTGTTGGTGGCATTATCATTTTTGCATGGCAATTTCTTTCCAATGCTGTTTTGCACCTTCACAAATCAGCAAATCTTTACACGCCTAACAATGCAGCGATTCTGGAAAACCTCAAGACAAACCTGGCCCGGGAAGGGGGATATATTCTGCCAGGCCTTCCTGAAACAGCAACTCGGGAAGATCATGAAAAAATGATGAAAGAATCCAATGGAAAACCCTGGGCAAGTATTCAGTTTCATAATGAAATAAAATCTACTTGGGGTGACATGGTAATGAATATGGGCCGTCAATTAATTGTTGATATGGTAATGGTTTGGCTGTTCTGCTGGTTATTGGGTAAAATAAATGTCTTAAGCTTTGGAACCATTTTCACGGCAAGCCTCGTGTTGGGATTGATTGCATTTTTCAATACCGCATATACAGTGAACATTTGGTATAAATGGTTCGATATCATGGCTCATTTTGGAGATTGTATAATTAGTTGGGGATTATGTGGCCTTTGGCTTGGATGGTACCTTAAACGGAGATAGAGAATAATATTTTGAAAAAGGGTTTCAATATTCGGAACCCTTTTTTATTTCACTATGAAATCGTATTTGTAATTTCATGCCTGCCCGCAACTTACCATAAAGCCGGCCAATTATATATGCATATCATATCTCAGGATGCAGTAAATAAATTTAAAAACCTTGTTGGCCTCAAGTTTCAATTGTACAATAGCCTGTTCACTGCCTTACCGTTTCAGCGGATCGAAAAAACAGGCATGTTGCTTACATTGTTACAAAGCAGTTGTGAAGAAGGCTATGAGCGCAATGAACATACCAATGATATCATTGATGGATTTTTCAAGAGACATACGATCATTGAGGATGAAAAGGAAAAGATCAACCTCTTGTTTCGCTTTGTGCAATTTGCAGAACGGCAGGTTGTGCTATTCGATTCACTGGAAGATGCGGCTTTCAGCCAGGTAAATGATATGCAGGGAAAAGGTACGCTGAAACAACTTTTTACAGAACTGGATAAAGAATCAACCTTTGCAAATCTTGAGAAGCAGGTAAACCATTTCTGCGTGCGGCTGGTACTAACGGCACACCCCACCCAGTTTTACCCGGGCACTGTGCTTGCGATCATCAATGACCTGGCAAAAGCACTTGCAGGCAATAATACGCAACTGGTAAATATGTACCTGCAACAACTAGGCAGGACAGCTTTTTTTAAAAAACAAAAACCCACTCCCTTTGATGAAGCTATGAGTCTTATCTGGTATCTTGAAAAAGTATTTTACCCAGCTACAGGAAAGATCAGCGAATTTATGAATAAGCAATTAGGCTTCATCACCGCAGGCATGGACCCATTCATCGCTATGGGATTCTGGCCCGGAGGCGACAGGGATGGAAACCCGTTCGTAACTGTGGAAACAAGTCTTAGCGTGGCTGAAGCACTAAGAGGTTCGATCATAAAATGTTACTACCTGGATGTAAGAAAGATAAGAAGGCGACTGACATTTGAAGGAGTAGTGGAGCCGTTAGCAGCTTTAGAAAAAAAATTATACAACAATATTTTTATTCCGGGGCATCGCACAAACCTTACAGTCAATGAATTGATTGAAACAATGGAAGGCATCAGGCAAACAATTTTGCAGCAACATAACGGGCTGTTTGTTAACCTGGCAGATGACCTAATAAGCAAGATGAATATTTTTGGGTTGCACTTTGCCTCACTCGATATTCGCCAGCATAGTGCTGTTCACTCGCAGGTGCTGGGAACCATTTCCTTGCAGGGTAAAAACCTAACGCCCGGCTATGCTGCCCTTTCAAAAGATGAAAAAATAAAAGCCCTTGAGGCAATTACATTCAATAAAAAAATTACAGGCCTTGATGGAATTGCAAAGGATACACTCGACACTATTCTCGCCATAAAAGATATACAGCAGTTCAATGGAGAAAGAGGTTGTAACAGGTACATCATAAGCCATTGCCAGGATGCATTAGATGTTTTGGAGCTTCATGCTTTATTTGTATTAGCTGGTGGGGACAAAGGCCAGATAATGGTTGACTTTATTCCTTTGCTTGAAACTATAGAAGACCTTGGTAACGCTTACAACATTATGGAAGCATTGTATAGAAATCCTCTCTATAAAAAGCATTTGGCAGGCCGGAGAAACAAACAAACCATCATGGTGGGATTTAGTGATGGCACTAAAGACGGCGGTTACCTTATGGCTAACTGGAGCATTTACAAAGCAAAGAAATCCTTATCAGCCCTTGCCATGCAATACGGTTTAGAGGTTATTTTTTTTGATGGCCGTGGAGGACCGCCGGCAAGGGGAGGAGGTAAGACCCACCAGTTCTATGCTTCAATGGGAAAAAACATTTCTGGCGAAGAGATACAGTTGACAGTGCAGGGACAAACAGTAAGCTCCCAATACGGAACGATCGATTCTGCCCGGTACAATATGGAGCAACTCATTCATGCTGGTATTAGTAATAAATTTCTACAAGGTCAGGATATAACGTTGCCGCAAAGCCGGGAAGACCTGTTGCAACAACTTGCAGGCATTGGGCTTCAGCATTACAACCAACTGAAAGATCACCCGCTTCTTGTTGATTATCTTTTGGAAATAAGTCCACTGCGGTTCTATAGCGAGACCAACATTAGCAGCAGGCCAAGCCAGAGAGGTAAAGACCAAAGGTTGTTATTGGAAGACTTGCGGGCCATTCCGTTTGTTGGCTCCTGGAGCCAGGTTAAACAAAATATCACTGGATATTATGGCGTAGGTACATCACTCCAACAAATGGAAAGAGAAGGACAATTTGACGAGCTAAAAGGCCTTTACAAAGACTCTTTATATTTCAGGACCTTGCTTGATAATTGCGAGATGTCGTTATTGAAATGTTTTTTCCCGATAACCGCAAACCTGGCAAACGACCCGAAATACAGTGAGCTATGGTGGATGATAAAAAAAGAATATGACCTGACCCTGCACTATGTTTTAAAGTTATCCGGGCACAGCGTTTTGATGGAAGATTACCCGGTTGACAGGTTGTCTATACAGATGCGTGACAGGATCGTATTACCACTCCTAAGCATACAGCAATATGCTTTAAGCAAAATAAGATCGACAGAAAATACTGGGGATCAAATTGCATTAAAAGAAAAATACGGTAAGCTGGCAATGCGTTGTTCCTTTGGAATTATTAATGCCGGGCGCAATTCAGCATAGATGGATTTTAGTTTTGTTATCTTACTTTAAAATTATAACATGCCCCATTTTTTTGTAAACCCTGATATTGCTTTAGCAGAAACAATTTCTACAGAAGTTTACAAGTCGGTGCGGTTTTTCGAAATGGCAAAAGAAAAGTTATTCGCCTGCAATTGGCAATTTGCAGGAGACGCTACTGACTTGGAAAAAATAAATTCCTGTCATCCGCTCACACTCTTACCTGGTTACCTGGATGAACCTTTGCTGCTTACAAAAGACGCCAATGAAAATATTCATTGCCTTTCAAATGTATGCACACATAGAGGCAATTTATTAGTGACAGAAAATTGTGTAAATACAAATCTACGCTGCAAATACCACGGGCGTTTATTTAACCTCGATGGCAAATTCAGGTCAATGCCGGAATTCAAAGAAGTGAAAAATTTTCCATCTGCTGATGATGACCTGGCATCGCTTCCATTATTTTCCTGGGGCAGTTTATTATTTACAAACCTTAAACAAAAATATGAAGCACTCGTTTTTTTTGGAGACATGATGAACAGACTTTCATGGCTACCCCTAAAAGAATTTAAATACCGAAAGGATCTTTCTAAAGACTATCATGTAAATGCAAACTGGGCGCTTTACTGTGAGAATTATTTAGAAGGTTTTCATATCCCATTTGTGCATGAAGGCTTGAATGCCGCCATTGATTTTACCGATTATACAACCGAATTGTTTTATCCTTTTTCCAGTTTGCAACTTGGTATCAGCAAGACTGGTAAAGATTGTTTTGAAATACCTGGCGCTTCACCCGATCATGGAAAAAATATTGCCGCTTATTATTTCTGGGTTTTTCCAAACATGATGTTCAATTTTTATCCATGGGGTCTTTCTGTAAACATAGTTGAACCTATTGAAGTGGATAAAACCAGGATTCGTTTTCTCAGCTTTGTGTGGAAAGAGGACCTGCTGAGTACTGGTGCCGGCAGCAACCTGGATAAAGTAGAAAAAGAAGATGAAGAGATTGTTGAAACTGTTCAAAAGGGAATTCAATCCCGTTTTTATAAACATGGCAGGTATTCTGTAACCAGGGAAAAAGGGACACATCACTTTCATGAGCTTTTGGCAAAATTCCTGGAATAGATCTGCTTGAGAATTTCTGCAAAAAAGTCTTGAAGAATATTATTTTTAATCATTAAAATATAAAAATATGCCCCCAGAGCCAATTGTAATAGAACGCATTTTGAATGCGACGGTTGAAAAAGTATGGAATGCTATAACAAGTAAACAAGAAATGAAAGATTGGTATTTTGACCTTTCGGAGTTTGAGGCTGAACCCGGTTTCGAGTTCCAATTTCATGGCCAGGGAAAAGAAGGCGAAAGCTTTCTACATCTTTGTAAAATAATAGAGGTAATGCCATTGCAAAAACTCAGTTATAGTTGGCGCTATGATGGTTTTCCTGGTAACTCTATTGTGAACTTTGAACTTTTTCCGGAAGGAGAAAAAACAAGGTTGCGGCTGACACATGAAGGTTTGGAAACTTTCCCATCAAACCCCGCATTTGCGAAAGAAGATTTTGTAGAAGGATGGACTCACATTATCGGTACAGCACTTCCTGCTTACCTCGAAAAAATTACATTGGATGAAACGAAAAATTAAAAAAAAAATACCGTTATTGCACCGGTGCTTTTTTAATACGTTTCTTTAGTTAACATTTTTCACATTGGCCGGGGAAGACTTAAAATCAGTTAAGATAAATACAATCATGATCGCAATGGCAAGGAACATATAAAAATAAAAGCCGGTAACATTTGCATTTTTATAAAACCAGAAAGAAAGGCATCCGAGTACAATGGCAACGACCAGTTCCAGCAATCCGTGAATTCTGAAAGGAATGAGTTTCACTAAGCCCAATTCGAAATTGGTAAGAATAGTTAACAACAAGTGTACCGCTGCCAAAGTATATGTAATGCTGCAAAGTGCACCTTCCATTTTAAACAGGGTAGGAGACGCAACAAGAAAAAGTATCAAAAGGTAATCAATGATGCCATGCATCCTGGAGGAAATAATATTCATATATTTTTAATTTGAAAGATAACACATTAAAATATAAGACTTCGGCGAACTATATTTGAGAAGAGAAATAAAACTATGAATTTAAAAAAGTTATTGCCTTTTATTGTGATAGTGCTGCTGGCGCTAATCACTATTGCTGTTCGTCGTTGTAGTTCGGCATCCCCGACCAGGTCAAAAGCAACAACGTCTTCTTCGCAAGAATCAAATTCAACTGCAAGGCGGGGATTAAACAGGAATCCTTCACAGGTAAATTATACAAAGCATGCCCGCTGCCGGATGCTTTGCAGGCATATAACGGAAACTGAAGTGAAAGATATGCTTGTACATGGTGCCATCAATTATAAGAAAAGTGAATTGCAGGGGGATGACTGTAGTAAGAAATATGCAGTGGAAGGAAACAGCATAGATGGACAAAGGCTACGAATAGTTTTTGCTCCTTGTGCCAATGAAGTTACCGTTGTTACATGTATCGATATAAACCAGGAATGGGACTGTCCCGATTGTAAATGACAATCTGTCCAGCCACAGTCCTTATTGTATAAAACTTTCTGATCTTAAGCGAGGATCTCTTTTTCTTCCTGCTGCTTTAATAAATTATGAACAGCATCAAAAACCTGGTCTTTTGTAAATGGTTTCTCCAGGAATATATCAGCACCATTATGTAAGGCCACATCTTTTGCTTCCGAAGCATGGTAACCTGATATCATGAGTATTTTTAAAGATGGGTATTTCTCCCGAAGAAATTCAATGAAATCAAGGCCAAGACCATCTGGCAACCTGTTATCAAGTATTACAAGTTGTGGCAGCCCAGTTTCAAGATATGCCTTTGCTTTACTAAGGTTCTGCACATGATCAATATCTATGTCATCTTCCTTTAATATTAAATTTAAAAGCAGGCATATATCACCTTCATCTTCGATGATTAGAATTTTTTTTGATGTCTTGTTAGCATTATTAGGATGACTCATAAATAGGTTTTAGACAATTATACAATTATTTTACCAAACTCATCAATATTGATTTACCGGGAAAAATTGTTGAGAAAATAGGACATCAGGTTCCCAGGTTTAATCTTTCCCTCACTTTGGTTTATATTCTAAAAATAATACAGCATTTTCTGTAAGACTGGCGCTGCTATGCAATTCATATCTCTTGCCTCCAGCTGTTACTACAACAAGTGCGGTATTTGGCGGTATGCTTCCCAGGTTTTCTGCAAAAAGAGTTATCTCATGCAGGGCTGCTGCTTCATCCAGTTCTAACTGTAGGGTCAGTGGCTTTTCAGAAATACGCTGACGTGATGCCAGTAGTTTTCCATTGTAATAAATGCTTACAGTATCTCCATCCACAATGCCATTATCATAAACAGTTAGCGTAATAGTTTTTACATCCACCACAAGGTGGGCAAATGTATTTTTCTTCCGGGTTGTTATATTATTTCTGTTGCTGTCTTTTTTTACAACTGGCGGAACGATGGCTGGAATAATTGCTTGAGGACTGCTATCTTTCCTGGTCACTTCAGGTTTAGGGGCCGGGGTTTTAGTTACAGGCGGCACCACCGGTTTCTTTTGCTCTACTTGTTTTTTTTCTTCCTTCGGGAAACAATAAGCTTCTATAGATCCCTGGTTATTTGGGCTGGAAGATACCCGCTCAAGAATTACTTCTTCTGCTGATCCCATCCATGAAAGGAGACCCGATTTTATAGAGACCAACGCATGCATTGTATTATTCCCTTCGCCTGGTTCAAACCAAAGCCTGATTCGCATAAGAACATGGCCGCCGCTGTTTTCAAGAAAGCCGGTACCGGTTAAGTACCATACTTCTTGTTCCCGGTTGTAACGGGCGTCGAACAAGGCTTTGCAATATTCTTTTTTGTTATTGATAAAATGATCGTAGGTATAGCCACATATTTTATTATTCTTTTCAAGAATATTTATTTGTAGCATTTCATTGCTCATCCTGCCTTCCCAGGTGCCTGTAATTTTCGGTGGAGCAGCAATATTTTTTTGCAGGGTGGTTAATAAAAGTATTTGTATCAGAAGGACTTTAAACATGATTACTAAACTAAACAATTAACCGGAATTTTAAAGAGAAAAAAGGATGAGTTGCTTGTAATGAAATGTGAAAATATATTTTAAACCGGCACCTATTTTTTTGTTGGCACAATAATCGGGTGAATGCTGGATATAATGCATGTTTTTTTTATAACTCATTTAATCAATTAAGCAATTATGGATATCATCATTCAATCTCTTGGTTTTACAGCCGGAGAAAATCTGGAAACATTCATCAATGAAAAATTGCAAACGCTCAATAGCGATAAAATTGTGAGAGCTAACGTGACATTATACCTGGGTTCTGAAACTAACCCGGAGAATAATATATGTGAGATCAGGCTGGAAGTGCCGGGTAACGATCATTTTGTAAAAAAAGCTACAGCACATTTTGAAACTGCTGTAACTGAATGTACAGATGTATTGATCGGAATGCTGAAAAAAGAAAGAGATAAATCGAAGGACAGGCGCCAGTCGGATACTGAAGCCATACAGGACATTCACCTCCAGGCTGAATTGGATGCAAATGGATATGTGGACCTTGAAGACGTTGTTAAGTCATAAATCATAGTTATGACTCCATAGATTTAGGTCCGGGATCTTATTTTTTAAATTGCTTTAAACAATAAAGGTCCTGGCTTTAGCGTATTAGGATTTGTAAATCATCTGAATGAAAAACCGCTCTTCTGTCACTAACATCCTTGAAGTAAGTATACACAACCCATTATTGTTACAGGCACGAATTAGCCGCATAGCTCAGGAAGCCGATCTGAAAGTTAATACAGGTACTATTAATGGATGGGAAATTGCATCTACGATCACTCCTATGTGCATGATAGAAGGTAATATGTTTCTGGGCAATAGCGGCTTACAAATGCGAATTCCTTATCGTACCAGTTTTATTTTCACCTGGATAAAGAGTAATAAAAAAGGAAAACTAGCCTGGAGTATGTCTTTATCATAATTGCACAACATCGGACTCACCTAACGCTTCATCATCGTCATCAAATATTCCTTCACCTTCTTCATCTGCTGATGAAATAGTAGTATCAGCATACGAACCCATTCTTGGTGGATGAATGAATTCCTGCCCAGGGATATCTTCTACATCTGGCAAGTCCAACGTGGTTTCCTCTGGTTGCATACGTTCCAGGTCATGCTGGTTGTCCGGCAGGTCTGATTTATTTGTTTCATTTTTTTCTGGAAGATTTATCTGCTCAATGCTCATAATATTTTTTATTATTGCTGATGCAATTAAGGAGCCAATAAGCAACTCATGCAACAGGAATTATTTACGTCCTATAATTCTTTACCATACCATTCAGACATCCATGAAACCACTGATACATTTGGCATCCACAATTCAAAACATACATTTAGCTTTGGTGTACGAAATATTTCGTTAATAAAATAAAGTATAGCATCATGAACAACAAAATTCTTTTAGCGGCCTTAGGGTTGGCAGTAAGTTTTACAGCCACAGCACAGGATAGGGAAACGATTACCGGTAGCGGTAAAGTAGAAACCAAAACGATCATTATAAAACCCTTTAACGAAATTAAGATCAGTGGCATTTTTGAGCTGGTACTCAGCCAGGGAGAGGAGTCGCTTAAAATTGAAGCGGATGATAACTTACAGCAATATTTTACAGTAAAGAATGATGGTAATAAACTGGTGGTGGATATGGAGAAAATGGATCACAAAAATTTTAAATCCAGCAGCAAAATGAAAGTCTACCTGAGCTTTAAGAACCTAGATGCAATGGATCTCAAAACCATTGGAAATGTTAGTTCAAATGAACCTTTGAAATTTGACATATTGAAGATAAACAGCGAGGCTATTGGCAATATCAAGTTACAGGTGCAAGCCAAAAAGATCACCGTAAAAAATAAAGGTGTGGGCAATATTACGCTCACAGGAAACGCTGATGATGCAGAAGTTTCAAACAGCGGGGTAGGAAGTTTTGCGGCTTCTGACCTGGTTGTGCAAACTATGAGTATCGAAAATTCGGGTATTGGTTCTGCACATGTGAATGTGGTAAAATCCATCCAGGCAAAATCTACGGGAATGGGATCTATAAATAACAGTGGTGCCGCTCCACTACCCAAAAAGAAAAGAACCGTCGTAATTTGATAAAAGATGAGCCACCAAAAAGAGGTTGTCTTGAAAGAGAAATTTATAAACATTGCCATAAAGCCAAGAAGTAACAAAGCTTCGAATATTAAGTTTGTTTTACTTTGAGCCTATGTGTTTTTGTAGCAAAAAATATACTTTTAAGGCAACCTCTTTATTGCTCTGTTGAAAAATTTATTTCACGAAAAACTTTTCAGAAACAAGCAGTCCAGCGGAATTTACAGAAACAACATAAACAGCTTTGGCAAGATTTGAAACGTTTATTGTTATCATGTTATTTCCTTCCCTGGTCACGCTACTCAATGAGCGGATCAAAGCACCGTTGCTATTATATACTTTTATAAAAGCTTCATTGGCAGTATTGCTTTGCAGGTTTACTACAATTGTGTTGGAAGCTGCTGTACTATAGATGCTGTTTATGGATAAGCCATCAGCAGACGCAAAATTCAATAACAATGTATTAGACAATTCCGTTTTAGCGTCCAGGTCTTCCTGCCTTATCCGGTAATAATTTTTACCAGGAAGAGGGTAATTATCAATATAGGAATACGACAGCCTACTGGAACTGTTGCCCCCTCGGGCCATGGTTGCAATAAACGCTATGCCGCTAAAATGTATTCCATCGCCGGATCTTTCTAAGTAAAATCCCCTGCTATTATTCTCCGTTTCAGTATTCCATACAAGCAAGGTTGTTTTTTGCCTCCTCATGATATTAAAATCACCGAAACTTACGGGCAATACACCCGTTAGGCCATTTGCCAAAATATTCTGTGCATATGATCGGTATTCGGTTCCCCGGTTTTCATACCATACAGCTACTGCCTGGGTGTTGATCATACTTGTAAATGCAAATCTTCCTTTTGGCGTGCTTCCTCCAGCCGTTGTGCTGCTAAGTTCTACACGGTTGCCTGCCCATACAAAATTTCCGTTCGCATCAAGTCTCGTTGCATATATTTTATAGTTAGCATCATAACTCATAAAAACGGGGGCGTCATTATAAAGCGCAAGAACACCTGTTTGTGTATCCATATTGGTACTGATCGGAAAGACTTCTTTTCCAAGTGGATCCAATAACCTGTTGCCAGTTCCAACATCAAATTTTTGAACAAAAACGCCATATTGCGATTGGGAAGTATTGCTATAGGTACATACACCCCATGCAACATTGGAACCGGGTGTTTTAGCCACATTGATATTTTGTTGATAGGGATCAGAACTTACACCCCCATAACTACTGAATGGAGCTCCATTGATTCCGTATGGCAAAATGCCGTCAGGATTTATTCGTTGTAAGTAAGCATAAAAACGGAATCCCAAACTTGCATAATACCCGACATAGCATGTGTCATTTTCTATAAGTACAGAGTAATACCTAACGCCGGAGGTTGTTTGGTTTGTTAACTGTGTTGCAGAAGCCCACTGAGCTACACCGGCATTATTATATCGTTGTGCATAAAGTGTTGTTGATATGCCAGATATTTTCTTTTGAAAAATAAGGGTAAAATATCCGCCAGGATTTGCTAGAAGTTGCCCACGGGTGGTATTCGTACCGCTAACCGTTATAGCTACAGGTGATCCCCAAAGCACTGCCCCGGCAGCAGAAAGTTTTTGCATGTAAAGAGTGCCCGGACTGTTATTATTCCATGTTACCACAATTTCACCAGTACTAAGTTCTACGGGGTATGGTGCCAGGCCAGGTCCAAGTACGGTTCCTAATGCACCCCATGGAAGACTCCCATCCGTATTTACTTTGGTTACAACCGCATTGTTTACGCTAAGCAACTGGAACTGAAATGCGATGATCAGGTTATTGCTGGCATCCAGGGCTACATTAAAAACATAAGTCGCTGATCCCGAAGTTTGGTTACTAACCAAGACGCCATCTGGCCCCAATAATTTATCTCCATTAACATCCAGCAATTGGGCCCGCATATCATAGTTACCCGCATTGTTGTTGTAAAATGCAATCCAGGTTTTGCCATCACTGGTATGAGCTACCTGTTGATCTGCTACATTGATACCAGCTATTTCTAGGTTGTCCAGGGTGTTAGGATTCCATTGGGCAAAAACAGTTATGGTAAATAAAAATGAAAGGAATAAAATGTAAAGTTTTTTCATGCTTAAGTATTTCCCTTAAAATTAAATAAAGCTTTTCAATCCGATTCCTTTTTTTAAATAAGCATCATTCATGAAATCGAGTTTGATAAAATATATTAACTTTCGCCAACGAACCCAGTTTAGAAATCAATACACTAACAAAAGGAGAAGTAAGATTGCAATGACCATGTCAGGGCAAATACCCACACCTGGATAAATTATTAGACGCATGAAGCATTTTAAGTTTTATTCCAAAGCAGATATTCTTTCGCTAACAAGGGTGCGTAAATTTGAAACGAAGCTGGGCGAACGAATTTCTTTCTTAGCACCAGATACAGACTGGCCACAGGTCTTACAACAATCTCCTGCTAAATATGTTTTACTTGGTATACCCGAGGACATTGGTGTAAAAGCAAACATGGGAAGGGGTGGAGCCGATACAAACTGGCTTCCGTTCCTGGATGCATTTCTCAATACTCAAAGCAATGACTTCTTAACTGGCGAAAATATATTACTGCTTGGCCACTTTGATTTTGGCGATATGAAATACCTCATTGAAAACAATGCATACACACAGGATGAAAAAATTTCCGCTTACCGGCATGCAGTGAATGTGATTGATGAACAGGTAGAAGATCTTATAAAAGTGATCTGTGCTGCAAAAAAAATACCCTTGGTGATAGGCGGTGGGCATAACAATGCTTACCCAATCTTAAAAGGTGCCGCCAAGGGGCTTCATAAAGCCGGTGTGGTTCCACTGGCCCAGATCAATTGCATAAACTTAGACGTACATGCAGACTATCGCACCATGGAAGGCAGGCATAGCGGGAATGCATTTCGTTACGCAGAAGCAGATGGTTTTTTAGGTAAATACGCAATCATTGGATTGCATGAAAATTATGTTGCCCAGAATGTATTAACAGAGATCCATGAAAATCCATTCATACAATACAGTACTTACGAGGATATTTTTATACATGAAAAAAAGAACTTCATACAGGCGGTGGCACATGCTACTGGTTTTACTGAAGATAGTTATGCAGGCATTGAGCTGGACATGGATTGTATGGAAGATGTCCTCAGTAGCGCCTGCACTCCCGCTGGCATTACGAGCCTGCAGGCAAGACAATATTTAAACTTTACGGGAATCGATGCTAAGGCTGCATACCTGCATATCTGCGAAGGTGCCTGCCAGCTTTCAGACGGTGCAAAGGACGAAAGCACTGGAAAATTGATTAGCTACCTGGTAAGCGATTTTGTAAAAGCCAGGCTGAATTCATAATAACTTCAGGCATATTTAAAGCTTTAATTTTTCTCCTCAGCATCTCATTCTATACATAAAAATGATAATAAAATCTTATGCACAACCGCCTGTAAAATGTGTATAAGAAAGACCAAAAACACTTCATTTTTTAAACTAAAAAACCATTGTATTTCAGTACTTTTGCAGCCTATAAAACAATATGGAAAATAACGAGATAAACGAAGAAAATAAGCAGAATAACCGGGGGCAGATTATACCGGTAAATATTGAAGAACAAATGAAGACTTTTTACATTGATTACTCCATGAGTGTAATTGTAGGAAGGGCACTTCCGGATGTAAGAGATGGCCTGAAACCGGTGCATCGCAGGGTATTATTTGGTATGAGCGAATTAGGCAATACCAGCAACAGGCCTTATAAAAAATCAGCCCGTATTGTGGGAGAGGTGATGGGTAAATACCATCCCCATGGAGATAAAGCTATATATGACACAATGGTTCGGATGGCGCAGGAATGGTCCATGCGTTACAAAATGGTAGATGGCCAGGGAAACTTTGGTAGCCAGGATGGTGATATGCCGGCAGCCATGAGATACACCGAGGTCCGTATGCACAAGTTTGCTGAAGCCATGCTTGAGGATATTGAAAAAGACACAGTAGATTATCAGCCCAACTTTGATGACTCACTTAAAGAACCAACAGTTCTTCCATCAAGAGTGCCACAATTGTTGGTTAATGGTAGCAGTGGAATTGCGGTTGGTATGGCCACCAACATGATGCCGCACAATCTTAGCGAAGTAATAGATGGTTGTATTGCCTACATTGATAATAACGAAATTGAAATAGAGGAATTATGTAAATACGTAAAGGCTCCCGATTTTCCAACGGGTGGAATCATTTATGGTATGGAAGGCGTGAAAGCTGCGCTGGCCACAGGCCGTGGCAGGGTAGTGCTTCGTGGAAAAACAACCATTGAAACAGATGCACGGGGAAGGGAAAAAATTATCATCACCCAAATTCCTTACCAGGTAAACCGTGATACGCTTACACAACGTATCGGCGATTTGATCAATGATAAAGTTATAGAAGGTGTTAGTGATGTAAATAATGAAAGTAATAACAAGGAAGGAACTCGTATTGTAGTGGAACTGAAAAAAGATGCCGTTGCACAGGTGGTGGTAAACCAATTGTACAAGCATTCTGAGTTACAAACGTCATACGGTATAAATAATGTTGCCCTGGTAAAAGGAAAGCCAAGGATCCTCAATCTTAAACATCTCATTTCTGAGTTTGTAGATTTCAGGCATGAAGTAGTTGTGCGCCGCACAAAATATGAATTACGTAAAGCAGAAGAGCGGGCACATATTTTAGAAGGATATATTATTGCGCTTGATAATCTTGATGCAGTGATTCAATTAATCAGGAACAGCTCCACACCAAACCTTGCTCAGGAAGGATTGATAAGCAATTTTGGTATGAGTGAGATACAGGCGAAAGCAGTGCTTGAACTTAGACTGCAGCGCCTTACAGGCATGGAGATAGATAAGATACGTGAAGAGCATGCAGAGATCCTGAAATTAATTGAAAGCCTTAAAGAAATTCTTGCAAATGAAGGCCTGCGTTTTGATATCATCAAAACAGAATTACTTGAAGTAAAAACAAAATTTGGTGATGCACGCAAATCTGAAATTGTTTATGCCGATGATGAGATAAATATGCTTGACCTTATTGAAGAAGAAGATGTGGTGGTTACCATTTCGCATTTGGGTTATATTAAAAGAACTTCGGCTACAGAATATCGTCAGCAAAGAAGAGGAGGCCGTGGTGCTAAAGGAAGTGCCACAAGGCAGGAAGATTTTATAGAACATTTATTTGTAGCCTCTACACACCATACTTTATTATTTTTTACAGAAAAAGGAAAATGCTTTTGGTTAAAAGTGTACCAGATACCAGAAGGCGACAGGACGAGCAAGGGAAGGGCAATACAGAATATGGTGCAGATTCCGCCTGATGATAAAGTAAGGGCAATCATTGATGTAAAGAATTTTGATGATCCGGAATATGTGAACAATCATTACATATTGCTTTGTACAAAACAAGGAATTATTAAGAAAACAGATCTAAAAGATTTCAGCAGGCCTAGGCAGGTTGGTATCAATGCAATCAATATCCAGGAAGGTGACCAGTTACTTGAAGCTAAAATGACCGATGGTAATTGTGAGATCATGATGGCAGTGAAAAGTGGTCGTGCCATTCGTTTTCCTGAAACTAAAGTGCGTTCAACTGGTCGTGGTGGAATAGGGGTATACGGAATTGAAGTAGATGAAAAGACTGACGAAGTAGTAGGAATGATCTGTGTGAATAAAGAAGATAAAACCCGTACAGTACTGGTAGTCAGTGAAAAAGGTTATGGCAAACGAACCTTTCTTGATGACCCTGAAAGTAAAGAAGCGAATTACCGGATCACTAACCGTGGTGGTAAAGGTGTAAAAACTATAAATGTTACTGTCAAAACCGGTGGGTTAGTAGGGTTGCTTGATGTTACAGAAAAAGAAGATCTCATGATCACTTGCGTAAGTGGTATCACTATCAGGATGTCAGTAGCAAATATCAGCGAACAGGGACGGGCTACACAGGGTGTTAAGCTCATACGTGTAGATGAAGGCGATGAGATTGCAGCCATTACCAAGCTGGATGAAAAAGAAGAAGAGATTGAAGAAGTAGTGGCACATGCTGGGGAAGAAAGCAATGAAAACGACACTACTAAGAATGATATTGAACCGACAGAAGAAACAAACCCGGACGAAACCCCGGATGCAGAACCAGGTCAGGAAGAAGACAATTCTTAAAATAGATAGTTTAAAAAAAGCCGCAGATGATGCGGCTTTTTTGTATCAAACATTGGCTAAAATTTGTCCTGCCATGTTTTTTAATTTGATATGTTCAAAACATAGTGTATGATCAGTCATTACAAAGACTTATTGGATTTACTGGAAAAATTCCCGGTCCATTTTTCAGCATCTGCAATAGAAACCGTCAGGGATATTGCCAACAGGTATAGTAAGATACTAAAGACAGTGATGCATGGCGACAATTATTATGAAATGAATGCAGAAGATTTTCCAAATGCTTTGGCAGACATTGAGGATGATTTACAAAAATCTCTTTATGGAAAGCGGGACCAGGAAACAATATTCTGGAATGCGGTAAAGGATCTGAAGGCTGATATAAAAGATTTTGCAGAGATGATGAATGAGCAGGAGGGATTAAATTAGAGGAAGCTTCTGCGGCAATATTCTCTGCGGCAATCTAATACTGAGGGGTGGCGAGGGAAAAATAAAAACAGGAACGCTGTGTGCCTGTTTAACATAATATTAATTATAGGCTAAATCCTATATTAAAATAAGCTATAGCTAACCTATAGCTAAGCTATAGTTAGGCTATAGCAAGGATACTTCATGAGCCCTACATGTACCCTACATATATACAGCATAACAAGTACACCGGTACCACATAGTTTACTGATTATTTCCCTAATTTTTATAAGCTTAGTTTTGCAGCATGAACACAGCAGAAATTCTCAGCCGGTTAAATATTGCAAACCTGAACGAGATGCAGGAAAAAACCATTGCATCCATGGCTGAAAACAAAGAACTTATTTTATTGGCACCCACGGGTTCGGGCAAAACCGTTGCATTTTTAATTCCATTAATAGAATCCCTGGACCGGGATATAAAAACCTTGCAGGCGCTTATCCTGGTCCCGAGCCGGGAACTTGCTCTGCAGATTGAAAGCGTTTTAAAGAAAATTCAGCCTGGCTTTAAAATAGTTAGCTGCTATGGTGGCCATAAAAGAGAAATTGAGGAAAATAACCTGGTTCAAACGCCTGCTATCATTATTGGTACTGCCGGGCGCATGGCAGATCACATACGCAGGCAGAATGTAGATGTTTCAAAGGCTAAGTTTCTAGTGCTTGATGAATTTGATAAAAGCCTTGAACTGGGCTTTGTGGAAGAAATGAAATTCATTATTAAGTCAATGCCTTCTGTTGAATACAGGATGCTCACATCCGCTACAAATTCACTGGAGATGCCTGAGTTTGTAGGCATGAAAAACCCCGCTACGCTGAGCTTTACAAACCCTGATAGCAGCAAAGATGACCTGCGTATTTACACTATATTGAGTGATGACAAGGATAAATTAGAAACATTATTCAAATTACTTTGCTATACGGGAAATACATCCAGTATTGTTTTCTGTAATCACAGGGATGCGGTGGAAAGAACCAGCAATTATTTAAACGAGCAAGGCATCAATAATGTTTTCTATCATGGCGGCATGGAACAAATAGACCGGGAAACTGCACTCGTTAAATTCAGGAATACCACTGCTGATGTATTGGTAACAACAGACCTTGCCAGTCGTGGACTGGATATCGCAGACATTCGCAATATCATTCACTACCACCTGCCCAATGATGAAGCTGCTTTCACGCATCGTAATGGTCGTACGGCCCGTATGCAGGCTACCGGAAATGTATACGTTGTTTATTCAGCAGATGAAAAAATGCCTGCTTATATAACAGAACATGCTTCTGCTTTTGATATCCCTGCGGAAGTTGAATTACCCGCAAAGCCAAAATGGTCAACACTATTTATTGCCGCAGGCAAGAAAGACAAGATCAATAAAATGGATATCGTTGGCTTTCTTACACAACGTGGTCGCTTAAAATCGGATGAGATCGGCCTGATAGAAGTAAAAGATTTTACGGCATTTGTAGCAGTAAGGAAATCAAAGCTAGGCCCCGCCATTGAGCTGATAAAGAATGAAAAGATCAAAAATAAAAAAGTAAAGATCGCTGTGGCCAGGTAGCCTGCAATTTTTACTTTCTTTAATACTTTATTTTATTTCTAAAAATGTGGCGGTGGTGGTGGCGCTCCCATCATTCGCATTTGCCCACCCTGCTGTTGACCAGCACTTCCTGAAAATTTGTTTAACCTAAAGATCGCACTCAGCATAAAGTACCTGCCCAGTTTATTGGTGCGTGTATCCGTAATATAATTTGCAGAAACATTCCTGCTTATATTGATGTTCTCGTTTAGAAGATCGATTGCTGCAAGTTTTAGTGAAATATTTTGCTTCTTGATCTTTAATTGTTTTTCCAATGAACTGTTGATGATAAATGGATTGCTGGCAACAGTACTTGCATAACCATTGTTGATGGTCTTATCCATATCATAAGTAAAGATGAAATCCTTTGGCAGGAATATCCGGCTATTATGCGAGAAGGTCCAGCCAACAGTGTTGCTGTTGAATTGCTTTTGCAAAGAATATTCTGAATTGTTATAGGCCACATTCACACCGGCACTGGTTTCAAGCCATTTTTTTATTTTTATATCAGTAGAAAAACGTTGTCCTACAACCCAATTCTTTCCTTCATTCTTTTGATCATTTACAAACCCGATATTGTGGTTGTAAGTGATATTGCCACCTAGGTTAAATACATACTTTCTGCCTTGTATAGGTTTGGAAATATTATAAAATCCTGAAACCATATAATAGCCATCAGCATTTAAATACTGTGTTTCCTGGCGGCCAAATCCCCTGTCAAATACATTATTAACGATCTTATCTTTTGTAAAGGATGCCACCAGGTTTCCAAAAAATACATTGCCTGTTATAAAATCGAAATTGTTGTACCGCATGCTTAGGGTATTGCTGAATTCAGGCTTTAGGTTTGGATTACCGAGCGTAATATATTGTGGATTGGAATAATCATAAACCGGCTGTAACTGTGTATATGAAGGTTGGTTGGTGCTTCCGTTATAATTTACATTAAAGGAACGGCTGCGGGAAAAATTATATGCAAACCGAACAACAGGATAATAATTTACCAGGTGCTGTGTGTAATTTGTTTTACCGGTAACAGAGTTACTGCTGATGGTGGCAGGTTGTACAGCAAGTCCTACTGAGTAATTATATTTTTTTTCTGTAGTGCGGAAGTTTACACCAAACTTATTGGTAGTATAAATATTGTCGTAAATATTACTAAGGCTGTCAACAAACGTTTTTGTTGTTGTCACTCCATTTACGTTGAACGTTTCTTTATCATTAGAAGCAAGCTGTCTTGAATATGCATAATTGAATTCAAGGCTTTGTTTTTTGCTTAATGGTTCTATATAAGATGCATTTGCTCTAATATTATTATTACTATTTTCCTGTGTGATTAATTGTGACACCGTAGTATCCTTGGTTCCTGATACAAAATAATAACTGGTCTTATTAAGGTAGTCATCACTTGCATCTGTTGATGAAGACCCCCCACTCAGGTTCACAGAAAGGGTTCTTCCCTTTTTTGCAAAGCGATGATTGAATAATAAATTACCATTTAGGTTAGGTGCTGTGGCTGCAGACCTGTCTGTTGCATATCCATTATTTGTTTTTACATTATTTCCATCATAAAAAGCAAAGTCAGAATAATAATTACCATAAGATTTACGGTAAGAAACCGTAGGTGTGAATTTGAAATAATTGTTCACATCCATTTTATATTCTATGTTGAACGATAACCGATGATTATCAGACGTGGCATTTTCATTAGAGTTTTGCAGGTTAATGCTGCTCACATTATTAAAGAAATTCTGCTGGCTGATATTTTTAATGGTAGTTGTATTTTTCTGGGAATAACTATAGCTTCCGTAAGCTGATACTTTTGGGCTCCAGTCTTCTTTATAATTCAAACCAATTGATTTCGTTGTACCAATCCCATCGCTGCCACCAAAATTTCCAAGCATAGAACCAATGCCTGCTCCCCCCCTTCCTACACCCATTGTTCTCACGATTCCGCCAACCATGTTTCCCATAGCACCCGAACCAAAATTAAATGTACTTGCATTGGTATTGTTCCAGTTTCCGATAACAGATACCTGCCGGCTATTGTTGAAGGTATTCAGCGACAAAGAATTTGCATATCGTCCTTCTGTGCCAATGCCCGCCGAAATGGTTCCAAAATATCCTTTGTTCTTATCTTTTTTCAATTCTATATTCAAGGTCTTTGACGGGTCGCCGTCTTTTATCCCCGTAAATGCCGACTGGTCGCCATAATCATCAATGATCTGCACCCTGTCTATCATATCTGCATTCAGTTCCCGGGTGGCAGTTGTCACATCGCCACCAAAGAATTCCTTACCATTTACTTTTACTTTCGTCACTTGTTTTCCCTGCGCCGTAACGGTTCCGTCCTTATCCACCGTCACACCGGGTAGTTGCTTCAGCACATCTTCCACTTTATCATTCTTGCGGTACATCGTGCTATCCACTTTATACGATACTGTGTCTTCTTTTATCTGCACCTTATTAGCTTCCAGGGTTACATTCTCCAGGGTATTGCTGCCCCTGCTCATAACCACATCAAACAAGTCCTGGTTGCTTGTAGAATTAGTAAAGTCATAATAGTTCAGAAAAGTCTTAAAGCCAATATAGGAGATCCTTAAACCAGTATTCTTTGTTTTTACATTCGTAAAACTAAAAACACCTTTCTCATTGGAAACAGTCCTGGCAGTATCCTTTTCACCAGCAGTATACAAAATCACTGTTGCGCCAGATAGATTTTTTCCATCATCTGTACGCACAATGCCTTTTACTGAAATGGTTTTCTGAGCAAATGCAAATGAGGAAATGAATAGGATGACAAGGGTGAATAAATGCTTCATGCCGGTGGTTGTTATTTAAAATGTTATTTATTTATTTTATTCGTGGCTGCAATTTGGACTATTTCTACGAAATGTTTCATAGATATGTTATAAATGGTAACAACTTTATGATATCCTTTACAGGCTCTCTTTAAACGGTTTTATAAAGTTGAATATTGCATCATTGAAGTGTGGACCGTCATCAAAGAGAAACCGGTGTTTGATAGGGAGTACAAAAACGGGATAATCCTTTAATTCTGCGCCGAATTTTTGCAGCCGGACAGAATCTTTTTCAGTAGTGAGAATGATCTTATTTGTAGATGACATGCTTTTGAATTGCTTCTTAATATCTTTCAGGTCATCTGAACTGAAAATATGATGGTCGGGATACCGAAGCATATCATACGTATGCACACTCCTTGTCAAAAGTTCTTTTAAAGGTTTTGGGTTTGCAATACCACAAAGCAACAGTATATCTGTATCAGCGCCAATATTGGCTTCCTGTTCTCCAAAAAGCGGGTAAGGTTTATCATACACAATTTCTGTAAAGAAAACCTGCTGATGCTTTCGTGGCGATATTTCATTTATCAGCCTGATCTTTTCCTCTTCACCTAGGCTGGCCTTGCATTTGGAAACGATAATAATGTCTGCTCTTTTAATGCTATCCGAAATATCCCGAAGATCTCCCGCGGGCAATAAGAAATCACGGGTATATAAATTCCTGTATTCTGTAAGTACGATATTTAGTCCTGCTCGTACTGCCCTGTGTTGAAAGGCATCATCCAATAAGATAACATCAGTGTCGGGTCGGTCATGTAGTAATTGCGGAATGGCCACCAGCCGCTCCTCACCCACTGCCACTGTTATGTTTGGGAATTTCTGGTGAAACTGCATCGGCTCATCTCCAATATCAATAGCAGTGGTTGCATCTGATGCTATCGCAAATCCTTTAGTCTTTCTTTTATAGCCTCTGCTTAGCGTTGCTACATTATATTTATCTTTTAAAATAGAAACAATGTATTCCGTCATGGGTGTTTTACCCGTGCCGCCAATAGCCAGGTTGCCAATGCAAATGATTGGGAAATTAAAGGCCGCAGATTTGAAAATATTTTTATCATACATCCAGTTTCTTAGCCAAATAAAAAAACCATAGACAAAAGAAAAAGGAAGTAATAAATATCGGAAGCTCTTAAGCAAGGTTAATTCTTTTCTGGTTTAAATGAATAGTTTGTAAATGGCGTCACGCAATAATCAAGCTTCACATCAAAAGCATTGATATCAATAGCTTCCTCCGCTTCAAAAAAGCTAAAGCCTATTTTCAATACATCATCACGGCACTCTTTCAAAAAACGATCATAGTACCCGCCACCATAACCAAGCCGGTTCCCATTCTTATCAAATGCCAGTAATGGTAAAAGTATCATGTCCAATTCTTCAGGGAAAACAGGCAATCCATTTGCCGGTTCTTCTATCCCAAATCTATTTGGTTTGAACACAGTGTTATCATCTGTTTCAACTGCTGTCATGGTATTTTCAGCTTCATCTATTACTGGATAAAATAACAACTGGCCTGGATTCTTGAAATAACAATAGTCTGTTATCCACAGTGGATTAAATTCGTTCAACGTTTCTGATCCTGCATAGGTCATGATCAACGCAGGTATTTCAATATCAAGTTTTTGAAATTGTATTAGCATCAGATCCTGCAATTTTTCTGTTTCGATTGCACCCAATGCTGCCCGTTTTTCCCGGTATAATTTTCTTAATGCTGCTTTGTTCATGTTTCATTTTTATCGGGCATCATAAAGAAGGAAAATATTGTAGTACCATAATTTCTTTCTGATCGGTAATGATCAAATTTTTTATAATCATTACGGGGCGTATGTTCCAGTACAAATAAGCCACCCGGTTTTAGCAACCCAAACCGAAAGATCATTCTTGGCAATTCATCAATTGTACCAAGTGCATAAGGTGGACCTGCAAAAATAAAATCATATTGTTCCTTGCTGCTTTCAATAAATTTAAATACCTCCGATTTTATAACCCGGAAGTTTTCTAAATTTAAGGCTGCTGCCGTCTTTTTTATAAAGGCATGCATGGCGATATCTTTTTCCACTATCGAAAGATCTGGTGCTCCCCTACTTGCAAGTTCAAAACTGATCGAACCCGTTCCTCCAAACAGATCCAGCGTTTTCAGGTCCTCAAAATTTAGTTGGTTTTGTAATACATTAAAGAGACCTTCTTTGGCAATATCTGTTGTAGGTCTCGTGTAAGGCATATTTGCCGGTGGCGATATACGCCTTCCTTTGTGTATGCCACTTATTATGCGCATTGAGTAGCCAGGTGAATTAAGTTGCTGAAATAATGGGGCGGGTATTGCATAAAAGCTTCGCTTGCATTTTCTGTTGCAGCTTCATCAAACTTTACATGCATGAAATATTTATAGATCTCTTTGTACAATGACGACGATGATTCTATAAGACCGCTGAGTAAAACCGTTACTTCTTCCGGCGACATTTCAAACTGTGTACAGGCATTCAGCAAATGATAAACTACATCCGCAGGAACCATATAATCAAATTTTTGCTCCAGTTGAAGCAATCCGTTCTTGTAAACTATTATTTTACAATTTCCCGGTGATACAATGCAAACCAATACATTATCAGTAATTGAAAAATGATTTATTTGTAAAGCAGATGAATGACGAATGCTGGAACCGGGAAACCTGCTTGTCCATATTGCTGATAACCCTGAATCTATCTTATAGGCAAGTATTGCTTCAGGTTTATTTATTTTTTCACTGCTGATGGATGCATTTTTTTCTTCACCATAATGTAAATCAAGCATGGCCGCTGCGCCGGAAGCATCATAATATTTTTTTGGGATAAGAACAGTTTCCTTTCCATTAAAACAAAGCGTCACAGACAAGAACGGCCTTCCGTTAAAAGGCTCTTCTCTCAATAGGGTTTCAAGAGCATTGAGTTTGGCAGTATCAGTCTGGTCCCTTTCATATTGATACCATAGCATGCCTTCTGCAATAAATGGCGACGTTCTGAAAAAAACAAAAGCAATACCTGTTTCATCAGCTTCTGCCAGCAAATGCAGGCCGGTTGCAGCTTCTGCCGCTGGTAATATTTTAAATAGGTTGTTCAATAAACTAATTTTAAAGCAGGCAAAATAAGATATTTTTGCCGACTTTATGGATGCAGCTATTGCTATAAAAGATTTAAAAGTAAAGGTAACTAACAGGCAGGTGCTTTCTATTGCCCTGCCCATTACACTTTCCATTCTTATTCCGCAAGTAAATATGCTTACGAACGCAGCCTTCCTCGGAAGGCTTAGCACAGAAGCGTTGGGTAACGCAGGCATTACTGGTGTTTTTTATCTAATATTCGCTGTAGCAGGGAATGGGCTGAACAATGCTTTGCAAACGGTTTTTTCCAGGGCTGCCGGTGCCGGCCAGCCTCATTTATTTAAAACGATTCTTGCCCAGGGCATTCGCATCAGCCTTGTCTTTGCAGCGCTATGCATTTGCTTTACGTGGTTTATTGCACCCTACATCATGCAGTCGGTAGCAGATCCTGCTGCTTATCCCCAGGAAATGAGTTTTTTAAAGATCCGCATTTGGGGCTTGCCATTTTTATACCTCTTTCAGATGGGCAATGCATTCCTGGTAGCGTCCTTGAATAGCCGCTATTTGATGATTGGTTTTATTTGCGAAGCAGCCATGAACATATTATTTGATTACCTGCTCATTTTTGGAAAAGCAGGATTTCCGGCCATGGGCTTTAATGGAGCTGCCGTTGCTTCGGTAATCGCAGAAGTGATGGGGTTAATTGTGGTGTACTTAGTGTTAGTTATTACCAAACTAAAAAGAGAATATCATTTGTTAACCAGTTTTAAATATGATAAAATTACAAGTAACCAGGTACTGAAAGTTTCAGCACCACTTGTATTACAATACATCATCAGCGTAACTACCTGGCTGATATTTTTTCTGCTGATTGAAAGAAGAGGAACCATGGCCAAAGCCATCAGCAATACTATGAGGAATGTTTTTGGTATTGTTGGAGTTTTTGTTTGGGCATTTGCCGCCACCTGTAATAATATGGTGAGTAACCTGCTTGGTCAGCAGCGGGAAGATCTCATTCTGCCTATTATTAAAAAAATAATGTTCTGGAGCATGGGGCTCTGTCTTTTTATGTGCATCATGCTCAATTTATTTCCAACTGCTTTCTTTAACCTCTTTGGCCAGTCAGATGAATTTGTAAAAGAAGGAATACCGGTTGTAAGAATGGTTTCGCTGGGATTGCTATTTATGAGCATTGCCAATATCTGGTTAAACGGGGTAACAGGTACGGGGAAAACACAGGTGAATCTTGTGATTGAAATAGTAGCTATTATTCTCTACCTGGCTTATACATGGTATTTTATGGTGTTCAATTATGTTTCGCTTGCGATTGCATGGAGTAATGAATTCATTTACTGGACATCCATTTTTTGCATGGCTTATTTTTATCTAAGGAATGGTAAATGGAAAAACAATCCCACAATTACCTAGAAGTTTTAACCTTAATATACTTCATTAAAAAAGGCTCTCAAAATAGAGAGCCTTTAATGCACTTTTTATTTTTATTAATTCCCCATCCATTTATTGTTTGAATAGTTCACGTCAGGAAATGCCCTTGCTTCATCAATGGTCACTGATTTTAATTCTTCAGTAGTTGGAAGTTTCACTTTGAAAACAGCTGTATTATTCCATATCTCTACGGGCAATTGAAGATTGCCTTTTGCACCTGATTTTGTTTCATAGCTTAATAAAACCGGCATAGCCATTTTATCAAAATTTGTAAGGGTAACAATGGCTCCATTTGCAGGAATACTTTTATCATAAGTAACAGAAGTGATCGCCTGGTCCAGTTTATAATTTTGTAAGAACCATCCTTTCCAGAACCAACTTAATTCTTCACCGGAAACATTATCCATCGTTCTGAAAAAATCCCAGGGCGTAGGATGTTTGAATGCCCAACGCCTGATATATTCCCTGAATGCATAATCAAACCTGTCAGGGCCAAGAATGTTGTTGCGCAACAGTTCCAGGCCGTACCCTGGTTTATAATATAGAGATGCGCCAATATTTGCTTCCCTCATTGCATCAGGCGTATTCATGATGCTTTCACTTTGTGCTCCAAACAAATAAGGGATTACATTCGATTTGTCTTTTGACTGGTCTTTATATTCTCCATTATTGAAATCATCATCTGCAAGACTATTTATAAAAGTATTAAAACCTTCATCCATCCAGCCATATTTGCGCTCATTGCTCCCTACTATCATTGGAAACCAGGTATGCCCAAACTCGTGATCTGTAACGCCAAATAATCCTTCATTTTTTGCTTTGTAACCGCAGAAAACTATACCAGGATATTCCATGCCCCCAACGTTACTTGCCACATTTGTTGCTACCGGGTAAGGATATTCAAACCAGCGCTTGCTGTAATTTTCAATACTGGCTTTTGTGTATTCAGTTGCTCTTCCCCATGCAGTATTACCATTGCTTTCTGCAGGATAAACAGCTTGAGCCAATGCCTTCTTGCCTGAGGGTAAATTCATTCTTGCCGCATCCCAGATAAATGCTTTGGAAGATGCCCATGACACATCCCTTGCATTAGTTATCTTAAATTTCCAGGTCTTCTGCCCGGTCTTATTTAAACCCTCGGTCACTTCAGATTCAGATTTTATGATAACAGTTTTATCACTTGCTTTTGCCTGGGCAATTCTTTTTTGTTGTTCTGCAGTTAGCACTTCGGTTGCATTCACCAGTTCACCGCTGCCTACTACCACATGGCTCGCTGGAGCTGTAATACTGAAATCAAAATCGCCATACTCTAAGTAGAATTCGCTTGGCCCCAGGTAAGGGAAACTGTTCCAGCCCTGCACATCATCAAACACACACATGCGTGGGTACCATTGTGCCACAGCGTAAATGTTTCCATTCTTTGTTTTTTGTATGCCTGTACGGTCTGCGCCGTATTCTGGTAGGGTGAAGGAATAATCTATTTTAAATTTCAATACATCCCCACCGGGCTTAATTGACTTCGGCAACCGTATTTGCATACGGGTGTCGTTAATAATGTAGTTAGCATTACTATTATCCGCAGAAAGTTTTACGGATGATATTTTAAACCCTCCATCAAAATTAGAGGAGGCATCACCATAACGGCTTCTTTGTCCAACTGGCATACGTGCTTGTCCCCTGCTACCTTTGCTAAACAAGTTCTGGTCTAAATACACCCATAAAAAATTGAGTGCATGAGGACTATTATTTTTATAGGTGATAGTTACAGATCCGCCGATCACATTGGTATTCTCATTCAGCGTTACATCTATTTTATAATCTGCTTTGTTCTGCCAGTATCCGATATTAGGCTCACCCGTTGCAGCCCTGCTGATCGTTCCACCTGTTGGATAAAAGAGCGGGGAAAATAGGTCATGTGGATCATAGGTTGACTTGCGGATGGCAGAATCAGTTTGAGCAATCACACTTGCCTGTATACAAATGATACTAAGAAGGAAACATAATTTTTTCATCATAATTTTTTTATTTTATTAATTTTCCCAGGCCTTTAGAAGTTTCAACGCTTCAGCTTTTATCCTGGGATCATCCTCTGTTTGTTGAGGTAAAGCTACAAGATACTTTAGTTGTGTAATTGCCTTCTGCCTTTCATCATTTTTTTTATAAGCCTTTGCAAGTTCAAGGTAATTAAGCAGAAAGGTTGAGTTGATTGCTTTTGCTTTTTCGTAAGCATTAATGGCATTTTTGTAAGATGCATCAGGTAGGCCGCCATACATTATTTTTACGGCGGCTTTTTCAACCAGGTTCAGGTTACTTACTTCAAAATTCCATTTACCAATTACATGCCATGCCTTAAAATTCTTTGGATTTGTCTTCAGTGCAGTTTCTGCATACTGACGTATTTCCTTTACTGCAGTAATTTTTTCCTTACCGGACTTAACCAAAACAGTACGCCCGATCGCAATGGCCAGCGCTACATTGGCTTCATCATTTTCTGGATCAATTGCCAATGCCCGTCTTCCATAAATGATTGCGGCATTATAATAACTGTCTCTTGATTTAATATTTGATTCCCTGTTGCCAATGCGGCTGCATAATTCACTGCTCTTGGTAAGTATATAAATATTTTGCGGCGATAAATGCAGGGCTTCTTTAAATTTTCCAAAAGCAGCCTTTTCATCAGGTAACGCTTCCAGCCGCACGGCTTCTTTAATTAAACTATTCACATCCTGGGCGATGCATTGCGAAGAAATTAATGAAAGAATAAGGGGTACGAAAATCAACTTCATAATTAATAAGATTTGCTAATTGACACACCTACGTTTCCTGTAAAATTAGCAATAGGTGGTTGCAACTTATTTATCCTTATGTTAATTGTATGAATGCGTTTATCATATTGCTGTATATCATCAGCCATCTTTCCGGCAAGTTTTTCCAATAATGCTGCCGGCTGTTTCATATGTGCCTGAACGATTTTATAAACTTCAGAATAATCTACAGTATCAGCCAGTTTTTCAATGGTTGATTCGATAGCAAACCCAAGGTCTATACATACTTCAAAGTGTGTTCCTGTAACACGTTCTTCATCATGCATACCATGGTGCGCAAAAAAAAGCAGTTTATCTAAATGAATGCTATACATCTTAATGAAATCCTTTTTCTCCAAGGTATCTTTCAGCATCCAATGCAGCCATACAACCACTTCCTGCAGCTGTTACAGCCTGTCGGTAAATTTTATCCTGCACATCTCCGCTTGCAAATACGCCTTCAATGTTTGTTTTGCTCGTGCCGGGAATAGTTTTGATATATCCAGCTTCATCCATATCAAGCCAGCCTTTAAAAATACCACTGTTTGGTTCATGGCCGATAGCCACAAAAAATGCACTTACAGGTACTTCTGTTTTTTCTCCTGTTTTATTATTAAGGATCCTTACAGCATGCACTTTGGCATCGCCGAGTACTTCCTCAGTTTCACTGTTCCAATAGATCTTGATATTAGGAGTATTCAAAACCCTTTCCTGCATCACTTTACTTGCCCGCATTTCATCTCTGCGCACTATCATATGCACCATGCTGCAAAGTTTTGAAAGATAAAGCGCTTCTTCAGCTGCTGTATCACCAGCTCCTACAATGGCAACTTCCTTTCCTTTAAAGAAAAAACCATCGCAAACAGCACATGCACTAACCCCGTATCCATTCAGTCGCTGTTCACTTGGTAAACCAAGCCATTTTGCCGAAGCGCCGGTGCTTATAATAACACTGTCAGCTTCAATCCACTTTTCTTCGTCAATTTCTACTTTTAAAGGGTGAGTGGAAAAGTCAACATTCGTTGCCATTCCGTAGCGGATATCAGTACCCATTCTTGCTGCCTGCTTTTCAAAATGTATCATCATTTCAGGTCCCTGTATGCCGTCAGGATAACCTGGATAATTCTCTACTTCCGTTGTGATAGTTAATTGTCCGCCAGGTTGAATTCCCTGGTATATGAGCGGTTTTAGATTTGCTCTTGCAGCATAAATAGCTGCGGTATAACCTGCAGGTCCAGATCCAATAATTAAGCAATGAACTTTTTCGCTGATTTTATTTTCCATTTTCTTCCTTGATTTTCTATGCAAAATTACTTGAATAATATTTACTTCAGCGAGCATTTACTAAAAACGAAAAGGACAGCCTTCGCAGGCCGCCCTAATCTGTATGAAGAAGAAAAATTTATTGCAGCACTATTCTTTGAACACTGTTTTCCTTGCTCGTTTTCACCTGGATAAAATATATTCCTTTTGCGAAAGCTGCTAAGTTAACGGGCAATATATTATTTGTTCCTGGAGATATTTTCAATTGAGCCATCATTATTCCTGTTGCGTTGCTGATATTTATAACAGCATTCTCTTTTCGCATATCGTCTGTTAGCTCAATATTCAGTATACCCATTGTTGGATTTGGATAGTATTTAACGGATCCTTTTTGCTGATCATCAAAATTCAGAACTCTTGAAGGCGTTAGCACGAAATGATTATCAGCATCTGTTTGCTTAAGCCTGTAATAATTAAGTCCTTTTGCTGGTTGATTATCTACAAAGGAATATGATAGCACCGAAGTAGAATTTCCAGCAGCCTGCACCCGACCTATGCTGTAAAAAATAATGGCATCGGTGCTTCTTTGTACTTCAAACCATGCACTATTGACTTCAAAGGATGTTTGCCATGCGATTAAAGCCCTGTTCCCTGTTTGTTTTTGTACATTAAAAGAAATAAAACTTACAGGAAGCGGACCCACAGGTCTGTAGACTGATGACCAGCCATCACCATCACCCCCCAGGAAAATATTATTGGGAGTACTTACATTAAATGCATTGCTCCATCCATCTCCTATGCTTCCCGAAAAGATGTTGTTTGACAATGAAATATTAATTGAAGAATTCCAACCATCACCTATACCACCGATAAAAATGCTGTTAGATAAAGAAACATTTTTTTCATTTGCCCAACCATCGCCGATACCCCCAAAATAAATTGAATTGGGTACAATTGTATTCGCAGCAAAATTCCATCCATCACCTGTACCGCCCAGAAAAATATTATTAGCGATTACATTGTTGCTTACCCGGCTGAATCCATCTCCAGCAGAACCTGCAAAAATTGCATTGGAGGCTGAAACATTTTTATCAAGATTGAAACCATCGCCAGTGCTTCCAAAAAATATGCTGTTGTTCGGAGGCTGGGCCTTTATGTTTATGACAATAAGCATTGCCATAAAAATGGAGTTTACAATTTTTCTTTTCATTTTAATTTAATTTAAATATGAAAAGATATTATTCTCCTGTGCGAACGCCTCTACCACCATTTGTACCTGAGACTGTAGTATAATTAATAGCACCAGATGATCTATCACATATCTGTAACTGCGCAAATGCATCATTAAAACCACCCCCTCTGGCAGTAAGGCTGGCAGTGTTTATTGATGAGGGCCAAAATGCCGTATTAGATTCTGCTGTTGCGTTTAAAACCCCATCACCGTGCAATCCTGTAAATGTTCTTCCACCTGCAGAACCTGCATTAATAACCATCTCTCTAACGTTACCGCTCATTTCCATTACACCATAAAAAGTAGCACCGCTGGATGTACGTGTACTGCTTGCAGTAGCTAAAGCTCCACATCGCATCGCATTATTCGGTCCACCAGAGTAATTTGCATTTCCTGAAGCCCATGTTTCGCTGGTAGTTCCTAAATTAGAAGGCGTATTGATAGCACTGATTGAGGTATTTCCCCATGCAAATTCCATCGGTACTACTGCATTGTTTCCACCCCGAGAGGCTTTTTCATATTCCAATTCAGTCATTGGCCTCATGGCTGCCCAATCCAGCCATGCAAGTACATTTTGCCCAGAAAACCCCGTAGCAGCTCTTTCTGGCTGTGTAACAATCATGTTGGGTACATTCCCAGTTGCACCAATTATATTATTGCCGGTTGCATTGGTCTGGTCCAGTGTATTTAAAAAATCCAGGTATTGCTGTTTGCTAAATTCATATTTCATAACCCAGAAGGCATTATATCCTTTTGGGAAAGGAGCCGGTATTGTTCCTGAATTTAGGAAATTCGAAGCAGAATATAAATTTCCCGCAGTTGTACCACAGTTTATTGCTGCTTCACTGCTTACTGGAAACCAGGTATCTACCAGGCCATCCCGGAATTTATAAATTTCAGTAGAAGCATTTCCTAAATTGTATGGACTTTGTGGAATGTTTACCATTTCTACGGCATACACTTGAATCTCTACGTTCTCGTTATCTAAAACGCCATCTGCTCCATAATTCCAGCGGAGTTGTGCTGAATTGTAAGCAACATCGCCAATACCATTAGCATTGCGGAATATCCAGGCGCCTTTTCCATCCAGGGAAGGCTGTAGTACACTACCAACCGGTGTAGTTTGGCCAGTAACATTTAAGGAAGCATGAAGCCAAACACTAGTACTCTGCTTGCGGTATTTTACAAAAAGCCAGCAACCATCATAATTGCTTTCATTTGTGCTAGTGCGCCAACTGTTTTTCCAGCTGATATTAAACTGCACATTTACAAAGTGAGTGTTTTGTGCTCCTCCTGTGGTTTGACCGGTGAGGGAAACGGTACTTACTAACACATCGTTGGCAAATGTTGAAATTGTGATTAATAAAAATGTAATTAGGGAAAGTAATTTTTTGTTCATACAATTAGTTTTAATTTTATATAACAAACTTAACTATATGGGTTACACGCATGTGTACCCTCTTGAGGGTATTTTTAAAATAAAAAATCCCCGTTAAAAAACGAGGATTCAATAATTTGTGGAATTTATTTTAACCTAGATAAGCTTTCAATGCTCCGCTGTACCTGGCTTTCTGTAAACGTTTAATGGCTCTTTCTTTTATCTGCCGAATCCGCTCTTTAGTAAGATCATACTTTTGACCAATTTGCTCAATAGTAACTCCATTCTCTCCATCAAGACCAAAATATGCATTTACAATTTCAGCTTCTCTTGGACTAAGGGATTTAAGAACACGGCGAATTTCATTTTTCAATGAATCATGCATCACATCTTCATCCGTTTCTGAACCGCCTTTTAATAAATCTCCCATAGCAACATCTTCTGCTTCATGCACAGGTGCATCTAGAGAAGTATGTCTTGTGTTGCTTTGAAAAATATTGTTGATCTCTGTTTCACTCATCTCCAATAATTCTGCTAGTTCTTCAGTTGATGGCTCACGCTCATGTTCCTGCTCAAAAGCCATATAAGCTTTGTTAGCTTTATTATAAGTACCGATTTTATTTTGTGGAAGACGAACTAACCTACCCTGTTCAGCTAAAGCCTGCAGAATTGATTGACGAATCCACCAAACCGCATAAGAAATAAATTTAAAGCCCTTGGTTTCATCAAATCGCTGTGCAGCTTTAATCAAACCAAGGTTTCCTTCATTGATCAGATCACTAAGTGATAAACCCTGGTGTTGATATTGTTTTGCTACAGAAACTACGAAACGAAGATTTGCTTGCACGAGTTTATCTAATGCACGCTGGTCACCCATTTTAATCTTTTGTGCCAGGATAGTTTCCTCTTCTGGGGTGATCATCGAAATCTTGGAAATTTCCTGGAGGTATTTCTCAACCGCTTGTGAATCCCGGTTGGTAATCTGTGTTGCGATTTTAAGTTGCCTCATTGTAATGTATTAGTTCAAAATATATAACGATGGTTAGACAATTTTTGTTGGAAAAACGTTGCAATAAATGAAGGATATGCTGAAGTTCCATGAAAAATGTGTGCAAAAGTACGTTGCAATTTCCGTTTTTCATAACGATTGCAGAAAATAGGAACAAATGGTGTATAAAAACAACGCTTTCTCAACTTTACTTAACCAATTATATTTCAACAAAAATTATTCCCAGATTGTTCAAGCGACATTATGACCTTTCAATTGCTATTTTTGTAAAATGATAACAGACCTACGTTCAGACACTTTTACTAAGCCAACTTCGGGAATGCTTGCTGTTATGATGGATGCAGAAGTTGGGGATGATGTTTTTGGTGAGGATCCAACAGTAAATGCACTGGAGAATTATACAGCATCACTTTTCGGGATGGAATCGGCACTTTTTTGCCCTAGCGGTACAATGACAAATCAGATAGCGATTAAATGCCACACCCAGCCGGGCGACGAAGTTATTTGTGATAAAACAAGCCATGTGTACATTTATGAAGGTGGTGGCATAGCTTTTAATAGCGGCTGCCAGGTGAAAACAATCGAAGGAAACCGGGGAATGTTATCAGCCAAAGATGTGTACTCAGCCATTAACCCGGATGATGTTCACAGGTCAAGAACCAGCCTTGTGAGCCTGGAAAATACAGCAAATCGTGGTGGTGGTAGTTGTTATAATTTTATTGATATACAGGAAATTAAGTCTGTATGTCTGAATAACAACCTCAAGCTACATTTAGATGGAGCAAGGTTATGGAATGCAATGGTAAATTGCAATGAATCTGCATCGCAGTACGGAGAAGTTTTTGACAGTATTTCCGTGTGTCTTAGCAAAGGCCTCGGTGCACCCGTAGGAAGCTTATTAATTGGAAAATCGGATTTTATAAAACAGGCCCGGCGTGTAAGAAAAGTCTTTGGAGGAGGAATGAGGCAAGCAGGATACCTTGCGGCAGCAGGCTTGTATGCATTAAACCATCATATTGAAAGGTTACAACAAGATCATCTTCATGCTAAAATGGTTGCGGAAGCTTTAATGAAAAAAGAGTTCATCGGTAAAATGCTTCCGGTAGAAACTAATATTATCATTTTTGAGGTTATTGGTGATTATACGCCGATGTCATTTACCGAAAGGTTAAGAGACGACGATATTCTTTGCGTTGCTATTTCTCCATCGCAGGTTAGAATGGTATTTCACCTGGATGTGACGGAAAACATGGTTGAAAAACTGGTAGAGATAATAGAAAACATGAGGTAATAAATTATTTTCTGTCTTTTAGGAAAGTGGAAATGCTGCAAAAATCTGCTACGGATTTTAAATCATTGATAAGCTGAATTAGTCTTTCCTGCAATACGATACTATCTTTCCGTTTTACATATCCCGGTAGTGCATAAGTACTTAAATCAGTAAACTCCCAGGGATGAAAATAAAGAGAAAGATAGCCGTCCCGTCTAAGCGTTTGCAATGCAAGTCTTTTATAAATAGGATAAGACATGTTTTTGAAAGACAACCAGAATAATGGCAGGCGCAAATTAGGAGTTACAGAACAAGGTACTCTCAGCATTTCCTGGTCTTTGTAAATTGTCCTTGGTAAGTTGCGGTGATTATAGCGGCCAGGAATAAAAGTAGGGTTTATCGATGAATCATAATGGTAACCTGCCTCCCTCACCCACTCCACTTCAACTTCCCTGAACCTCGGCATCCGTAATCCTTCGACTGATTTTCCAGATATTTCTTCCAGCTTTATGCGTGAATTTAAAAGATCTTCTTTTTTAAAGCCAGTATGATAAAAACTGTGTGAAGCAATTTCGTGATTTTGTGCTAACCTGTTTATATCTTCTGGAAATTGTGAAGCAAAATTGGCTGTTGTGAATAAAGTGGTCTCAACAGCAGCGTTGGATAATATATTTTCAACTATGTCCAATCCTCTTTTTCCAACTTGAAATTGTTCCTCCTGCTCAATGGGAAGCTCATATTCAAGTGGCAGGTCAAACTCTTCCACATCAAATGTGAGTAATATCTTATGGTTTTGTTTCATGTTCTCTTGCAAAATACAATTGCTTTGGGTTGATCTTCAAAAATTGTTTTTTATATACCTGCCAGCAGATGATAAACCATAAAGCAACTGATGGCAAAGCTTTCAGTGCATATGGCCTTGCAATATTCGCCCTGAACCAGGGTGTGAACACATCTGAATAAGAAAATGTAGTAAAAATAAGCGCCGAAATGAAAAAGACAGTTGCAGCTCTGGACACTGGTTGCAAAAAATACCAGAGGCAAAGTGCAGGTACTGCAATTATATAAGTAACTGCTTCTGATCCGGAGCTGAAAATTACCACGGAAAGCAAAACAGAACAGAGAATATATAACCTGTATCCCAGGTTACTCAAATATTTTACCTGTAGATATTGGGTAAAAAATAATAACATACAGGGCATTAGGATATACAGATCATTCAACTTCGGGACATTACCAATTCTTCTTATCATGCCCATCAGGCTTATATCCTGTGCCAGGTTACCATTATTGAGCTGGGTATTTTTCGCTGCTTTTTCTGTAATGGCATGGTACCAATCCTGGTATGATTGAATGAGAAATTGCCATGTTGTTAGCATCAATGGCAATAAAAAAAATACTACAGACCAAATGATTGCCCACAGTAAAAACCTTAGTTTGTTTTTGCTAAAAAATAAAAAAGCAAACCCTGCAATGCCATAGATCTTTATGAATGTAGCGAACAGTATAAAAAATAAAGCATACGCATCTTTGCCTTTTTGAATAAAACTAAAGCCAAGTAACAAGCATGCAGCGATCAATGGATTTACCTGGAACCAGGAAGCATTGTTCATCATTTCATTGCTGCATAATAAAACGATGGCAATATTTATTTTTTTTAACACCGGTATTTGCCTGATGGCAAAATATAAAATACCAGCATTAAAAATTACCCACAAAGCAGATCCCAACCATATCGGCAACAAAGCAAATGGGGCGATCAAAACACTGAAAACCGGGCCATATAAATTAACATCCCCATATTCGTTTGGGTAAGTTGCATAAAGGTTTTGATGGGAAACTACATGTAAATACACATGCCGGAAAATATGAAAGTTGTTAATGCCTGAATGATGAAATTGAGCAAGTATAATGGCAATAAATACAAGGCCAAACCAAAGCAACAAAGCATAACGCTTATTATAGATAACAGATTCAACACTTTTCTTCAGCACTTTTTCTTCTGGCATAAATACTTGCTCTTAATTAATACAAAGTTCTGAAATCAATGAGAGAACTAATTAATTTTAAGTTTTCGGGTCTCAAATAATTCGGTGCGGGAAAACTTCGTTTCATGTACTGTATTCAAGTTACTGTCAGCAATGATATACTTTGGCCTCTTCTTTCCCTGCATAAATGATTTGCCAAGATAAATACCTACAATACCCAGTATCATAAGATTTAATCCACCAAAAAAGGCAATCGTAACAATTACAGAAGCCCAGCCTGAAATAGCCACACCATACATTTTACTGATAAGAACATAGGGTATGTACATGATGGATAAAAGTGAAAAGAAAAATCCAAGATATATGGCAATATTCAATGGCTTTGTACTAAAAGAGGTTATGCTATTCAGTGCAAGTTTTACCAGCGACTTCATTTTATAACTGCTATCTCCACTAAGTCTTGCCTCTGGTGTATATGCAATTCCTTTTTGATTAAAACCCACCCAATGAACAAGTCCCCTTACGAAAGGATTGTCTTCTTCCATTGCAACAATGGCGTTTACAACCTTCCTGTCTAAGATCCTGAAATCTGAAACACCTTCCTGCATATTTAAATCAGAAAGCGTGTTCAGGCATTTATAATATAAGCGTGAAAAAATTTGTGATCGAAAACCTGTGTGCTGGTTTTTTTTGTCCCGGTAACAATATACAAGTTCAAAACCAGCCTCCCACTCTTGTATCAATTGGTTCATAAGTGTTGGAGGGTGCTGCATATCTGCATCCATTGTAATCACTGCATCCCCCGAAGCATTAGCCAGTCCCGCCATCAGTGCATTATCCTTCCCAAAATTCCGGGAAAAGTTAATGTATGCTACATTATTATGCTGGTTACAAACATTGCGTATCTCTGAAACCGAAAGATCTGTACTTCCGTCATCTACGAAAATAAGTTCATATGCATATTGCGGCAATGGAGAAAAGAAATCATGAATAGCTTTATGAACAGTAATGATATTACCTGATTCATTATAAACAGGTATAACTATACTTATTTTTTTTGGCATAGCAAGTTCTATTAATTTCTCAAAACAAGACTATTATTATAAAGTTTTTTGTAGAGAAAACAATGATTAACAATTGATTTAATTCTTTGAACTATTACTTTTAATTTCGTTAACACACAAATTATCATATGCTTTCTAAAATAGATCCTTCTAAAACTGCCTCCTGGATTGCTTTGCAGCAACATTATCAAGACATGAAACCTGTCGGCATAAAGCAATTATTCAAAGATGACTCTGACCGTTTCAAGAAGTATTCGCTCAACCTGGAAGATATTTTCTTTGATTACTCGAAGAACCAGTTTAATGTAAGGACTAAATCCCTATTGCTGGCACTTGCTAATGAATGTGAACTAAAGGATGGCATAGAAGCAATGTTTACTGGGCAAAAAATAAATGAAACTGAAGACAGGGCAGTGTTACATACTGCACTAAGAAATTTCACTGCAAATGCGATTGAGTTAGATGGAAAAAATATTATCCCAGAAATTAGAACAGTTCAGGAGCAAATGAAAATATTTTGTGAGGCGTTACATAGTGGAACATGGAAAGGTTTCACCGGTAAAAAGATAAAATATATTGTCAACATTGGGATTGGTGGAAGTGACCTTGGGCCCGTAATGGTTACAGAAGCGCTGAAGCCATATTGGGTAGAAGGCATTCAGCCCTACTTTGTAAGTAATATTGATGGAACGCAATTATTAGAAACATTTAAAAAGATAAATGCTGAAGAAACCATTTTCCTGGTAGCAAGTAAAACTTTTACCACGCAGGAGACTATGACGAATGCAAAATCGGCGAGAGAATGGTTAATAAATGCTGGGGCAAAGAATGAGGATGTTGCCAAACATTTTGTAGCATTAAGTACGAATAAAGAAGGCGTTACTGAGTTTGGGATTGATGCAAAGAATATGTTTCCATTCTGGGACTGGGTTGGTGGAAGATACAGCCTCTGGAGCGCAATAGGGTTGTCAATAGCGGCAACTATTGGCTACGATAATTTTGAATTACTTTTAAAAGGAGCCCATTCGTCTGATGAACACTTCAGGCAAACCGAATTTGAGAATAATATTCCGGTTATAATGGCCCTGGTGGGAATTTGGTATCGCAATTTTCATGGCAGCAGTACAGAAGCGATCCTTCCCTACGATCAATATATGCATCGCTTTGCAGCGTATTTTCAGCAAGGAAATATGGAAAGCAATGGCAAATATGTAGATAGAAATGGCGTACCAGTTACTTACCAGACCGGGCCCGTGATCTGGGGCGAACCTGGTACCAATGGACAACATGCTTTTTATCAACTCATTCACCAGGGCACACAAATTATTCCATGCGATTTTATAGCACCTGCCATTTCGCATAATCCATTAGGCGACCATCATGAAAAACTGCTTAGTAACTTTTTTGCACAAACAGAAGCACTCATGAATGGCCAGAAGAATGAAAATCCTTATCGTGTCTTTGAAGGCAACCGGCCAACAAATTCATTCCTTATTAAGAAAATAACGCCTTATACATTAGGCCAGTTGATAGCTTTGTATGAGCATAAAATTTTTGTTCAAGGGCTTATTTGGAATATTTATAGCTTTGATCAGTGGGGTGTGGAATTGGGAAAACAATTAGCAGGAAAAATTTTACCCCAGTTAAATTCTGATGAAGTGGTAACTAATCACGACAGCAGCACGAATGGTCTTCTTAATCAGTGGAAAAAAATGAAAGGTTAATCATTAATAATATAGCGGTGCAGCAAGTTGCTCATCTCTGGGTAAAACTAGTTTAAAACTTTTGCCGCCTGCCTGGCCAACGACCTTAATATTTTTCAAAGCATTTTCATTGGCCTTTCCTTTCATTGGAGAAAAAGCAATTTTCCATAACCGGTTTGCTTTTGAGGCTTTTAATTTTACCTGATTATTTTTAGTAAAACTAGTACCAACTACAATAAAGTTGTCTGTTACAGTTTCAACGCTTAGGGAATAGGACTTGCCCTGGCTCGTTATCGAAAGTACTGTCAGCGGCTGTTTCCCAGTTGTTTCAATGATAATGAACCTGCTTACGATAAAATTATGTTCTGCATTTCCATTTTCGTCAGTATGTAATGTTCCCGGTACGGCAACAGTAAAAAACGCTCTTGCTTGTGGAACTCTTGCCGTCCTGGTTTGTGCAATTCCAGCAACACCGATCAATATCAAAACGAAAGAAAAAAGATGTTTCATTTTTATTGCTTTAAATGCAAGATGCATGCAAATTATGGCGCAAGCCTGTTAAAAAAAAACTCCCTGAAAACAGGGAGTCATATTTAAACAAGTTTTTTTGATTACCATTTATCTACTTCTTCATCGCTACCATTGTCCAAAGGTTTTGCAACAGTCTGTTCTTCGGGATCAATGTGAGCCGCAGTTTCTTCTGGTTCCTTATCTACTACAGCCTCCGACATTGGTTTATCCTCTGGCGTAAAAGTACCGCCTCCCCCTTCTGCGTTATCTCCTTCATAGGGAGTATCATGGTTAAAAGCATCAAAATCAAAATCAGGCATCAGGTCAGTTTTTACGTAATCAACAGCTTCTGTCAACCCTTTTAAAAATTTATTAAAATCTTCTTTGTATAAAAAGATCTTGTGCCTGTCATACCCATCAGAATCAAAACGCTTTCGGCTTTCCGTAATGGTTAAATAAAAATCGTTTCCACGGGTCTCTCTTACATCAAAAAAGTAAGTTCTGCGTTTCCCTGCTTTAATGCGTTTACTGTAAACGCTTTCCATTTTTTTGTCGTTGTTTTCGTACGCCACTTTTGTTTTTTTAAATTTTTAAAAAAGGATTATTTTTTAATGAGGCAAAGATAAAGTTGTTTTTGAATTGACAAAATATGGTTTACTCTTGAATTGAAACCAAAAGCCTTATTGATGCTCCCGTTCCTGCTGCTTTTTATACATTCCCGCATAAATTCCGTTTGAATATAAAAGTTCCTGGTGCGTCCCGGATTCTACAATGCGGCCTTCATCCAGGACTATTATTTTGTCAAACTGGAACATCGAAAAGATACGGTGTGTGATGATAATGGCTGTCTTATCCCGCAAGTATAAATACAAATTTTCGATAATCTCTTTTTCAGTTTTTGTATCCACAGCACTCAGGCAGTCATCAAAGATGACCAATTCGAGATCCTTTATGAGCGCCCTGGCAATAGAGATGCGTTGTTTCTGCCCACCGCTTAAGGTAACACCCCGCTCCCCTACCATTGTATTAAATCCATCGGGAAGCGCCATGATCTCGTTGTATATACTTGCTTGCTTGGCCGCATTCATCACCCCTTCATCGCTTGCTCCAGGCTTTCCAAATTTTATGTTATTGCGAATTGTTTCACTAAACAAAAAAACATCTTGCGGCACATAACTTATTTGTGCACGAAGACCTTGCAGTTTTAATTGTGGTAATGGGATATTATCATAACATAATTCACCTTGCCGTGCATCATACATGCGAAGTAACAGTTGGGCAATGGTTGATTTACCCGAACCTGTTTTACCAACGATCCCAATTTTCTGGCCTTTTTTTACTTTCAATGAAAATTGTTTAAGCGCATGAATACCAGTGTGCGGGTAAATAAAATCTACATTTTTGAATTCAATGTTGCCTGATATTACATGATCGATGGCACCTGGCTTTTCTTTTATCACAGGAGCCGTAAGCAGAAATTCATTAATACGACGCTGCGATGCAACAGCCCTCTGTGTCATACTTGCTGTCCAGCCAATAGCACTTACCGGGAACGTTAGCATTTGAATGTACATGACAAATTCTGCAATTTTCCCCACTGATGCTCCGGGCACGCCATGTGCAACATCAAGCCCACCTACCATGATGGTAATAAGTGTACTCAATCCTATCAGCAATGCCATGCTCGGAAAATATATTGCTTCTGTTTTTGCTAAGCTTAATGCGTTAGCCCGGTATGATTCACTGTTTGCTTTAAAAAAATTATACATGGCTTTCTCCTGCACAAATGATTTAATTACTCTTATGCCTGAATAAGATTCCTGTGCATTGCTGGTAAGGTCGCTTAATAAAGCCTGTATCTTTTCACTCTTCCGGTTGATGATTGTATTTACAAAATAAATAGTGAGTGCAAGAATGGGTAGCGGACATAATGAAACGATCGTAAGTTTTACATCAGACCTTAACATAAAAAAAATACTGAAACCAATGACGGCTGCAAGGTTTATAAAATACATAATCGCAGGACCGGTATACATTCTTACACGACTCACATCTTCAGCAATTCTATTCATAAGATCGCCGGTGCTATGCGTTTTATAAAAAGTTGTGTCCAGTTGCTGGTAATGGGCGAATATTTCATTCTTCTGATCAAATTCAATGTGGCGGCTCATTACAATGATCGTCTGCCGCATAAGAAACATGAAGAAGCCACTGATAATTGCAAGTAATAATAAAATAAGTCCTGCAAATAAAATTTTTGTTTTGAAAGGTTGTGCATCAAATTTAGATATGATAACATTTACCATGATATCATAATTGCCATGCTTTATTCCAGAGGCCTCCTGGTGGCGAATAGTATTCACAACAGTATTAACCACGTAGCCTGTAAGTTGCGGGGCAAGTATCCGGAAATAATTAGTGAGAATAACAAATAGAATTCCCAGCAGGAACAACCACCGGTATCTCCAGAAATATTTATTAAGCGTGGATAATTGCGTCATGAAATGCAAAAATAATCCAGTGCGCCGATATTAAATGAATTATGATACCCTCAATTTCTATGGAAGTTTATTTAGGCAAGAAATTGATCCTAAAGATCAGTAATAGGCTTGTACTTTGGAACAAGTGATTTCATTATAACCCATGCGATAAGATAAGCGACTGCGCAGATAGCAAACATGATCGTGTAACCGGTTTGTATATGACCCAGTGCTTTATAATGATCAAAGAGTGCTCCGCCTAATTTTGAGATAAGTACACCACCTAGGCCGCCGGCCATACCACCAATACCAATTACAGAACCAATTGCTTTTTTAGGAAACATATCAGATACGGTTGTAAAAATATTTGCAGACCATGCCTGGTGCGCAGATGCGCCAATACCAATAAGAATCACCGGAACCCAGAAACTAATATATCCAAGAGGTTGTGCCAGTAAGACTACTAATGGGAAAATGGCTATTACCAACATTGCTTTCATACGACCGTCATAGGCGTTATATCCTTTGTTCATAAAGTAAGTGGGAAACCATCCTCCACCAATGCTGCCAACCATTGTCATACTATACAATACCGCTAGTGGTAACATAATCTCCGTCTTTACCATGCCGTATTGCGCCTCTAAATATTTTGGTAGCCAGAATAAAAAGAACCACCATACACCATCGGTCATAAATTTACCAAATACAAATGCCCATGTTTGTTTATAGCCTAAAAGTTTTGTCCATTTTACTTTCTCAACCTTTTCTGTAACAAGTACCACACTCTCTGCATCTGAATTAATATAATTTAATTCTGCTTTTGATAATCTTTTTTGCTGGTCTGGTTTATTGTAAAAGATCATCCAGAAAATAAACCATAAAAAACCAAAGGCTCCCACTAAAACAAAAGCAGTTTGCCAGCCCCAATGTAAAGCTATCCAAGGCACAGTAAGTGGTGCAAGAATAGCACCCACATTGGCACCAGAGTTAAATATACCCGTAGCAAATGATCTTTCTTTTTTTGGAAAATATTCTGCGGTAGCTTTTATTGCGGCAGGAAAATTACCAGCTTCACCAAATGCAAGCATTGCACGGCTGATCATAAATCCCAAAATTGAAATTGGAATTACTAATCCTACTGATGCAAAGACACCCGAAAATGCAGACCCAATCTCAATGGCATATGCATGCATTATAGCGGCAAGAGACCATATAATTATTGCAAGTGAAAAGCCTCTCTTAGTTCCCAGTTTGTCAATGATCCTGCCGGCAAATAACATGGAAATGGCGTAAGCAAACTGGAAGACTGCAGTGATGTTGGCATAATCTGTATTGGACCATCCAAATTCCAGTGACAGGTCAGGAGCAAGAAGGCTTAACACCTGCCGATCCAGATAATTGATGGTTGTGGCAAAAAATAAAAGGGCGCAAATAGTCCACCTGTATTTTCCAATCAGATTCTTAGTTATCATTTGTTATTTTTAATGCTTTGTACAAGGACCAATACTTCACGTGAAGAAGATTCTATTGTAGCATAATCTTTTTGTTCCATAAATTTTTTGCTGATAAGTTTACTTCCCATTCCCACTGCACATACTCCCGCCTTGAACCAGCCTTCGATATTTTCTCTGGTTGTATCTACGCCGCCTGTTGGCATAAATAATAGTTTTGGAAAGATATCGTTAATGCCGCTTAAAAATTCTGGCCCTAGCATATTACCGGGAAAAAGTTTTATAAATTTTATGCCTGCATTTTCTGCAGCAATGATCTCTGAAGGTGTCATGCATCCGGGTGCATAAAAAATGTCATTAGTTACTGCATAGTCTGCAACTTCTTTTACAAATCCCGGGCTTACTAAAAAATCTGCGCCAGCATTTAAATACTCGTGCGCCTGCTCAAGATTTTTAATGGTGCCCACACCCAGAGACAAACCGGGCATTTCGTCATTTCTTACATCAACCATCCTCGTAAAATTTTTTAAAGCGGCTTCTCCCCGGTTGGTATATTCTACCGCCTTAACACCTGCTTTGTAAATTGCTCTTAATACTTCGATGCTTACCGTTTCGTCTGGATTAAAATAAAGCGGAAGCATTCCTTGTTCTAATATTAAGTTTGTACAATCCTGTATCTTGCTCATTGCTTAAATTTTTACTTTGATTACCAATTTTTTTATTTCTTCATTTCCAATCATAGGCGCATGCACATCTTCAGGAAAGAAAATCGCAAACTGCCCATCAGTTAATTGAAAGAACATGTCAGGTGCATCGCTGTATAATTGCACATCCTTCTCTTCATTGTAGCCACCATTTTTGTTTTTGCAATTTTCTCTCGGCTTCCATCCAAACTGTTCGTTGCCTTTTATACAAAGCTGTATGTCAATATGTTTATCGTGACATTCAAATTTTGCTGTGGAAGCTTCGGCTGTTACGCCGGTCTTATTTGAAAATATAGCCCTGAGATAATCAGCATCAATCTCATACTTGCCCATTTCAATGCTGTCCATGTTAGTATCACTGATGTATTGAAATGCTTTTGCAAACAAGGGATGAATAGAAAAATATTTTGAAGCGTTTTGGATGGTATCTATAATCATAAATATTTATTACACGAATTTTAACGAATTACACGAATGAACCAATAGATATTTTGATGTACTTTCCCTTCCCCTCTGGGAGAGGATAGAATGTAGTCTTATCTCTGTACCCTTCCACTTCCATCACCCTTCATCAATTCTTTTACATCGCTTAAAGTAGCATGATTTAAATCGCCGGGAATGGTATGCTTTAATGCACTTGCAGCCACACCAAACTCCGCAGCTTCGGGCATTGGCATTCCCGTTACAAGCCCGTAAATAAATCCACTTGCAAATGAATCGCCACTACCAACACGGTCTACTATCCTTACATTATATTTTTTTGTATGGTAAAATTCATTTCCATCATACACAAGAGCACTCCATCCATTATCGCTAGCACTATGGCTTTCACGCAATGAGGATGCTATGTATTTGAATCCAAATTTCTCCTTCATTTGTTTGAACACATCTTTGAAACCCTCAAGATTTAATTCGCCTTTAGTTACATCAGTGTCTGTTGCTTTAAAACCAAGCGTTGTATCAGCGTCTTCTTCGTTACCGATGCATACATCTACATACTGGCAAAGTTTTGTCATTACTTCTCTTGCCTTTTCTTTGCTCCATAATTTTTTACGGTAATTAAGATCAATACTTGTGGTAATGCCTTTTGCTTTTGCAGCTTTCAAAGCAGCTTCTGTAAGTGCGGCAGCTTTATCGCTCAGGGCAGGTGTAATACCTGTGGTATGGAACCAATCAGCACCTTCCAATATTTTATCAAAATCAAATTCACTTGCATCCACATCAGCAATAGAAGCACCGGCACGGTCATACACAACCTGTGATGCACGCATAGAAGCGCCCGTCTCCAGGAAATATATTCCAAGCCTGTCTCCGCCTCTTACAATAAATTGTGTATCTACTCCATAACGGCGAACATGGTTGATTGCAGACTGACCGATAGGATTGTTCGGTACCTTGGTGACAAATGTTCCGTTAAGACCATAGTTACATAAAGCCGCTGCTACATTGGCTTCGCCACCGCCATAGGTAACATCAAAAAAATCAGCCTGCACAAATCTTTTAAAATCCGGTGTTGATAATCGCAACATTATTTCCCCAAGGGTTACAACTTTTTTTGACATATTCTTTTATTTATTTTTTGATTCTTATAATACACAATGAAAAAACGCAATTGAAAAATCCGGTTGCATAAATTACCAGCATCGTTACCGGTAACGATAACGATTGCCGCTTAAATTTTTATTTCCAGTTAAAATATTTCTCTGCGTTATAAAAACATATATCCTGTATAATTTTACCAGTCCATTTAATGTCATTTGGCAATTCACCATTCTCTATTTCATCTCCAAAAAGATTGCATAAAATGCGACGGAAATATTCATGTCGTGGATATGAAAGAAAGCTGCGTGAATCGGTAAGCATGCCAACAAATTTACTTAGCAGGCCCATGTTGGATAATGCATTTATTTGTTTTGTCATTCCATCTTTCTGATCTAAAAACCACCAGGCAGAGCCCCATTGAATTTTACCTTCTACAGAACCATCATTAAAATTCCCAATCATTGTAGCCATCAATTCATTGTCTGCAGGATTTAAATTGTAGATGATGGTTTTGGTAAGTTTATTCTCAGCATCCAGGCGATTTAAAAATTTAGAAAGAGACTTTGCATGGGAAAAAGTTCCGATAGAATCCCATCCTGTATCAGCACCAAGTGATTGAAACATGCGGCTGTTGTTGTTGCGAATAGCTCCAAGATGATATTGCTGCACCCAGTTTTTTTCATGGTCCCATTCGGCAAATGTTACCAACATCGCCGATTTGAATTTTACATTTTCTTCCTTACTTAAATTATTGCCAGTTCTTATTTTATCAAATGACTGGCTTATTTCAGCATCCGTATAATCTTCTGCATACATTTCTTCCAGCCCATGATCAGAAACACTGCAGCCATTAGCAGCAAAATAGTCATGACGACTTTTCAACGCATGTATGTAGGAACTAAAATTGTTTATAGAAATATTTGAAGCAGCCTCAAGCTTTGAAATATAATTATTAAAGCCGATAGCATCATCCACATTCATGGCAGCATCGGGCCTGAATGCTGGCCTGATGGGTATTTCTAAACCTTCTGATTTTATTTTCTGGTGATGCTCCAGGCTATCAACCGGATCGTCCGTTGTGCAAACAGTATGTACATTCATTTTGCGCAGCAGGTTTTGTACGCTGTAGCTTTTCTTCTGAAGTTTCTCACTGCAGGCATCATATATTTTTTCCGCAGACCTTTCATCAAGGATATCTTCTATGTCGAAGTATCGCTGAAGTTCCAGGTGCGTCCAGTGATAAAGAGGATTACGTAAAGTGTAAGGGACTGTTTCAGCCCATTTCATAAACTTCTCTTTGGGAGTTGCGTTACCGGTAATATATCTTTCATCTACGCCATTGGCACGCATGGCCCTCCATTTATAATGATCACCATTAAGCCATACTTCGGTAAGGTTATTAAAATTGATATCATCTGCTATCGGCTGGGGCGGAAGGTGACAATGATAGTCGATGATCGGCATGTCTTTAGCATAATCATAATAGAGCTCCTGCGCTGCGCTGCTATTGAGTAAAAAATTTTTTCCTAAAAAAGATTTCATATTGCCTGGCTTATTTATAATTCGTTAGTTCTTAAAAATCATTGGGTCATTGAATCAATAGGTCATTAGTAATGTTTTTTTAATTCCCAATTCATCAGTTGTGCAAGCCGATTAAATATTTAAACTTCTTGAACTTTGGAAGCCTTACAAACTCACTCCTCTTTTCCATGGAATAAAATCATCCTGGTTCAGTAAAACTGCTTTTGGTATTAATTCACCACTCGCTGCTTTTATGCAATAATCCAGTATTTCTTCGCCCATTTGTTCAATTGTTTTTTCTCCTTCAATCACTGACCCGCAATCTATATCGATTATATCATTCATTCTTTTAGTAAGGTTACTATTGGTTGAAACTTTAATAGTAGGGCATACAGGATTGCCGGTTGGTGTACCAAGGCCGGTAGTAAACAATATCAACGTGGCACCGGATGCCGCTTTACCCGTTGTAGCTTCTACATCATTGCCGGGAGTACATACAAGATTTAACCCTGGCTTTGTAGCTTGTTCGGTGTAATCTAGCACATCTACAACAGGCGATGTGCCGCCTTTCCTGGCAGCGCCTGCACTCTTCATGGCGTCAGTTATCAGCCCGTCTTTTATATTTCCCGGTGAAGGGTTCATACTGAAGCTACTACCTGCATGGGTAACAGTTTCTTCATACCGATGCATGAGTTGAATGAATTTTTCTGCAGATGATTTTTCTATGGTCCTATCAATTAGGTTTTGTTCAACACCACATAGCTCCGGAAATTCTGCAAGTAAAACTTTTGCGCCCAACGCAACCAATAGGTCGGAACAATAACCCACAGAAGGGTTTGCGGAGATACCACTGAAACCATCACTTCCACCACATTTTACGCCAACACAAAGTTTATCAAGTGTTGCCGGGGTTCTTTCAAGTTTATTTGCTTCTATTAATCCTTCAAATGTTTTTTTAATTGCATCACTGATCAACTGCTCTTCGCTTTGAGATTGTTGTTGCTCAAATATGAACATAGGTTTATCAAACTGCGGATTGATTGCTTTTACATCATCAATAAAATCACTCAGTTGAAGATTCTGGCAACCAAGGCTTAGAACGGTAACACCTGCTACATTTGGATGATTGGCATATGCAGCTAATAATTTTCCAAGTACAGCAGCATCCTGTCTTATTCCGCCGCATCCTCCCTGGTGATTTAAAAATTTAATGCCATCTATATTTTTAAATACCCTGGCCGAACCTTTGATAAGAGAGGGTTCAAGAGAAAGCTGGCTTATATCTTTGCCATGTGTATATGCATCAAGTAGCTGATGTGTATACTGCTTGTATTTATCTGTAACGGCATAACCAAGTTCCTGGTGCAAGGCTTCCTTTATAACTTCAAGATTGCGGTTCTCACAAAATACAGTGGGAATAAAAAGCCAGTAGTTTGCGGTGCCTACCCTTCCATCACTGCGACGATATCCATTGAATGTACGTCCTGAAAAACGGCTTATATCTGGTGGCTGCCACTTAAAATCAACTTTGCGGTAATAATAATGTTGCGATGCATGCATGAGATTTTCAGTAGTCATGCGACTACCTGCCGTTACTGGGATTTGAATTTTACCTACCATTACACCATACATAGTAACGGTGTCTCCTGGTGCCATGTCTTGCAAATAAAATTTATGTTTGGCTGGAATATTTTCAATGAGTTCAACACGGGTATCTTCCTGTAAAAGAGATTCTCCCTTTTCAAGATTTTGTAATGCAACCATTACATTGTCTGCCGGATTTATTTTTAAAACTTTATTTTTCATTTACTAAAACCTTTTTTGAGGCCGCAGCTAATTCCATTGCAGCCACCGGTCCTTTTTCTGTCAATGCATCCAACCAATGAGTCACTTCATTTTCAAATCCGGGCAGGCTGCACAAATCTATGCCCCAGAGTTCAGTATTCTTCAAAACTGATTTTACAACGATTGAAATTGTTCCGGTTTTCCATGCATCTGCATAAAAGGCCGCAGTATTATCTGTAATCGTATAAGAATGCCCATTGGCGAAACCAGAAAATGAATTCCCGGAAGATGTAGATTTCATGAACAGGATATGTGCAGCCATTCCAAGCGCCATGAGAGGAGCTGGTTGCTCATATCGAACGTTATATTTTTCAATAAGCTCTACCGTACGCATATACATTTTGGATGAATACTGTATGGTAATGCTTATCCATTTGTGCTCTATATATTCATTCCGAAAACGGTCAAGTACTTCGTTTGCAAAATCTTTTGCTTCTTCTTCCTTAATGCTTCCATTTACAATACAGGGAATAATTTCATTGACCATCAGCTTATTCAGAAAGGTTTCAAACAGGATATTATCCATGGCATGTTTTACTGTATCATATCCCAAAAGCACAGCCAGTCCTGCGCTGAAACTATGAGCCGCATTCAGCAAGCGCAATTTTAGTTCCCTGAATTTATTAATGTCCGCAGAAATAATTACACCTTCGGCTGTATCTGCAAATGACAAAATGTTTTTTACTTTATCTGATGAAGATTCTATTGCCCACAAAGCATAATGCTCGCTCATGATCATGCTTTCATCTGTATAACCATATTTTTCTTCGATCCGGGATCTTTCCGATCCAGATATTATGCCCGGCACAATTCTATCTACAAGTGAATTACAAAACTCATTTGCATTTTCCAGCCAGTCAATAAATGCGATCTCTAATCCATTTTGGTGTGCGAGTTCCAACACAATGGATAACAATTTATCAGCGTTATCCGGTATTAATTCTGTTGGAATTATGACTATTCCTCTATCAACATCGCCATCAAATAATTTAAAACGCTGGTATAAAAAAGCAAGCAGTTTACCGGGAAAGGATATCGGTGGGCTACTATGAATATTATCTTTTACAAGGGTGATCCCAACCTCAGTTGTATTGGATATGATCACCTGCATCGCAGGATTGGCCGCACATTCTAATACAGTATCCCAGTTTGATGATGCAGAAATAATTCGGTTAACAGATGAAATGATGTGATCTTCTGATATTTTTTTTCCTTCTTTTACGCCTCTCACACATACGGTATAAAGACAGTCTTGTTTGGTTAAATTTTCTGTACTTCCGTTGCCGGTTGATTTCACCATTACAATACTTCCATTAAACTTTCCTTTAAGATTTGCTTGATGGATAAGGAAATCAGGTAAGCCTTTTAATAAGACACCGGTTCCAAACTGCAAGACTTTCTCAGGTAAATTTATTACAGAAGCAGGCGGCACATTCAGATCCTTGCCAGGAATTATTTTTTGTATTGTTGTTTTTGATAATTTCATGTGGGTCAGTTTACAAGAGGGTTCCAGCGGTTATTAAATATCCATTTGATATTTATGTTTGATGCTGATATATTGCCTTTTGCGGTTGCAAGATTATCAGCAAACCAATTAAAGTCACCATTCTTTTTGTGGCAATTGAAATAATAGATCCTTTCGCCCCATTGAATCACATTGTTTGTAGGAACCCTGTAAATAGCTTTGTCAGCCATGTTTGCAGCAAAACTGCAGTTGACGAGGTAAAATTGTGCATCCCTGTGATATCGCCCAAGTTTAAAGCCGTCATATCCTTCAAAAACACAGTTCATTAAAACAGTTTTGGAATCTTCATATTTGGACCCGTCATGCCAGATTGATGCCTCGCCATTATGTGCAATGAACCTGCATCCTTCAGCCCATGCCCATCCCCTTGGGCAATAAAAATCTACGCCACCTTCCATGATGCAGTTTTTAAAATAGAATAAGCCATCTTCTACATTCCATGGGCTTACTGTATCTCCGCCGAATGCTTTGAAATGGCAATTGATCGCCTTTAGCCTTGTAGCATTCATCGTACGAATGGCCATCTGGTGGCCATTATTCCTTATCACTTTTTGGTGCGTAGAATCTGATTTGCAAAAAATAGTTCTTGCATCTTTATTTTTAAAACCATAATTATTTATGATGGTAAGATTTTTAAGGCTGATATCATTGCCATCTACATTTAACGTAGCTACGCCCCAGTCTTCATTATGCAGGCATCGCCATACATCTCTTGCAATGGATTCTGTGATGATTGTTTTATCCCTGTCTTCTCCTTCAAGAATGATGTTATGTTTTTCCACGTAGATCTTTTCGTGATAAATTCCATTGCGTATAAATATTACACTAGCAGTTACTGGAGAATCAGGAAGACTATTGATAGCTGCCTGAATTGAATTATAATCTGCCTTTCCAGTTTTGGCCACAATGATTTTCCTGGTTTGCTGGGCCTGTAATTGAATTACAGAAACAACAAATAAGAATAATATGGGGAACAGTTTTTTCAATCCTTATTTTTTTGTTTGTTTAATAAGCCATTGCACCAGGTCTTCGGCTGCTTTATAATTTTCAAGTTCCCTCGGTATCTTCCTTCCATCAAGATATTCGTTATACAACCATGGATCACCCACGGCAAACACGGTTCCCTTGCCAACTTTCGATATAGCCATTATCACATCTCCTTTATCCGTTAGAATAGAGCGGGCGGGGCTTTTAAGGCTGAGTGTACAGATCTCTTTAAGGTATATCTTTTTGGCTGTCCTGAATATCTCCTGGTTAGCCGCAATGTTAAAAGTTCCTGTTGCATATTCATCGCCCTTCACCATGTTGCGATAATTTTCATTAAAATGAATGCCAAATTTTCCTGCTAGTTGGTTATATCTTGTAAACTCTACATTGTTGCTATCATTTGCAAATAGCATCAATACGCCACCTTCTTTTACCCAGTCGTAAATAGCATCTATATTTTCCGGTAAAATATAGTTAGGATTTTTATTTTCTTTAGGCCAGTCGGGGTCAATGATGAAATAAATATCGGCTCCCTTTAGTTTTTCTTTTGTTACGCCTTCGGTAAGCCGCTTTGTTTGCACCCCATATTTATTAAAAACATTTCCCAGCAAGGAATAGCCGCCGTTGTCCATCTGCTCCCAGATATAATGAAATTGAACAGTAGCGCCTGTAATATCCTTTTGCGTTTCATGGTTAAAATAATAATCAAGTAAAACTGTTTTTGCCTTACCTACAGGTATCGTTTGAAGCATTTCCATTTCTACCGCAGCTTTCAAAAAAGCACCCACACCTTTGGGATCATTTACAATTACGGGTTCAGAAAGGTAGTACCCTAAACTTCCATCCCTGTAAGGCTTTCCGCCGAGGCCGGAAACTTTTACCGTACCATAAAGGTTGGTTTGTCCATTTTCATTCTTTATAAAATATTTTTCAATTCCTACCCACCCTTTTTTAGCAATGGCAATTTTTCCTGCAGGAATATAACCCAGTCGTGCACCTTTTGCAATGGCATAAACAAACATGCTGCTTGCCGAGGCCTCAATATAATTTTTTGATTCGGAAGGTTTATCCAATATATCAAACCATGCCCCGGTTTTTTTATCCTGTACCTTTTCTATAGCATTTGTAGTTCGCTTTAATATTTCAATGAGGTCTTTTCTTTTTGGATGATCTGCTGGAAAGTTTTCCAGCACATCTACCAGCGCCATAGCATACCAACCCATAGCCCTGGCCCAAAATTGCGGCGAACGACCAGTGTTTTTTTCCGCCCATTTTTCTTGTTTTGTTTCGTCCCAGCCGTGATATAACAAACCTGATTTTGTATCTCTTGAATGGTTCTCCATCCAGGTGAATTGGTTTACAATGTCGTTGAATGCGCTGTCGTCATGGGCGAGCATTGCATACTCCGAATAGAAGGGCTCTCCCATATACAACCCATCAAGCCACATCTGGTATGGATAAACTTTCTTGTGCCAAAATCCGCCCTCCGTTGTACGAGGTTGTGTGCGTAACTGCTCACGCAAAGTTGTAGCCGCTGTCCAGTATTTTTTATTACCCGTAACCCGGAACAGGGTAAGTAAGGCCCTGCCATTTTTTATATTGTCTATATTATGGTCTTCCTGTTTGTATGTTTTAATACTGCCATCTTCTCCTACAAAAAAATCCATGCTTTGTTTTATATAATTAAAATAAAGTGGATTAGCTGTTTGTTTCCAAATGGCTTCAATACCTTCCAGGATAACACCCTGGTCATAGGTCCATTTAACTGGTTTTCCATCAAGTGCAAAAGAATCTTTCCAAATTTGCATGGCGGTAGCTGCAACCGCCTGGCTCAAAGGCTTTTGAGCGAATAAGAAACCAGTTCTGCAAAAAAATATAGATATAAAGATTAATTTTTTCATGGGTGAATAATAAGAGCTTTTTGTGTGGCACCAAATTCAAATACCGCTTTTTCATCACTGCTGATCGCAGGGCTTTTGATCCATTGGATATTTTTAGAACGGTCACCACCAATCCGAATAAATGATTGTGGATTTTCGACAGTACTTAATTTATTGAAAATAATATTGTAACTGTTCAACACATCTACTATTGCAGATTTATTTGTTGGGTAAACTTTTACATTCTTAAGAGTTACATCAAAAGCTTCACTGATATCAATTCCTTTATCAGATGAAATGATAACATTATCCAGGCTGATCGCATGAATATTCATTTCAGGTAATCCCCTGATGAAGATTGCTTTGTCGGCTCCTGTACACACAATATTCTTTATAAAGAAATTCCTGAACTGTGGTGTAGTTTCATTTACAGGTTTGAATTCCACCACAGGTGCTGTTCTTTGTTCCCCGGCAAGTGGTATCGGGTCTTTAGCGGCATAATACATATCAAATAAAATGGCTTCACCAGCTATATCTTTCATTGTAATTCCATCTACAAAAATATTTTCAACGATGCCGCCACGCCCCCTCGTGGTTTTAAAACGAAGGCCTATATCAGTGCCAATGAAACTGCAATTACTGACAGAGATATTATTTGCACCGCCGCTCATCTCACTTCCTATAACGAAACCACCGTGTGCATGATATACAGTACAATTTCTAACAATAATATCTTTGGTTGGCATGGCTCTTTTGCGTCCTTCAGCATCTCTTCCGCTTTTGATACATATACCATCGTCGCCTACATCAAACACACTGTTTTCAATAATTATATTACTACAGCTTTCTACATCAATGCCATCACCGTTTTGTGCATACCAGGGATTTTTCACAGAAATATTTCTTACGATAAGATTGGTGCTCATCAAAGGATGAAGGCACCATGCAGCTGAATTCTGAAAAGTTACACCTTCCAATAATACTCTGTCGCAAAGCGTTAGTACGACCAGGTTTGGCCGAAGAAAATCTTTTATTTCCTGGTAATCATTCAGGATTTTTCCATTAAGCAAGACTCCAGGGTTTTCTGTTTTGGATCCCTTTAACGATGATTGCGAAGGATACCAAGTTCCTTTTTCTTCAACGCCACCGCTAGCCAATTTGTTTTTCCATTGCGTGGAAGTGAGCTTATCTTTCTTTACCATTCGCCAAGCATCACCATTTCCATCTATAATCCCATAACCAGTGATGGCAATATTAGTTGCATTGGTAGCAGAGATCGGTGATTGGTTTCTTGCAGAAGGATAACCTTCCCAATTGGATTCAACGAGCTTATATTGGGCAAGGTCAGTTGTGAATTGCAATACAGCATTTCGTTGCAAATGAAGGTTTACATTGGATTTTAAAACGAGCGGACCTGTGATCCAGAGACCGGTGGGAATTACTACTACTCCACCACCTTTTTTATTACATTCATCAATAGCCTTATTTATAAAAACTGTATTTAATGCAATGCCATCAGCTTTGGCACCATACGAAATGATATTGAAACTATCTTTTTTAAATGCAACAGTTTTCACTTGGGGAACTTTAAATGATTGCCCAAAAGCATGCAAGTTGAGAATAGCAATAACCAGGTAGCTGAATGTTTTTTTCATATACAAGCCCACATGAGGCAGTTAAGTTGAATCGTCTTACAATTTTAACCTTTATAGCCCTTAAAACCTTCTCAATACTGCGTTTTATTTACGCAATCGTTACCGGGAACGATTGCTGCTCTGTCCATTTTCTCAGGAAGGTTTTACTGCCTGTCTTGCAAGCAATTTCCACTGCCCACGTTCTTTGTGGAAAACAAGTAAAACTTTAAGATGAACTTCTGAGGGCTTGCCAGAATCATTTGTCTTTGCATCCAGAATATGACGGACAATTGCCGTGTTGTGATTCACAGAAATTGTTTGTTCTGTGAGGTCCAGGGTAACAAAATCAGATTTGCCGGAAATGATCTTGGCAATGAATGTCGGTTTATCCTCAACCTGCCCATGCGAATGGCCATAGCTCAAGCCAGGCGATATTATTTTATCAAGGACTATTGAATCAGCATCAACCATTGCTTTGCGCAATTGCTCAACAGCATTTGCAACAGCAGTTTCATTTTTGCTTTGTGCATGAAGTGCAGGCAAGGTTGACATCAAGATCATAAAAATTGAAAGTGTTTTTTTCATTAAAAAAGTTTTATACGCATAATTTAAAAAATCATTTTACTACTTCTATTTTAAACCAATCCACATCAGCATTTCCTGCATCATTGGTTTTAGTAGTTCTAGTACAAAACAAACCAACCTTAGCACCCACCCACTTGCCTGGCTTTGCTTTTAGTTTTTCACCAATAGGTTTAAAATTATTTCCATCATTACTATAACTGAATTCACAAATGGCATTCTGTCTAACTGTTACACGTAGAAAAATATCTGCAGAAATTATTTTCTCTGCATCAGTTATAATTTCATTATTTCCCTTATCGGCTGCTTTGCAAATACTAAATGATATATAATTCCCGTCAGTTTTTTTTACAAGGCTAACATATGCGTAGTCTGTACCAAAGACAATCAACCCAGCTCTTTCTCCATCCAGCCTGGGTTTAAAAGACAGTTTCGTTGTTGCCATAAATTCTTCTGCAGGAAATTTTTGCATTAAAAGATTTGGAACATTCCAATAATTATTGATACTGTCGGGGAGTTGAGCCGAGTAGAGCCTTAGTTTTCCTCGGGATAAAAAATGCCAGTACGGTTTTGGATTTGCCTGCCATTGCCATTGTAATCCAAGCGTATTTTCATCGAACTCATCAGATTCAGCGGGTGTAAGGACTGAAAAAATTTTACCAACTCTTGGTTTTTTAAAATTGATAACAGGTTCTCCAATGCCTGTTCCTTTTTTATCTACGCCAATCAGCGGCCAGTCATTAATCCATTTCATGGGTTGCAGGTGAACAACCCTGCCATAAGCACCTTTATCCTGGAAATGTATGAACCAGTCTTCACCAGTTTGAGTTGTAACCCATGCGCCCTGGTGTGGCCCGTTGATGGTTGTTGAACCCTGGTCCATCACAACTTTTCTTTCATAAGGCCCATAAATATTTTTTGACCGCAATACTGTTTGCCAGCCAGTACTTACGCCGCCTGCAGGAGCAAAAATGTAATAGTAATTATTGCGTTTATAAATCTTCGGCCCTTCAATGGTTGGATCATTTTCATGACCATCATAAACCAGAACGCCATCATCAATAGTTTTAGTTCCCTCTGCATTCATTTTTTTAATAACGATAATTGATTTTATACCTGCACGGC